>CAUTTS010000001.1:0-62809 GCA_963541465.1 uncultured Selenomonas sp.
TGCCGAAGGCGGCAGATGCGCCCGAGCGCAAGCAGATCGAGATCCACTGATCCCGTGCCTTTCTGTCATAGATAAGCAGAGCCACGCGAAAGAGTTACTTTCGCGTGGCTCTTTTTTGCCGTTTTCACAATTACGTGTACGGATAAATGGTGAGATTGCCGTCCTTGTATTCGCCAACGTAGACATTCTTTAGCTCGTAGCCCGCATCGCGCAGAGCCGCGTTCAGCCAGACGTGGTCTTTTTCGATGAGCTCAAGGATATCCTCATCGACCTGTCCGTCGAGGATGAGCGGATAGTGCGCGTTTGCCTCACCATACTGGATGATGGTGAGCTGTCCGTTCGGCTCAAGCACGGCACGCTTGACGTCTTTGATGTAGTAGACGCCCGCCAGACGCAATTTCAGCGTGAGATCATGCGCGAGGAGCCCCTGCCGCATGCACTCGTCCATGAGGATTTTGCCGCGCTCGATGAGGAGGGCAGGTGTGCCGTCAACGATCTCCTTGACGCGGCGGTTGTTCGCCTTGATAAATTTCAGCAGGAGCACGAGGAGCGTCCACGCGACGAGCACGAGGAGGAAGTCCATCATAGAGATGGCACTGTTGTAGATAACACCGCCGATGATGCCGCCGAGCACGTAGTTCTGCACCTGATCGGTCGCGGATGTTGGGGCGAGGTTACCCTTGCCGAGGAGGTTGATCTGCACGATGAGACAGAGCAGACCGAGAGCGAGTTTTGCGAGTACCAGTGAGTAGACGATCATCTCAGTCCTCCTTATCTACGATCTGTATATCTCGCCGCAGGAGGTGCGTGCGTTCATACTGAAACGAGGTGTAGTCCGCATTGAAATGAATCACGTAGAACGTGCCCTCTGCATCGACAAGCATGCCCTGCTTCAGATTGGTCGAGTTCACCTTGATGTCACTGACAGGGACATCGAGATCCTTCCCGAGGATCTGCACGAACTGTGCCATGCGCGAGGTCTGCTCGCGGTCACTCTTCATGCGGTTGTAGTCACCATACTGCATACCGCCGAGAAAGATCACCGCCAGAAACAGCAGGACGACGAGATCGCGGTAACGCGAGGAAAAGCTGCTGCGCAGATACTTGATACTCACGACAAGCAGTGCAGCGAACGCGAGGAACGAGACGACATACCACGCCGTATGGCTCGCCTGTCCAACCTGCTCAATATAGCTGTAGGTATAAAATGGCAACGAAGCCCCCCCTTTCCATGTTCGTATAAGCTACTACGCCAAACGGTTTCTGTCAATGGCATTTTGAGCGGTATATGAATGTGGCTCGCAGGAGAAATGACCATCTTGCAAGAAAGCAAAAAGCCCGATAAAATATAGGTAGATCATGTAAGGCATGAGCCAGAGTTATTCCTACACGGGCCTGAAATCACTGTTGAATCTTATGGCAACGTTTTCTTTGCGCAGAATACGCCTATGGCAGTATAGCTTACGATAGAAAGGAGCCGCACAAAATGACATACTCCCCTGAATACCTCAGCGATCTCATGGTGCGAATGGCACATCACTCGACGGCGATGGAGGGGAATACGTTGACGCAGGGCGAGACGAAGAGCGTCCTCATTGACGGCTATGTCCCGCGTGCGATGGATATGCGAGAGCTGAACGAGGTGCTGAACTACAAAGCGTTCATGACGTTTCTGGTGGAACAAACAACCTCCGGCACACCGCTCTCCCTCTCTCTGATCCGCGAGATGCACGCGATCCTGTGCAAGGATGCAATCGATAGCGTCCCGGGGCAGTTCAAGCAACGCCCGAATATGATCATCGGGGCGGACTTCACACCGACACCACCTTACCTTGTCCCTTCTGCACTGACGGACTGGATCGACAATCTCGCTGCACAGATGGACGCCGCTGCATCTGATTCGGACAAGGTACTCACTATCTGTCGCCAGCATATCGCATTCGAGCATATTCATCCGTTTCCAGATGGCAACGGACGTGTCGGTCGTGCGCTGATGGTGTATAGCTGTTTCCTCGAAGAAATAATGCCGATCGTGATTCCGGTGGATCGGCGCAAGGAGTACGTCAACTATCTCAATACAGAGGACTTGCAGGGATTCGCAGCATCTTCTGAGGCACTGCAGGAAGAAGAACGTAGACGCATGGAGACATTTTTTTGGAGTCGCTGATAAAATAGCCCCTCAGATCAGCGCAGATTTTTTTCGTCCGAACGAGGTGGAAAACCGGATGCAGCGTGGTGCTCTGCGGACGATTTGTCGAGACAGAGAGGGCGGAAAAGATGCGTTAAGATGGCGTGCTGAATTTATCAGCGATTCCTTAGCTACACCTGTTCTGTTCCGAAAATAACTTTTCCACTAGTTTTGGAGTAGAGCCAGAAAAATGACATTCTTGCAAAAAAAAGGAAATCCCTATAAAATATAGGTAGAGCATGTGCGTTGAGGTGATTATCATAACACGCAAGCAAAATCAAAACCAATATCTTGAGAAGATCAAACAGCTTCGTCTGATGGACGACACCTTCTTCAACAGTTGTTTTGACGGGAATATCCCTTGTATGGAGGTCGTCCTCCGTGCCGTGATGGGAAATGAGCGTCTGCACGTGACAGAGGTTTTCACCCAGCAGAATGCGCCGAATCTCTACGGACGTTCTGTCCGCTTCGACGCCCTTGCAACGGATGGCAAGGCGATCTACAATGTGGAGATACAACGCAGCGACGAGGGCGCGATTCCACGGCGTGCACGCTACAACAGCAGCATGATCGACGCCCGCACGATCAGCAAGGGGACAGAGTTCCCAGATCTTCCCGAGACATACGTCATATTCATTACTGAGCATGATATATGGAAGCGCGGCAAGTCGCTCTACAAGGTACTCCGCACCTTCGAGGATACAGCGGATGCCTTCGATGACGGTGCACATATCCTCTATGTGAATGGCGAATGTCAGAGCGACAGCCCGCTGGGTCGATTGATGCACGACTTTTTCTGCACCAATCCGAACGATATGTATAGCGAAGTGCTCGCCGAGCGTGCGCGCTTTTTCAAAGAAGACGAAAAGGGGGTTGCCACGATGTGCAGAGTAATGGAAGAACTTTATAACGAAGGCGTTGCAGAAGGCAAGACAGAAGAGCGTCTGAAGAACATCAAGAATCTCATTTTGAGTTTAGGGCTCACAGCTGAAGCTGCCATGGACGCTCTGAAGATCTCAAAAGACGAGCAGGCCAAGTACCTGGCACTCCTATAACAGAGAAAGGTGCATCACATTCCCCAAAGAAGTGATGCACCGTCGTCTGCCAGAGTATTGTCCTCTCGTCCCGCCTGTCCATGCAAATAACAGGGTATGGATACCACCATAAACACGGGCATTCTGCAAAAAAGACACAGGACAAGAGACAAAAGAGGTCTTTTCGTCCGCTGAGCGGGGAGATCAAACAGCTCCTACCAAGGAGCTCAAAAGTGATGCACAAACAATCTGAGGATGTTGCACGGCATCCTCTTTTTCTATGTCGCAGCCGCAAATTTCACAGCCTCTAAAAACAAGTTCAAAATCTCTAGTGCCCAAAATGTGCCCAAATTCCTGTTTTTCCCCGAAAAATGCACGCAGAAAAGGCTTCGTGCAAATCTCCACGAAGCCTTATTTTTCAATGGCAGAGAGGGTGGGATTCGAACCCACGGTGGCTCATCACCACACTTGATTTCGAGTTTGTTATTCGGATTTTTAGAACGCAGGCATTTTGTGCGGTTGCTGATATATAAAGGAAACAGCTTTTGCGTATGGCTCGATATGACATCATCTAATCACCGTATATGATGTCAATATGATGTCAAACTCCACCACGCAAAAACAGAGGGGACGGCGCACGATACGCTGTCCCCTCTGTTCATCTATTCCGTTGTTTATCTCACGCAGTCTTGACCGTCGGTGTCAGCGACTTGTCGAGTACGAGGCGCACAAGCCACACGGCTCCCTGCATCACCGCAGGGAGGACGACGGCATCGCGCCAGTAGCACCAGCCGTGCTCCTCTTTTGCCTGCTCCTTGACCTGTCCGACGAACTTATCGACGGCCTGCTCGATCGCCGGGATGCACTCGGCGAGGATGGCACGCGTGATACGCTGCTTGACCTCTTCGGTCACGTTGTCGATGTTAAGCTCCTTGACGATTGCGTCCCTGATGTCTGTCCACTTGCTCATGATAGATTCTCCTTTCACGGCGTTCCGCCGTTGTCCTTCCAATACTGCCTATACCAGTTTGCCTTTCCGCGTAGCACGTCGCCGCCGCGGCCGCCATCCATCGACCACGGGTGGAACTTCGGGCTCTCCAGCGTACCGAGGTACTCGAGATCCCAACGCTCGCAGGTCGTGCGCGGGCCATACGCCTCATGCGGCTCGATACCGTCCTCGTTGTCCGCCGCCTCGCCATGTGTGAGAACACGTGTCTTGTCGATGGTCAACCACAGCCCGTTACAGAGTGCGGCGATTGCCTGCGCCATGCCATCAATCTGGAGTGGCGTCGGCGACTCCTGTCCGAGGTTGTTGGTTGTCGCTCCGTAACAACCGAGCATACAGATGCTGACGCTGCCCGTGTTGCGCCGCCATGTTGCAGCGAGTACATCATCCAGCTCTCCGTCTGCAATCACATAGATTTCGCCGTCCTTGTCGATCTGGACGTGATAGTCACTCCAGAACTGCCTGTAGTGTCCTGCCGACCAATGCAGGTACACTTTGATCTCGCGGCCAATATATTCGGCGGCCGCTTGAATGTTCTCCCGGTACTCTCCCGCGAGTGCCTCAAGTTCTGCCGGCGACACCTGCCGCATCGCGCTTCTGTTCAATACGTGGCTCATTTATCTCCCTCTCTTTCTTTGATATAACCGACCGCCCGAGAAATCCGATCAGCCCAGACGTGACGTTGCTGGATAGCTCGGCCGTCCCATAGAAAATGGACAGGATTGCTACTGCGACGAGTCCTGTCCCAACCATCCAATCTACGGGCGGGAGCCAGTCGTGTTTTGGCATCCGATCATCTCCCTCCGAGTGCCCATGTCAGCACGCTTGCGAATATGCCGACGATGGTGGTGCTCATCCCGATGGTCCAGCACACGTCGTGCTTGAACTCATCCAAACGCCGATGCGCGGACTTTGTGCTTTCCTCAAGGCGCGCAATGCGCTCATTGATGGCATAGAGCTGATCTTGTCCCATGGGCAGCTTCTCGGCAAGCGACTTGATCTGTCCTTTGATTCCCTCGAGTTCGGCGAGAATTTCACCTCGAGCCATTGCATTCTCCTTTCCACGCACAGAAAAAGCCGCCATACATCATGACGGCTGTTCTGCGCTCATGTTCATCCTACGGCACGCTCTGCGAGGTATGCGGCAACGTCCTCGCGGTAGATCTCGGGAACGACCTTCTGATCATCCTTCTTGTCCTCTTCAGAGATTGCCCACGCACCCGCACGCACAAGGTACGCGTATACCGGAATCATATAGGCCCATTTCTTCATTTTCCCTCACCTCCTTTCAGTGCGGCCTCAAGGACTGCGATGCGTTCGCCATGTGCAATCAGGCAGGCTTCCTGCTCTGCCATCGCCTCAAAGGCGGCAAGGCGTACGTCGTCAACGTACGGCTCCTGTGGCTCTGTCTCCGTCGGCGGCTCAGGTGTCGGCTCTGGCTTCGGACGCTCGACCTCTTCCCACTTCCCGCCATGATAGTAGATGTCATAGCCCTCCTCGGTGGCAGGCGGTCTCTCCTCCGTCATGTTGCCGGGGATTTGCCATGCGCCCGAAATCGGCGACCTGTCTGTATCGTCAAGCGTGCGCTCGCCGATGTACTTGCCACCCTCGGCGTAGGCGTAGACTGTTTTTGTCATGTGTATCCTCCTCAGTATTTAATTTGTGCGATGAGTGATATTGCCGGCGGCTGGACGGTGTCGGATGCTCCGTAGATGGGATTTGCTTTTGATGCATCAAAAAGTATGCTCGATGAGCTATTACCTCCATTGCTTTGGACTTGCCCGGTGAAACTTGATGTGCTTTCGTAAATAAATGGGACACTCTGACTCATAGCGTAAAATGAGCCTGCGTAGCTCTCAAGGACTTTTCCTTTGAGGTTTGGCAGTCCCGCTGCCACGCTCTTGACCGTCTCCCCGCCCATGAGGACGCGCCCTGTCATGTTGGGCAGGGTCAGCTTGTCCTGTACGCTGTCATAGACGTACTTGGAGCAATCCTGCGCGTACTGCTCCGCTGTGACGGTCATATTACTCTCCTGCACCCATGCAAGGAGGCGCGGGTACTCCGACGCTTTGACGGTTGCGCCGTTGGCTTTGATGTATCCGTCGCGCAAGGTCGGGCGCAAGATGATGTCGCCGACTCGTGCGCCGTCTCTCACGTCGTCGATAATCCAGACGGCATTGCCGTCCGTGATGAGTTGTCCTGCTTTTGTCATTGTTTCGCTCCTTTCGCCTGCGCGTAGGAGCGCAGGACTTAGTATCTGATGATTGGGATTAGCTTGATTGCGGCCGGTTGGACTGTGTCGGATGCTCCGTAGATTGGATTAGAGCGTGAAGCGTCCAATGTATACGCCGAACAATACGATCTCCATCCCCCGCTACTATTAACCCTGTTCGCTGCCTCCGTAATGATATTCTGTATAGCCCCTTCAAGTGACGAGTCTGCTATCAGCAACCCAGTTCCACTCGGTCCTCGAATAGCAAACTGTCCTATAATATTCGGCAGTCCAGCCGCCACACTTGCCCCTATGCCGTCTCCCGCAAGCTGCACCATCCTGTCTGTCCAGTTGGGGAGCATCATCGTTGCCGTCCCATCCCCGCGCCCGAACAGTCCCGCATGGACGGTTACATCGTCCGTCCAGAGGTTATGCTTGTCTGCAAGCGCAACGAGGCGCGGATAGTCCGCCCGCTGCACGGTCGCACCGTTGGCTTTGATATATCCAGCGGGCAGGCACAACGACCCGCGCACCGCTCCGACGGGTGTGCCGTCACGCAGATCGTCGATTATCCACACGACCGTACCATCAGTGACCATCACCCCCCGTTTTCGAGCACCTGTTTGATTTTATCTGGCAACTCCGCGCCCGTGGTACCCGCCTTGACGCATTCAAGCCGCGCCCAGCTTGGCAGTGCTTTGTGATAGGCGATGTCGCCGACAGCGTAGGTCTTGCTGCGTTGGAGGATTGCGATGCCTGCGTTGGTGATCGCAGTACGCAGATCCTCGTGTGCATCAGGGGCTTTGTTGTGCTCGTCCAACTCTATTTTTGTCGCATATGCGCCGTTGACTGTCTCGATGACAACGTTCGGCGCGTTGCCGATGATGATGTGCAGGTCGACAATGTCGCCGTCGATCGGTGTCTCCTTGCTCGGAATCCAGTCGGCATAATTGCCCGCATTGGTGTAGGCGTACAACTGCTCCGTACCGCCTTCCAGCTTCGCAAATACGCCAATCTCGCGATTGATAAACCCCGCCGCGAGACTGCTGTTGTCAACAACAAAGCGCAGTCTCGCCTTACCGCCGCCCTCGTTGAGATAGCTCTGCAGAGGCAACTGCATAGCGCTATGCTTGAGCGCGGTCAGTGCCTCGATAGAGTCGCCGTCTACAAGCTGCCCATCACCAAGCTCGACGCGGACAAAAATCAGTTTTCCACCGCCTTGGCTCATGCCTGCCATATCCTGACCTGCACGGGTCAGTTTGAGGATTGGAAATTGTGCCATATCACTTGCTCCTTATTACAATGTGTCTTGACTGCTTAACGATACCGGCAAAGCCGAGCCCCATATCGGGGACGTTATACGATATGTCGCTGCCAGAATCAATCGATATAACTCTCCTCTGGGTTACATACCCCACAAAATAGAACGACGCCTCAACGGGCGCTGTGCTGGATATGTGGATTGTCATATTCGCCGGCGCAATCACACGAGCAAACCGCCGCACCTCGTTCGCACGAAATATATGTGTCCGTGCAACGTCAAGCCATAGCTCGTACTTTGCGAACACCTCGCTCGGCACGACAACGCCCGCGCCAAACATCGCATCCAGCATGGAGCGGAACGCGCGTATACTGTACGGCGTCATCGCATTGATGCGGGCGAGGATTCGCTGTCGCCGCATCGTAAGCGGAAGATTGTCACCACGAATCATGCGCAGCATATCCTCCCAGCGAGCGGCTCCGGATTCATCGATCTCGTAGATAAAGGTATTTGCAAAGCGCCGCCACAGATGTTCCCACAGCACTTTATACTCAGGATTCTCAATGGCGGCGAGCGTCTTAAATTCGGTCGATGGCGCAACAACGGGCGGATAATATCGCTCAATGCGCACATCCCGCGTAATCTTATCCATTCTGCACCTCTCCCCGAATTGCAAGCTCATCAAGTCCGAGCGTCAAATTCTCCTCGCGCCCGTTGAGTGTCGTGTGTTGGATGTCCTCGATACCGGAGATCGCAAGGATGCGGCTCTCGATCTGAGAGATGCGGATGGTGAGGCCAGTGTTGCTCACGTTATCAATCTCTGCGCGCTGCGTATCCTGCCAGCCTTTATTGAGCTCCGCAAAATACGCATCTATCGTCTCCTCCACCTGCTTCTGGTACGTCGGATATGCGGTGCCAGACGCAAAAGAGAGATGCAAGCCAATGGGCACCGCTGCATTCCTCGCCCCCTCGACCGTGACCGCGTGCCCGATCGGCGCGATGCCAATACCATCCCCGTGATTGCGTTCGGGGTCGATGGCTGTCTGCACTTTCTGCACGAGTTCCGCCGCCGGAGGCTTGAAATCACTCGTCATGAACGTAATGCGTACCGTCCCGCCGCCCTTCCAAACGGGATAGACCTTCACGCCGCCAACCCCCGCAATCGCATTTACTTTCTGCCGATAATCGGCAATGTTGCCGCCATACGCCTGACTGTCAAAACTCGCAAGATAGCGCGCGCGGAAATGCTCCGTCTCCTCCTCCGCCTCTCCCGGTACCGTGACCTCGACAAGTTCCGCCGTCTGTAATCCCTCCACGTAGTCAATCGGCACAAGCCGTCCCGCAGGAAGATTCCCCGCAGTGCCGACCATCTCACAGGTCAGCAGGTATTCTCCGCCCGTCAGCTTCTCCGTCACGGCGTAATTGACCGCCTCGCAGGAGTAGCGCGTCCCAAGTGGGATGTTCAGTGCTGCGGGTGCAAATCGTCCCTTTACAACCGCATAGGTCGCCTCCTTTGGCTTCAGTCCGCGCTCGCGTGCACGCTGGATGAGATATGTCCGCTCCGCCGTGTCGCCGAAGGTGTTCTTCAGAAAATAATCCAGCTCCGCATAGAGCAGCATGAACTCAATCGATGCAGGTGCCGCCGCGTCAAAGATAATGCTTCCTTCGCGCTTATCCACGTCGCGCGGGACGTTCTTCAGCATCCGCGCAAGGATCGCCTCTTGTGTCTCTTTTTCATACATTAGATGCGCACCCCCTTCTCCATGGCGATGTCCCCGTAGATGCTCTGCACCCTAAAACATGCGAGCACATCACCGCGCCGCCCCTGTGCATTATCCCTGACATATCGGATGTCAAAATCCGTCACATCGCGAATGCGGTCATCCTGCACCAGCGCCTCACGAACGCGGCGCGGAATCTCCGAGAGGACATACGGGATGGGTTTGCCGAAGAGATCGGCGAGCTCCACACCGTAGTTCCAGCTATAGATGACGTATTCATATCGCTCCGTATTGAGGATTTTAGGAAGCACTGATAAATTCAGCCGCGCCATCTTGACGCATCTTTTTTGCCCGCACTTCGGCGGAAAATCCTCCACAGAGCACCACTCTGCGTCCGGTTTTCCACCTCGTTCGGACGAAAAAATCTGCGCTAATCTGACGGACTTCATTTTATCAGCGATTCCTTTATACGCTGCCTGTTCGACCGCCGCGAGGCGCTCTGAGAGCGCTCCTTGAATCCGCTCCTCTTCGATCTGCATCCGATACGTCGTGTTCGGCTGCAAATCAGCGCCCGCGAGTGTCTCGCCGAGGCTTGACGTACTCGTATCAGGTAGCAGTGCCATCGTATCACCCCCATTGTCCCGAAAGATTCGTATGGTCGCGGTTGCGCGAAAGGACAACAAAGCCCTGCCCGCCTGCCTGACGCAGAAGAATCACCGTCTCACCGACATGGAGCCCATTGTGTACCGTGATCCGCTTACGCCCCTTGTAGTCGTGGTTATGGCTCGCGAACTCCGCAAGCCCGCCGCCTCCTGCGCGGTTCTCCGTCGTGTGGCTGACGGATATGTCCACATCGTAGTCGCGCACGGCATCGGTCAGTTCGAGAAATTCTTCCGTCACTTCGTCCTTGCCCTCCACACGGACGGTCAGCGGCGCAACGCCAATCACCTCGCCGAGGCACCAATCCGAGAGGTCGCTGCTTCCCTGCGTCTGCTGGACAAGCCGTTGCATCGTCTGTAACAGCTGTGCGCTCATCCCGTAATCACATCTCCCTTCACGGTCAAGTCCATCGTGTGATGCCCCTGCGTCAGCGTGTGTTTCACGTTCTCGACGATGATGCGCTTTGTCAGCGTCTGATTGCCGAGCCGCAGATTGATGTAGAGCATCGAGCCGCCGCGCACACGCAGATCGCCGAACGCGTTCTTGATGGTGAGCGTACGCTTCACGCGGTCGTACATCTTGAGCTTTGTATCCGCCATCTGCCCGAAGTTCATCGCCTTCTGCGGATTTACGGATTCGGTCAGCTGCAGCATGCCCCAGCGCTTGATATCCGCGCTGTTGACCGCCATCCACACATCGCGCTTGCCCGTGTCTTTGTTATCATAGTAGAGCTTGATGCGGTTGTACGTGTCCTTGTCAATCGACGTCTCATACGCGAAATCCTCGGCCGTCTCCGCGTCGATCAGGAGGTCAATCTTCATCGTCTCCAAGTCCTTGACGGTGAGTTTGCCAAAATCGTCATAGAGCACATAGAGCCGCCCCGTGTTCTCCGTAGTCATGTCAAGAAGCGACTGCATGATGTCCATGAGCGTCTTGTTCGCCCCGCGAAATTTCGGAATGGTGTAGCCTGTATCGGCCAGCTCGCCAACGGTCAGCTGGAAGTCCTCCGCGATGCGCTTGATCTCCTCGCCCGCCGTTAGGTTGACGAAATTATAGGTGTCCTTGTTTTTGAGATAGCGCATCTGGTCGTAGGCAGTCACATCAATCACGTTGTCCTTGCTGTGCTTCTGCGCGAATACATAGCCGTAGAAGAAATTCACGCCGCCATAGGTCGCCTGCACAACGTCGCCCTCATGGAAATCGAGTGCCTCGTCCTTAACGACCTTGAACGTGAGTTTCCCCGGCTGTCCCTTCCAGCACGTCTCCCAGCACACATCATCGAGCACCGCAGGCCAGTAATACTTATCTGTCTCCTTGTTGTGGATGATGAGCTGGAGCTGTTTGTCATTTTTGGGAGTAGCAGCACCGAGAGACGGCTTGTCTCCCGAGACAAAATCAGCCAATGTGCATCACCGCCCCTGCAGGAAGCCCCGCAACAGGATTCGATATCCCATTGCTACTCATGATGTCGCGCCAGTCGATACCACCGTTCGATATCCCCTTTGCAACCTCCCAGATGGATTTTTCATTGCGCACTTTGTACGCCGTCGGAATCGTCCGCCCGATGGCAGGGCGCATCTCCTTCACCGTCAAATGTTCAACGCCGTTCTCATCCTTCGTCACCTCGCACTCTTTCGTCCCGTAGGGGCGGTATTGCTTGAATTTTAGTGGGCACGTCACAACGAGCCCGTCCTTTGCATCCTCGTTGATGCTGTAGTCCTCAAGCGTCACCAACATATTCGTGTCAAAAAGCATCGAGAACGCCCCCGACATGCGGCAGATGATGAGCTGCATCGGATACTGCGTTTCCTTCGCTTTTTTGAATGCCGAGAGGAAATGCGACGCCTTTTTGAAGCTGAAACTGCTGCCGAAAAGCATCCCCGCAAGAGAATCCGTGAGCGATGTGTCGTAATCCGCATACGGATAGGGACGGTTCGGCAGACGCGCATCAAAGGCGATCTCCGTCAGCCCGGGTTTTTTGATGATGTTGACCTCACCCTCGTTGATAAGGTTGATGGTCTTGTTCTTCCCCTTGATCTTGATGGACATTTTCGCAGGCGGCACGGGGAGCATCGTGTCGCCGACGAAGAAGTAATAGCTCATGTCGGATGCACCCCCTCTGCTCCTGCCGCCATCGCCTGAATGAGGCTGTCATTCATGTAGGTCATCATGCCATCCACATCAACGCCGCTCGCAATATTGTTGCTCACACCGCCCATGTCGATCTGCACTGTCGCCGTCGTATACTTATTGATCGCCTCCTGCTCCGCCGCCTCGCGCAGATACTTCAGATCCTCCTCCGTAATCTCCATAGCGTCCTTGATGGCACCCGTATTGTCCGCCGTCTCCTTGCCCGCTTTGCCGATGTCGTCCGTCGGGTCAAACGGTGTGCCGCCCGCAGGGGTATATCCCGACGCGTCAGGCGTCAACCCCTCAGGAAGCCCCGGCAGGTGCATATTTGCACCGAAGTCGTACGCTTGCCCTGCGTTATACGTCGCATCGCCATAGGCAAACGGGTCGATGTGGAATGCGGCGTTTGCAATCTCCTTGCGCTCAAATGTCGGTGTCTCCACGTGGTCAAAGACGCGAATCTTGTCCATGCCGGGGATCATGTTAATCATGTCGATAATCCCATTGACCGCCGCGCCGACATACTCCGTCACGCCGTTCCAAATATCGACAAAGAGGTTATAGATCGCCCCAAGCGGATCCTGAAACACACTGCCAAGGAAGTTGGCAAATGCGATGAAGATGTTCGTCTGCATCTTGACGAAATTCGCGATCTGCGTGAAGAGCCACGCGAACACGGCAAAGATGATGCCCGTCGCAGATATGCTCGTACCTGCAAAATAATTGACCGCCGCGACTGCCGCATAGAACACCGCGACGAGTGCCACGATAATCCCGAGAATCCACGACAGCGGGCACGCATAGAGCGCGGCGTTCAGCCCCTCCTGTGCGGCAATCAGAGCGATTATCTGCGCCGTTTCAATGGCAGACGCTGCCGCATGCTCCATTGCGCCGAGTGCTGCCATTGAGCCAGATGCCGCTGCCGATATGCCAAGCGTGAGAAACGCAATGCCAATCCCCATAAGAATTGGCTCAATCAGCGCTCCATGCTCTGAAATCACATTGCCGAGCCATTCGATATTATTGATGATGCCGAAGATTGCCGCCGCCGCAACGCCAAGCCCCCAGACAACGGCGTTAGCGAGCCGCTGCGCCCCCTCTGTATTGGCAAGACGATTGATCTCCGCCAGCACGGGGGTGAATGCGCGAAGCCCCGCATTCTTGATGACCTGCATATTCTGTTCCCACGTGCGCCCCATCGCGCCGAACTGGTCGTTGATGAGGTCGAGGTTCGTGAGGATCGCATTCTTCAGGATGTCAGCGGTGATCTTCCCCTCGCTCGAAATTGCCTTTAGCTGTCCGGGGTCAATCTGCATATACTTCGCGACCATCTGTTCAATGAGCGGCGCGGCTTCGGCGATAGAGCGGAATTCGTCGCCCTGAAGCTTGCCCGAGCCGAGTGCCTGCGTCAGCTGCAGCATGGCGTCTTTCTGCTGCTCTACCCCCGTGCCGCCGATGACAAATAGCTTCTGGATCCCCTCCATGAATGGAACAACATCATGCGCATCGGGGAATGCCTTCTTCGCCGTCATGGCAATCTTGGAGACGGAATCTGCCATCTCCTCATAGCTGCCGCGTGCCCGCTGCGCCGAGGCGTAGATGAGATCATTCAGCTCCGCCGCCTGCTGTGCGCCACCTGCGACCATACGCAGACGCGCCTGGATGCCCGCGTAGGCGTCACTTGCCCGCGTCAGACGTTCAGGAAGCCCCGAGATGTAGCTGAGCGCGGACATAAAGGCACTCGCCGCGACGGTCGCAAGTGCAAACTGCCCCGCCATGCCCGACAGCCCCGATTTGATCTTTTCAAACGCGCCGTTTCCTGCACTGCGCAGCTTTTGATTCAGCCCCGTGACAAGTCCGCCGAGCATCTGAATCGGCGATGCCGAGCGTTCTGCCGCGCTGCGGATGCCGTTCGCGCCGATCTCTGCCGCCGTCTCCATGCCGGACGCGGCTTTCGCCGTGCGGTCAAATTTTCCGATGGTCTTATCCATCGTGCGGGAAATCTTATCCAGCACGGGCGATACACCGTCTAAGAGTTCAAACGCCTGCTTGATCGTAGCCATACGTCCACTCCTTTCAGTTAAAAATTCACATAAGAAAACCGCCTCGCACAGACGAAGCGGTTCTTTTATGATATAATGTCTTTAGGTGCTATCGATACGGTAGGCGGTCGATTCTGAGCCCCTGAAAGGGGGCGATGCCCATGACGATCAACGATTTACTCGCGTTGCTCCTTGTAACGCTGTTTATCCTCGTCGCCATCAAAGCATAAGAAAACCCGCCTGCTCCTGACAAGTTCGGGCGGGGTTTCTCGTTCAACCAATGGGGCTGACCGTTTACACGATAGCACCTTTTCTATGCCTATTATAGGATAAAATCCCGTCCACGTCAAATCTTTCGCCTTGCCTCATCCATCGCCTTCTTGTCCGCCTTCATCTTCAGAGAGATCGCCGCAAATACAAAGGCACGCTCATTCTCCGGCAAGGAGAACAGAACGTGCGGCAGGATATGAAACTTTAGGAGCGCGAAATATGCCATGTTGGCATAGAACTCGCCCTCCTTAATTAGTTTTTTACGGCTTTGATCTTCTCATCCATGCCCGCCTCAAAGTTGTTCGCCTGCATGACCGCCTGGAAGAGGTCACTGTACTCGCCCGGCGTCAGCATGAGCCGTACGAGCTCCCCCGCGCCGACGGCGTGATAGGAATTCTGGAGCTCCTCACTGTTGAGGTTCGGATAGGTCACACACGCACAGATGAGATCGTTTACGTACTGATCCTGATCGAGATGCACCTGCGTCTCACGCGTACCGGGGACAAACGACTTCTTGCGATTACGGTCAGCGATTGCCTTATTTTCGTCATTGGAGATCGGCGTGATCTGCCATGCGATTGGCTCGCCTTTCGCGTCCTTGAACCGTTTCGATGCCACGTACTCCACGCACGCAGGTTTGATCGCGTTTTCGGAAAGAAATCCTGTCAGTGTCATATTTTCCATTCTGTTTCTCCTTTACTGCATACCGTCGAGCATCTTGAACTGCGTTGGCTGCTCCACGTCCTCAAAGGTAAAGTCTACGTCCTGCTCGAGCCATTCGCCGTCAGCGTCAAATGCGGCAATGATGCCGCTGTCAATATTGCAGTCCTTGAGGATGGTCACCTGCCGCCCTGCCTCCGAGGTCGGATCCTCGTTTGTGATCTGCAGGTCAAAATAGGTATCCTTGCCCGTGGACTTAAATTCGAGCAACATCCGATCAAAGAGCGGCGTGTTCTTGTAGATCGTCATGCTCCCCGTGCCGTTGACGCTCGTCGCCTTATGCCCCTTTGCCATACGCCCGAGGATGGCAACCTCCTCTTTCTTCTTCTCGAGCTTGGCCTCGAGTTTTTTTGCCTGGAAGAGCAGGAACCGCTCTCCCTTGACAGACACGTACGCAGATGCGAGTTTTGCCGAGATGACATCCTTCGCGTGCATCGTGCGGATCGCACTTAGTGCCATAGTGTTTCACTCCTTTCCTTATGCTACCTCGATGGTCATATAGAGGCGTTCCATACAGCACGTCGGCTGCACGGAGTAGTTCATGAGCACATCTGTTTTCTTCTCTCCCTGCGTCGGAATCGGTACGTCCTTCGGATCGAAATTCTGAATGGCACGCACGCGCTGATACTCCTTGTGGAGTGCAACGATGTCGCCCCAGAGTGCCGTGCGCCCGTCCTCATCGTTCTGCTCCTTGCCGAGGTAGGTCTTGTTAAAGAGCCGTGCCACGTCAATGGCGATCTGATCGAGGACACGGATGACCTGATTCAGCGAGAAATCCTCGTTCTTCTTCTTCGAGAAGCTCGTGAACGTATTGATGTCGCTGAGAATGTTCGTCCTACCGACCACATCCCCGGAGACTGCATCTGCGACGTTGTGGAACATCATCATGCCCGAGACCATCGCCCGCTCAAGCTCCGACTGACTGTACTTCGTATTGATGCGGTACTCGCCGTCATAGGTCTTGTTCGTGCACGATGCATTGACCGCGCAGCTTGCCTCTGCACCAACGAGCCAGTAGACCGCTGCGCCTGGCTGTGCGCCCTCGTCGCGTACGGCGTTCTTGAGCGAGATCACGCCCTCATAGTCGACATTCTCACGGCCGTGGATGATAAGCTGGAACTTCGCGCCCGTCGCCTCGCGCATCCGCTTCGTGAACTGGATCAGAAGCTGCTGGATCGTCGCATCCGAACCTGCATATCCCATGATGTTGAAATAGTACGGCTCGATGGCGTCAAGATAGCTCTGATACTGGAGCCCCGTGACCGCCGCACCGTTTGTGCCGCCTGTCAGCTTCTCACCCGCTTTCGCCTCGAGATTCCCCGTACGCGTCCATGTCACATAGTCGTTATCCGCAACATCCGCCCATGCCTTGACGTTCTTCTGCTCGTCCACCTTTGCGGGCGAGCCGTCAACGATCATATAGGTCGTCACATCAAATGCACTCGTGTTGTCGACGTTTGCCGCGACGGACACGGTGATGTCATTCCCGCGTTTGCCCGAATACTTTGCCTTCGCCAGTGCGCAGGACGCCGCCGTCGCGCCGTTGTCGAGCCGATAGAAATAGCCCGTCTTGAGGTTGAGAAACAGGTCGCGCAGAGATTTGAGCTCCGGCGCGGTATACGCATAGCCGAAGATCGGCAGACTGCGCTCCTGGAAATCCTCTGCCGTCACAGCGAATACACTGCCAACGGGCCCCCAGTCCATCTCCAACGGCATGGTCGCATAGCCGCGATCTGCAATATCCGTCGATGCGCGAACACGCGACACAAAATTGATATACGTCCCAGGCAGTTTCTTGTTTTGAAACAGCCAAGTACCGCCGCCCAGTGCCATAAAATCACTCCTTTCCGACCGTCGCCTCAGTGACAGTCCTGCCGTTAAACTCCTCCACCATCTGATCGACCTCGGTGAAGGTGTATTCCTTCCCCTCCTCGAGGAGGATCATGAGCGCGTCGCAGCACGGGCGATACTTCGCCGATGCCGCAAGTGCCTCACGCGTATAGCGTGCCTCCTTCTGCACTGCTTTTTCTTCGTCCATATATTCATCATCCTTTCACGCGCTGACGCTGCGTCAACGTCTCCATCGACGGGACTTTCTCACGCTCACGGAAGACGAACACGTCATAGTCCGCCATGAAGTGAAGCACGCCGTCATGTATCTCTGCCTCCGTACGGGATGCACGGATGAGGTCGTCCCCCATGCGGATGTATTCGAGCCCCATGAGAAGCGTATCCGTGACCTCCTGCAGCTCCTCGGACGCGCCCTCCGTGCGTGGGAAATAATGCACATCAAAGCTGTGCCGCCGATAATAGCGGTTGCCGAGCTTTGCCTCCTGCGCTATGCGAAGCGGCAAAATGAAAAAGCAAGGTTCTTCAAAACCCTGCCCGATTTCATCTCGATGCACTTCAATATCGGGAAACAGCTCGCCAAGACGGACGGCGATCCCGTCCACAATGTCATTTCCCATGGATCCTCTCCTCGAAATACCGCTGAATCTTTCGCGCCAGAATCGCAGGTGCCGTACTCTCCACCTCGCGGGCAGAGAGTGTCATTGGAAATTGACCCTCCACCCATGCCGCCTTAAGGCGCTTCCCGATGGCGGGCACATACCGCCCCGGTGTCTGCCGATGCCCGTATTCGACATAGGACGCGTACGCAGTGTTATTGACGAGCTCAACCTGATAGGTATCGCCGATCCTCTGCACGCGAATTTTGCCCTTGAGCAGCATCGACCACCCGCGCCGCAGTGTCCCACCGCCTGAGAGCCGTCGGAGCTTCACTTCGCCTTTGTGCTTTCCGCGCCGATACGTTGCGGGACTTCCATCCTTTTCCCTCATCGGCTCATAAGCAGTTTTCCCGACGGGCGTACGCTTGATGACCTTCCGCAGAAAACGCGCCGTGAGCTCGCCAAGACAGTCCTCGTAGAACCGCTGACGTTCTGCAGGTGTCGCGACCTGCTTCAGCTTCGCTTGAAATGCTTTCAGCTCGCTTGTGTCGATCTTCGCCATTACGGATGCTCCTCCCACCTTGTCAGCGGAACCTCTTGATGCGATTCGTAGACCGCAGGAATGCCCGCGCAGGAAAAACGCATCGTGCGCCCTCTCTGAGTAACGGTCACGCGGCTGCCGGGCTTGATCTTGATGTCGGGCGCGGTGAAGAGCGTGATCGCCTGTGCGATGCTGTCTGCTGTGTCCGAGCGCCCCGCAGGTGCGATGGTCTTATAGCTGACGCGGCAGGGTACATCCTCAATGACTGCGCTCCATACGAGCGCGGTGATGTTCTTTGCGTTCTTCTCCTTGCGCGCCTCCTCAACGGTCATTCTGCCGTCATAGAGACGTTCGACCGCGCGTCTTACCAGCGGAATTTTCGGTAACACGCAAAATCACGCTCCCTTGTGAGCACGCGCACGAGCGCGTCATACCTCTGCTCCGTGCTTGTCCCACCGAGTTCGACGGTCGTGTCCCCCTCTCGGATGGACTTCACGACCTCCGTGCCCTCCGTGCCGAGAATCACGCCCTTTTGCAGAGCGAGGAACTTCCCTGCCGTGAGTTCATCGAGCACCGCCCGCAGCCCCTCGGGGATCTCTGTCACGTTGCAGTCATTCTTGATGTGCTGTTCAACGTCGCTGTAGATGTACGAGAGGACGGGCAGGTCAATATCCTGCACCTCGTAGACGACGGATGCCTTAATCAGCATCCGCACATCGGCGAGCATTACTTGCCGCCCTTCTTGTCACCGTCGGAGGCATTCTTGTCGCCGTCCTTCTCATCGGCAGCACTCATTACGGGGGTTTCTTCGGGCAGACCCTCCACGCAAAAGCCCTGCTCCTTCAAGCCTTCTTCCTGCTCCTCGGTCTCAGCGTACTGCACTTCGTTCAGCCGTACCAGTCTTGTCATGATGTACCTCCTTACGCACCGAGATTCGCCCAGACGCCCGCAAGCTTATTCGTCGGAATCCAGAGGTCGTGGAACTTGCGGTAGTCAAGCTTCCATGCGTCCGCCTTCTGGTTCACATCCGGCGCGAAGATGCGCACCTTATCCGTCTTGGAGATTGCAATCGGTGCACGGCGCGAGATGATGATCCAGTTGATCGCCTTTGCCCCTGTGTCAGCCTTGAAACCGCCGGCTTCCTGCCCCGTCGTCTTGCCGTCGTTGAATACATACGCCGTCTTCATACGCAGGGATGGCACGGAGAGGATCGGAATCTCGTTGTAGGTCTTTACCTTCGTATCGATTGCCCCCGCCTTGAACTGTGTCACGTCGAGATGCCGCTCGATGTTCTTCACGTTGTTGAGCACCGTGCGGATCGGCGTCGCCATGAGGATGAGAAGCGGCTCGCTCTCGCCGATCGTGTCCTGCAGATCTGTGATCTCCTTGTCGAGCTGTGCGAGGATGTTCGTCTCGCTCGGCGTGAATCCGTCCGTCGTACGGCTTGCGCCCTTTGCAAGCGCAGCGATACGGCTGTAACGATACGCATCCACCTCGGGGATGACCTGCAGACGCTGAAACTCGCCCATGACGTTACCCGCCGTTGCGATAAAGTTGCTCTCATCCACGTCCATGGAATCGAGGTGGAACGTGCGGCCGCGATCCTGCGTCAGCTTGTAGTCGTCGTAGGTCAGCGTAACCGCACCCTGGTTGAAGCCGTTGTCGCGGTCATACTTTGCCATGCCCGTGGTCGAGATGCGCGGCATGCGCACCGTGTCGCCACCGTTGTACTTCACGTTCTGCGCGTTGCTCTCCATCCAGCCGGATGTCGCCTCGATGCCCATCTGCTTGTCGAGCGACTGCTGGAAAATCTTTGCCATCTCAAGCGTATTGATTGCCATAAAATTTACTCCTTTCGCTTACAGCCCCATCGCTGTCTCAAACTGCTGCTGAACGCTCGGCGCGGGTGTTCCGCCGCCGCTCCCCCCTGCGGGGTTCAGCCCTTCTACCCGCACCGCGCCCTCTGTCTCAAAGAGATACGCATCGGATTCTTTGAGCTTTTTGATCTGATCGTCAAGCCCCTTGATCTTGCCGTCCTCTGCCTCCGCGTCATCGAGCTTCAGGAGTGCACGGACGGCGGCGGTATTCTTTGCCTTTGCACCGAGCAGGGACTTTTCAACGATGGAATCAATCTCCATCGCCTTGACCTTCGCTGCGTGCTCCTTGTCGCGTGCATCGGCGGCCGTCTTGAGCTCGTCGATCTGCTTGACGAGTTCAGCGTTGTCCTTGTGATCCTTTTTCAGCTTGTCGAGCTCCCCGCGTGCGGTCTTGCTCTCATCCTTTGCCGCCTTTAGCTCATCCTCCTTGGCTGTGTAGCGGCTCTTCTCGACGTAGTTCTTCTCGTAGTCCTCCGCGACCTTCGCCACCTGCTCATCGGAGAGCCCGAGAGCCTTGAGTTCGTCCTTTGTCATAGTTCCTCCATTCTGCTAGATTGTTGTATCAGCATGATTCAGTGTGCCATCGCACCACCTCCTTAAAACGTGTTATAATCCTCCTCGAAAGGAGGTGAAATTATGACGGATACAGAAACAAAGATTCTTGCGGAGCTCTACCGATGCCACAAACAGGGGCATCCCCATCCGTTCGTTGTATTCAACGACGTTGCAGGGAACAACGCCGACGCACGCAAAGCCATTGAATCACTGGAAGATCAGGGTTGCATCGTCGTCCATGGCTACGCGATTGGCAGTGCTATCTGCCAACTGACGGAGGCAGGGCTTATCCTCTGCGATGAAACCACCTTCTAACCCGTGACCGCAAAAACCAAAGAATCGTCTCCACCGCCTGCCCTATTCCACCCCACGCGGAAGGGTAGGCGGCAACTATTTTCATGCCTTCCACCTCTCCGTCAAAGTGAACGATCTCATAAATTCCCTTGCGCCATGACTGACGGAAGAAGATTGCGTGTTCCTTACCGTCGGGCGTGAGGAAACAAACGTGTTTGACGCTGAGGTCAATGCCGAAAATCTTCATGAGCTCCCTCCTGCATCGCGTGTGTGAGTTCGGCAGTAATATTCCCTATAACCTTGCCCACATCCACCTGCGGCGATTCTCCAAGGCGAAGGATCGCCGCTATTTCGTCCTTCGTCCCTGCAATGATGATCCGCATGGTCTCCTCCTTTCAAAATTGGGCATAAGAAAAGCACTCTGCGCTATCTGCAAAGTGCTTTATGCGCCAGGGATGATCTCCTTGATGCCCTTGACGAAGCGATAGGCTTTCTTCATCCTGCTGTTCTCGTCGAGGAAGTCGATGCCCTTCGGCGTAATAGCAACGACACCGTCGATGCGCGGCTGCAAGTCTTTTCGTCCAAGAATGGACAGGAAGGAAAGACCCTCGATATAGCCGTCATCCGCCAGATGTTTCAGCACATAGTTCCAATACCGCTCATTCACCTTCACGGCGGCGTGCGTCTCGTTCCAATACACTTGCTCCTCGTCGGGCACTTCGCCGCGACGGAGGCAGTCATAGAGATACGAGAGCAGCTGATAGGCGAGAACGTGGTAGTCATCTTTCGACATAGTATACCTCCTCTCTGTGTCCGTTCAACTACAGTGGAATCCGTTCATTCGGATCGTGCCCCTTAAATTTCTCCTCGATTTCGGCAAGTCGCTCTTGATAGCGCTCCTCCGACAGCATTCCTGTATCATGTAGAAATGCAGCTATTTCGAGAGCCCTATTCTTCGATTGTCCGGGGTGATGCAGCACCTTAACCACAGGAGGGTCGTGCCAGCGCCGATCTGTAAAAAGCTCTTTCTCAGCCATCATCTATCTCCTCCAAGAAAATATGGAACTGTTCACCAATCAGCTCGACATCTTTAACTCTAAAACGACTATTCCTAGGATACAAGACTTCCTGTTCAGCCTCGTTGTATGCGCGAAGATCCCGTCCTTGTCTTGATTGTATTACAAACAGCTGAACCTGTCCACCGGGAATGTGGCTATTCTCGCTTGCAGTCATAGACGTATATGCCAGATAGGAGACCTCAGCGTCTACCTCATGCTCAGCTAAAAACGTCTGTAGACTTTCCGCATCGAAAAAACTGACGCTTCTTTGCAGCGCCCCATCATACGCCGGAAGCTTCGTCAATGCCGAATCCAAATTCAAAACGCATTTCTGCTCGAAGTCATTCAAAGGTGCACCTCTGCGCAATTTATCATTCAGCACATAAGCACCGCTGCTGATGTAGTAATTGATGGCATACTCCTCATCCTCTGTCAGAGGCTCTTGCTCCGGCTCATCAACGTATTTCTTCTTCCACTCCTCATATCTCAGCCTACTATCCACCTGCACGGTCTTCCCCGTCTCAGGATCGCGCGCCGCCCGTGTCTCTCCCTCCGTAAACTCATCATCGAAATACGGGCAGGTGGTTGATCGGCAGTGACAGTGGAGCGGCGGGGCGGTGATGCCGGGTTTGAACTCTGAGAGAGGAAGCACCTTGCCGTCCATCTCGCGGCATGTCTCCGATGTCCTGCTGTCGAGCGTCGCCACGAACTCATATTGCTCTACGCCGAGGTCGCGGAATGCGTCCAGCTGTCCCCGTGAGGAAAAGAACGCCGCCTCCGTCTCTACAAGCCGCGCCGCCGCGCTGCGGGCGACACCCATGCGCCCCGCGATCCGCTGTGCAATCTTGCCGTACGGCTCGCCGCGTATCAGTCCACGCGTCAACTCCCCTTGCAGTGTATTCAGCAGGCGTTCTTTGTCGCGCCAGATGCGGTCGGAGAAGTTCAACCCATCGGATACCCACGGTTTCTTTAGGATGCGGTCAACATCTGCCTCGGGGATGCGAGCGAAGGGTTCAAACCCCTTTTTCTTTTGCACCTCGTACGCTGTGCGCATCTGCGCGTCGGGGTAGATGTCGCGCAGCACGTCCGTGAGGCGTGCATTTCCCTTTGCAGCGAGCTTTTCGATGTGCTGTGCCATCTGGTAACGGATTGCCTCGAGGCGGTCGATGTGAACACGCGCAGAGGCATTCTTTAGTTTCTGGATATACGCCTCGGAAAGATCCGCTTTCTTGGCATACTTGATATATTCGTTCACCGTCCAGCGAAACTCGGCAAGTTCTCGGGCATTCAGCACACGCCGCGCCTCCGCAAGGCTCATTTTGTTCTCGGCGGCGAATCGTGCATACCAACGCTGAATATCGTCATTCAGGTCTTGTGCGGTCTGCCGATACTCCTTCACCATTTCGGTACTCAGCTCGTCCGCCTTGCGCAGTTCCGCTTCCGTCAGCTGCTCGAATCGTTCCGCCCAGTATTTATCGTGCTCCATGATCCTCACCTACCGGATACACGCCCTGCATTTCTGCCGCCTCCTCAGCACGCTCCCTTTTGAGACGCGCAAGCTCTTCTTTCGTGTCCTTCGTCCACGGATGGTTGGCGACGATAGTCTCACGGCTGATCACGCCCTCGGAATCGCGGCAGTCCGCAATCGCCTCCGCCTCGTTGATGAGAATGTCACGGTTAAAGACAAACTCCACCGTCTCTGGCTCGACCTTTTTCAACCGCAGCGCAACACTGACGAACCACATGAGACGCTCCAGTGCCGCTTGAAATTCAAGCTCCATGTCGTTGGCGTCAAGGTCAATGTCCGAGTACATCGACTGGATGTTCATCTGATTCGGGTTGTTCGATAGACGGTCGTCCTTCGCGTCAAACCCGCAGCCGTTCTCGATGATGGCACGTTTGAGGAGACGCAGGACAAGCTCGTAGTTCTGCGCATTGACCTCGATAGAGAGCGTCTCCACGCCGCCCTTGCCGCTATCCGTGTCACGCACCTTGACCGCGCCGAAGGTCGAAAGGTTCTTGCGAAAGCCACCGAGCTCCTCGCCATCATAGTTGTGGATGACGAGAATCGTGCTGCGTGCGTCCTCCTGCAAATTATCCGCGAATGTCGAAAGGAGCGTATTCAGCGCGTCTTGTAGGGACTTCACGCGGGAGATTAGTGGCTGCTCGGCGCTGTTCGCACGGAACATGATGAGCGGCACACGATCCCAGTTCATGGGGACGCCGCCTACCTGCAAATAGGGCGAATCCTCCGCCTCTACATCCGGCAGGAGCTTTCCCGAATCAAATGTAAAGTACCGCACGCCCTCTTTCGAGAAGTACTGCACCTTGATACTCTGCTTTTTCGTGCGCCCCTCGTAATACTCGAGGGTGTAGACGCGCAGGAATGAAGCAAGCTCCTCATGTGCATCGTCCATCCAGAACGGCAGAATCTCCTCCGGCGCAAAACGGCGAAAACGCAGTTCGTTATCCGCAAAGTAGGGATATAGATATCCAACTCCCGCATTTAGGCAGTCCTCGCCGATCTGCTTCAGCGTGCGACGAAATGCCTGATTGAATACGCTCTGCAGCTGTGCGCCAAACGCCTCATCCTCTGTCTTAACCTCAAAGGGCTTGGCGAGCAAGTAGCTTGCCTTCTGATTGACGAGCTTGCCATACTGGTTGTCGATGATGATGTTATTCGGCAAATTTCGCACCGTGGTCTTTTTTCCGCCGTCGCCGATCGCGCTGCGTGTCTTATAGAGCACGTCATGCTCGCCGCGCGCGTAAGCCTGCCCGATCATCATCTGACGGCGTTTTTCGGATGCCAGCCACGCGGCGGTCTCGACCTCGATAAATTCATCCTCGCTCATGACGGACTCTGCGCCACGGCGAATAATGAATCGTATCACGTCCATAAAGGACATAGCCTGCCTCCTTACTCAAAACTGTATAGCTCGCCCGCGCCGATCTTCTCGGCGATGCCTGTTGTCGCATCGGGCGCGTCATCGTGCTTGTTTCTGCCCTCACGCTGATACCGCGTCATGGCGTCATAGTACTCCGGCCAACGGTCGCGCCAGTTGGTCGGGAAATAGATGTGCTCCATCACCCACGTCGCATTAGAGAGAATGCGCGCCGCCTTATTGCGCGACTGGTGGAACGGTCGGACGATGGTCTTGTTGCTCCCGAACGTCTCCCGCAGATGCCGCTCCACCGAACGCGCGAATCCGCGCCCGCCGGAGTTGGATTCAATGTCAGCAATATTGACGCTGTTTTTGTGGAGCATCCGCGCCGCCTGCGGCTCTGTCTCCTCCATTGGGGCTTTCGTATAGAGCACGTCAAGTACATACGCCTCCTTGGCGTACACACCGTAGACGATGGCGCACAGGTAATCCTCACCCGTGTCCGCTGTGTCGATATACGCCTTGACCGAGGTAAAGAGCGGATGCCCGCTGCTGTCACGCGGCACGTCATCGTATGTCTTGAGTGTGCTGTAAAGCCGCCCTTTGATGTCGATCGGCTCCTGCTGATAGTTCGCAGAGGCAATGTCCGCGCCCATCGCCCGTACTTTGTCCTCGTAGGACTTGCGCGAGAGGATTTCCTCGCAGAGCATCGTCCCATCGTCCTGCATTGCCTTCATGGAGATGTGCTTAATGCGGTGGTCTTTGTACTGCTCAAGCACCTTGCCCGCGAGGTCATCTGATGCCCAACGCGTCATAATAACGATGATCTTGCCGCCCTCCTCAAGACGCGAAAGCATGGTGTTTGTGAACCAGTCCCAATGCTTTTCTTTGACCGTCTCGTTATACGCCTCCTCGGCGTTCTTGATGAGGTCGTCGATGATCATGAGCGAGCAGCCGAAGCCCGTTGCTGTGCCCGTCGGAGAGGTCGCAAGATAGCTGTTATAGCCGCCCGCAAGGCTCCATAGATTCATCGCCGCATCGCCCGCCTTGATCGTGACACCCGGAAAGATGTCACTGTAGACAATACGTGCTGCATCCGCCTTGATCTCCTGAATACTGTTGCGGACGTTCTTCGAGAACACCGTTGATAGCGTCTCGTTGTACGAGCCCGTCATGATCTTCTCTTTCGGATTCCTGCCGAGAATCCACTCAACGAAAAGCCCCGCTGTGCGGCTCTTGCCGTGGCGCGGCGGCTCGTTGATAACAAGCACCTCATCATCACCCTCGTAGAACGCCTGCAGTGCGTCACAGAGCTCACGGAGATATGTGCGTTCGGGCTTGTAAAAATCAGACGCCCGCAGACAGCAATAAAAAAAGAACTCGCGCCGTGCAAGTTCTAGTTTTGCTTGAAGAATCAGCCTGCTATTCACTATCGATCACGTTCCGCAGCTCCTCTGTAGAGAGCCCCGCAAAGGGATTCTCCGAGAGGGTTGCTTTGATGTCGAGCTTATCGTTGAACATACCGATATGCCTCCCCAGAAGCTCAAGTGCCTTGATCTTGTCGTGCAGCTTGATTTCAACCCCGTTGGCCCCTTGTTTGATGCTTGCAATCGCCGCGCGCTGATCAGCAGAAAGCTCAGCGGTCTCCTTGTGTACAGCCAACTCGAGCGGAACCTCTATGTCCCCCCTATTGATTATCCGGGTCTCGACTTGTACAAAGTCCGTCGCATCCGCAAAAGCAACGCGTGCAAGCTCCATGACGACACGCTCCTGTGTCACCTCTGTACGCCGTTGGAGGTCTTTTTGACGACGCGAAATTTCACGCTGAATGTTATCTTTTGTCAACAACCTGCCCGCAATACTTCTTGCCGAGCGTTCACTGTATCCTGCACGAATTGCCGCCTGTGTCCCGTTGAAGTCAATTAACCACTCATCCACGAAACGATCCTGCATCGGTGGCAGTTTCACGTCGTCACCTCCTTTCCACGCATGCAAAAAGGGCACCGCGTCTGCAGCACCCTCTATTATCAGCTTATACTATATCACAGGTCTTTGTATCCGTTTGTATCCATTTTTCAAAAACAGCCTCAAACTCATTCAGAGCTTGCCCGTGTAATTTGTGTATGTGGTGATACGCATAGCATAGCCAAGCCCCACCGCGATATGCTCCCAGCTTTCGCCCCACAGATACCGACGTTTCAGCACCTCACGATAACGACCATCTGCGATCTGCTCGATCAGTGCCCCCGCCTCATTTCGCAGCGCGATCAGCTTATCCCACCGCTCGTTAATCCGCTCCACATATCCCTCAATCGCAGCGATCGCATCCGAGAGATCGCCGATCTTGCCCCCTGTGATCTTGTCCGCGTCATACTGGATCGCCTTCAAATGCAATATATTGGCTTTCGCCTGTTTGTACTCCTGCTCAAGGAGTTTTAGTTCACGCTCTGCATCACGAACACGCCAGAGATAGCTACGTGCTTGTTTAATTTCGGTCATTCTGCTCCTCCCTCAAAGTCACGCAGCCGGTACTTGTTCAATTCTGCCCACAGCTCCTTGTTCTCCTCCCTGAGTGCATCACTTTCTTCAGGATCGTAATTCTGATTCTCCTCACGCTCCATCGCCCGCGCCATCATGCAGCGCATACTCGCGTTGATGATATGGCTGTCACTCCGATCGCCTGCAAGCCACATCGAGAGATGACGCAATGCTCGTGCAGCGTGCTCGGCTGCAGGGATGTCCCGCCACGTCTCGCCCGGATGCTTTTCTGCGCCCGCTGTCAGTCCCGTGGCAATCTCATCCAACCACAGGTAGTCAAGGTATCTGTACTCATTCGATTCCGCGCTCTGCGGATATTTCTGATCTGCCATGTTTCACCCTCCCTAATCACGCTTATAAATCGTCATATCGCGCCGCTGACTCAATACTGCTCCTGTGCCATCCGCCGTAAAGAGAATTGGTGCCTGCAGCGATACGCGAAGCGGTGCATACATACGTACCTCCGTCTTGCGCTGTGCGAAGTAACCGACAATATCGGCAAGGAACTTAACATTAGCACAAGCCTTTTCGTGCTCATCGTGCGGGTGGTTCTTCGCATACGAGGCCGCATCATACTGTACCTGCAGCTTCGGTTCGCGTACTTTGAACGCCATAATCACAGGCTCCCACTCTAGCTGCACAGGCAGCGGATCTTTTCTCTTTGCAGACATGGCGACCACCCCTTTGAGAAACGTATGCAGCTCCTCAATTTCTGCCGCCGAATAGATGGCATAGGCCGAGGTATCTTTAACCGGAGGAATCACCTTCGCAAAATCCGGCATTTCTGCGTCAAGTTCCGCCCCCGTCAAAAAATCATAGGCTCCACCCTTGCCGAAGGCTCCGTCAATCCAGACCATCATGTACGGATTCGAGGCATACACACGACCGTCTGTATAATGCAGCGCGTGAAATTTTTCGTTATCGCTTTTCAGATCCAAAAACTTCTTGACGTTCTTCATGAAAATCAGCATTTTGAAGTCCTCCTTACCGCGCCTTGTAGCGCTCTATCCTTGCTTTGACAGCATCCAGCATGCACTCCTGCCCGGCGGCCTTGCCCTCCAGCGCCCGCATTACGTCCTCGTCGATCGTCCCTTTCGCGACAAGATGATGCAGCACTACGGACTCTGTCTGTCCCGGACGATGTAGACGCTTATTCGTCTGCTGATACGCCTCGAGGCTCCATGTCAGCCCGTACCAGATAGCGATGTGCCCGCCGTGCTGGAGGTTAAGGCCGTGCCCCGCGCTCTGCGGATGCACCAACAGCAGCGGTATGCGCCCCGCGTTCCAATCACGGATGTCATCTGCCGTTTTGAGCTCCCGGGCCTTTGGGTACTTCTTCCGCAGGCGCTCAAGGTCATGCCGGTAGCTGTAGATCACCATGACGCTCTTACCCTCGTTGCAGGAGATGATCTCGTCCAGCGCCTCGAGTTTCGCATCATGGATCCGTACGACATCGCCCTCCGTGTCGTAGACCGCGCCGTTGGCCATCTGCAGCAGCTTGTTTGTCAGCGCGGCAGCGGATACCGCCGTAACATCTGCATCCCCGATGCTCAACACAAGCTCCTTCTCCATCTCGCGATATCGCTCCAGTGCCTCATCCGGCAGCTGTACCTTAACGATGTTCTGCATCAATGGCGGTAAGGTGAGATAGTCCTCGCTTTTCATGCTGACGCAGATGTCACCGATTTTGCGAAATATCTCTTTGTCTGCACCAGGGCGCAGATCGTAACTGTACACGACATAGCCGCTCTGCTGTCCGGGGCGGAAATACCGCTCCCGGTACTCCGTCAACGTTCTGCCGAGGCGCTCGCCGCGATCCAGGAGATGCAGCTGACTCCAAAGATCCATCAGACCATTGGGGGCGGGCGTCCCGGTCAAAAGCACGACGCGCTGTATCAGCGGCCGTACCTTGCGCAGCGCCTTGAATCTCTGTGACGCAGGATTTTTGAAACTGCTCGACTCATCGATCACGACCATGTCAAACGGCCATTTGTCGCGGTAGTACCCGACCAGCCACTTGACGACATCGCGGTTGACGACGTAGATATCAGCGTCTGCCCGCAGTGCCGCCTCCCGTGTCGCCATATCACCGACAGCAATGGAGATACGCAGGTTTTGCGTATGTGCCCAGGTCTCGCACTCATCGCGCCACGTACTCAGTGCCACGCGCAGCGGTGCGATCACCAGCACTTTGCGCACCTCGAAGCGATCATACATCAACTCGTCGATCGCGGTCAGTGTCGAAACCGTCTTGCCCATGCCCATATCCAGCAGGAGGCCTACGGCCGGGGTGTCGATGATCCGCTGGATCGCATACTGCTGATACGGACGCGGCACAAACTCCCGCACCATCAACGCAGATACCAGTCGCAGAACTGCTCAATATCCGCGCCAGAACGAATAACGTGTACAGGGAAACCTTTTGCGTGGATCTCTCGGCAGGCGATCTCCTGCGACTTCCGCAGATGCCCGCCCGGGCGCTTGATCTCCGCGAAGACTGCGCGCCCACCAGGAAGAAGCACGATGCGATCGGGCACGCCGACGCGCCCCGGGGAAACGAATTTCATGGCGAGCCCGCCGGCTTCTTTGACCGCCTTCACGAAATTCCGTTCGACTTGCTTTTCCGTTATTGTTTTGTCGGGCTGGAACAGCCCTGAAAAAATATTTTTCATTTTTCCTCCTCTGTCTCTTGACAAACCGTTTGTAACCTGTTACGCGCGTGCGCACATGCGCGTACACTTTTTTAGAAATAAGGAAATATAGGGGTATATATCTTTATTCCTAAATATCTCTATACAAACAAAGTTACAAAGTTACATATACTCTATCTCCTTGATTCTCTAAGGATTAACCCGTAACTTTAGAAAGTTACTTAAAGTTACAAAGTTACATATACTCTATCTCCTTGATTCTCTAAGGATTAACCCGTAACTTTAGAAAGTTACTTAAAGTTACAAAGTTACATTTTTCTTAATTTCAATTTCATCAAATGTAACTTTCTGCCTCCGTGTAACTTTCTCCGAAGTTACAGATCTAAGTTCATTTCTTCCGAAAAAAGCCTTTTTGGACTCCGTAGTGTGGAAATCGGATGCCTCCAAGCGGTTGTTCCCATCCGTCCATCTTCCGCAAAACATCATTAATTTCTATTGATTGCGTTCGAGTTAGCTTTTTGGGATCGCCGTTCAGAAGCTCAACCCAGACCTCCAAGGCGCAAACGCGGTCACGCAGCACCGTCCCCTCGGGCATATCCAGCCCGTCGCCGTGGATGTAGTCCCGACGCTCTCCGAGGTCAAACTTTGCCCAGTTCCCCGGCAGCGGCCGATCCACGAAGTCGTAGATCAGGCCGGCCAAGGGGCTCTCGTCCGTGTGCGCCTCCTGCAGCTCCCTCGCAATCGCCCCCGTGCGACCGTCCAGATGCAGGGGCTCACCGCCTTTGAAGGCGTCGACGGCCTCCGCCCATATTTGCCCTACAACGTCCTCCGTAAGATGCTCAAAATGGGACGTGCGCTGCCGCTCTTTGTCCACCTGCATCGGCCACCATCTGCGGCCGCCCGTCTGATCGCGGATGAAGTCCGCGATATTCGTGGTTGCGATGAAGATGCACTGACGTGGATACCGCTCTGTGCGGCGTCCGTAGGCAGCACGAAACGAATCCTCCTGTTTGGAGATGAACTGCTTGACCAGCTCGAAATCCGCTTTCCGGATCGCGGCCAGCTCACCCAGCTCGATCAGCCAAAAGCCCTGGATATGCTCCATCGCATCTTTGCCCTGGACCGTCACAAGACTCTCGGAGTGCCAGCCATGCGCAAGCTTGCGTACAAGGGAGGTCTTGCCCTGCCCCTGCTTGCCAATCAGCGTCAAAACCGTGTCGAACTTGATGCCGGGCTCGAGCGCACGACCGACGGCCGCCGCGAGTGTCTTGCGTGTGATCGCACGATTGAACTCCGTGTCCTCCGCCCCGAGATAGTCGATAAAGACCGTATCAAGGCGCGGGATGCCGTCCCATGTCAGCCCCAGCAGGTAGTCCTTGAGGGGGTTGAACGCATGGCGCGTCGTGACCTCGCTGAGCGCATCCTCGATCGTACTTTTGCCACGGATGCCGTAAATCTCCTCGAGGTAATTCCGTAGAGACGAGTCGTCGCTGTCCATCCACGCAGTTGATCGCTCACGCGGCCGCCACGGCAGATCACGCAGCACGACAATACGGTGTGCGAAGTCGTCGATCGCAGCGGAGCCTTTCAGCCCTGGGTCGTTCTCGAGAATGAGCTTGACATTTTTCGCGGTGCTCTCGTAACCGCCCATCTTTGTTACGTCCATCTGCGCGAGCCAGTTGTTATCCTGCTCGTCGTCCGTCTCCGCTTCGAAGTCTTGATGTACCTCTTGAAGCCGCTCCTCACCGATCGTAACCCTTACGCGGTCATCGGCCGCCGCGAGCTCCTGCATCGCCTTGTAGCTCGGCAGACGCCCCGGCGGTGTGTTCGGTGCGGCGTCCTCGTCACGGGCGCGGAATTTGTGGATGCGCACAAGGTCAAACGCATTGACCAGTTGCCCGCAGCAGGGGTCTGTGCTGTGATGGCTGAAAAGGAACTTGCCGTCATCGTAGACCACGGCCCCCGCTGCAGACGTGCCCGCCGTATAGGTGTAACGGTCATCCGCTGCGCACTGCTCATAGACGCCAGGCAGGAATGTATCCATTGCCTCAGTGACGCTGTACGTACGGCAGAACGCACCGACAATGCCTTTCTTGGCCAACGGATCCTCTTGCTTCTCAGCGGACTTCCGGATCTCGGCATGCACGCGTGAGCTCTCCGGCCACTGTGACTGATCGCGCCAGTCCTCGTAACGGGCAAGCACTTCATCAGCATTGAGAAACGCGTCATCGTTGTACGCGAAGACGTAATCTCCGTCAATCGGCGTAGAGGGATAGAACATCAGCCGATGTGGCTGATAGGTCGTGTCGTCAAACTGCTCGATATCGATGTCCGCCGCGATACGCCGTGCGATTGCTTGGTACTCATCCGGTGATACGGGGCGACTGAGAGGCAGCACAAGACGCAGGCGTGGCTTTTCCGGCGTGTGCTTGTGCGTACTATAGATCACGGCCGCCGGGCTCTCGAGCGTAAACATCACGAGATCCCAGAAGTCCGGCTGTGCAAAGTCCGCGTCGAGCGTCAACAGCTGCCGGCTCGCAACGGATTCTGCCGTGCGGCGTCCGCCTCTAAGCACCCCGCCGACGAAGCCGCCCACATCCTTGATGCGGCTCTGCTCGGTCTTGGGGAGTTTCTTGTATTCGGCGATGGTCTCGTTCGTCCGCTGTGTCTCACTGAGGCGACGGGCGAAGTCCGACCACATAATTTCTTTGTTTTTCCAATGCTTATCTATCCGCGAACGCCCTACGGCAATCGTAAGGCGCGCGTCGTGCGAAAACGCGGGGATGGTGTTCGTCTTGTTGCTCATGAGGATCCACCCATGCCGATCCCTCCTATGCAGTCATTGCGTCCGCTGTCTCTGTTACTTGCGGTCGTGCGTCTATATCCTCACAGCGGCTGTACGTGATGCCGACCTGATCCGCCCACGCGATGATCTCGGCATTGACCTCCGGCCTTTTGCTGACGGGCTGGTTGCAGTCGAGCTTTGCCTGCTTGATCCTGCCGTCCGCGACCTCGATGCATGCAACGAGCTTGCCCCGATCATCCGACATGAGGACGATATTCGTCTCCCCCTTGCGGACGCTCTGTGCGTACGTCCCGACGCAGTTGTGCAGGGTCTTCCCGGCGTCGTAAAGCACTTGGGAGCACTCCGGCAGGAAGAACTGTATGCGATCCTGCTGCATCGCAAGCCTGCGACGTATTGGCGCGGTCTCATTATCAAAGGTGTAGTCCGGATGCTTTTCTTTGTTACGGAGCGCAACGAGCGTATCGTGCAGATCGCGAATCTTCGGCGGATGCTGCCGGAGCTCGGTGTAAGACGTCTCGCCTAAAAGGTCAAGCATCCGCAGCGTATCCCTCACAATATAATCAGACGATCGGCGCAGGAATCGAAGAATCTCCGTGTCCGTGTAAAACTCCTTGAGCCATGTCAGGGTATCATCAAGTGGGTATCTGCGCTGTCCCCCACCGTCATGATCTCCGAATAGCGGAAACGCCTGCATCGCAAGGTCGGAGCGGCCAAAGAGCTGATGCAGGAACACCAGCTTGCGCAGGCAGAATGTATCCTCTGTGAGTGCGCGGCGCACCGAGCGCGTGTCTGGAAGATTGGCGGCGACGATCAGCCCTGTAACGGTATCTTTTGCCTGGCGGACGATGTTGATGTCAAAATCCGTGGGGAATCGGTTGAGCCACGGGACACACGGCACGGAGCCGGTATTGAGCTGACGAAGTATTGCAGGAAGGTTTGCTGCATCTTTGAACACCATCCGATAGGCAATGTTGCCAATCGGGAGGAGCAGCCAGCCGGCAAAAGTCCCGGCCGGGCAAAAGAACGAGGATACCTTGTGCCCGATACGCTTTTCAAGTTTTTCGCGGACAGCCTCTCGGAGCGTCCGCAGGAGGCTCAATATTTCGGACTTGTGCTTTGCGATGCTGTAATGCGAAAAGAGATACCGGAGCACCGATTCTTGTCCGAGTTCGACGAGCTCCTTTGGGTCACAGAGTTCCCGCTGTAGGTGGGACCCCCCGATGCTCTGTTTCCACGTCGTTTTTCTCCGCTGCGTGTCGAAACGAAACTCCTCTTTATACGAGACTTCCCGCCAATACGACACTGATCCACGCGGAGCAGGAGACAGTCCCTTGCCACATACGAGCAGCTTGACGAAATCCTTGAACTCGTAGAGATACAGGTGCATTGTGACTGGGGCGACCTTGTCGAAACGCGCCCAGATGTTGTCATCGTTGCTGATCCCATAGCATATGAGTGTCTTGCAGTGTGGGCAGTTGATAAATACGGGTGCACACATGCCGCCGCGCGGTGCAGGAATCCTGAAATCATGTCGGCAGTGCATACAGCGAAAAATCAGCTCGTCAGGAGTGTAGTCCTCAGATGTTGCGGCGTATGACGCGAACATCTTGGGGATTATAACTTGTGCAATCTGCATACGTGCCTCCCGTCAGTCGAGGAAGCTGAGATCGTCGTCGTCAGCCTCGGCAGTCTCCGACGCAGGAGCATCTGCAGGCGGAGTCTCCACTACGGGCTCAGCCTTCTTTGCACGGGGCTTCCTTTTTGCGGGTTTCTTCTCCTCCGCTGTGGGCTCCGCTTTCTTCTCTTCCTTGGGCGGCGTCAGTGCTGTCTCAAGTGCGATCGCAGTGCTGCACGCACGCCGCATATCGGAAGCGTATGTGCGCAGGTGATCTACGTCTTCGGCAGATGCGGTGCCTGTCTTGCCCTCTGCGTCCGAGCGTGCGATCAGATCGTCCAGCTCTTTCAATACCCTGAGCTGCTGTTCCATCTGTGATTTAATCATTGTGTAAGTCCTCCTAGTCTTTCTTGTAGTAGTCCGTGATATAGCCGTCTGCTGTCAGGATCAGCCCCGGCGCCCAGTCAATCGGCCGCCCCATAATCCGGCACACATTATCCAGATCGCACGCATCGGCGGGACACTCGATCACGACCTCATCGTGGATGTGCATAACAATCTGATACCCTTCTGCCTCGAGCCGTGTCATGGCAACGGCGAGACAATCCCGCGCGATCGCTTGGACGATGTTCTCGACGAGTTTGCCGCCGTAGGTGCGCAGACGCGTCCACTTGCCCGATGTCTGTTCCGAGCCTTCGTAGGTCAGCCCTTCACGGTCAAATTCGGGTTCGATCTCGATTTTTGGCCGCACGTAGGCAAGCTTACGCCCCGAGGGGAGCCGGATAAACAGAATCCCTTTACGGTATGAGAACGCGACACCGTGATGCAGGGTCACCGCCCTGCACTCACGGACTGCCTCGAGGGCAGCCGCATCTACGTCGTACCAGAGCCGCTTGATACGCGGGCTCGCCTTGCGCCAGCTGATCACAATCTCCTGCAGCTCTTCGTCGCTGAGTCCCATCTTATCTGCCCCCATATTTTTGAGCGCCGGGATGCTTCCTTGGTAGCCGAGAGCGAGTTCTGCGATCTTGCCTTTCTGCCGCAGATGTCCGTTGACGCCATGTTTTTCGACCGGCACCCCGAACATTTTGGACGCTGATGCGCAGTAGATGTCCCCGCCATCGGCAAAAACTTTCATGCGCCATTTCTCGCCCGCAAGCCATGCAATCACACGCGCCTCGATCGCCGAGAAGTCAGCGACCATAAAGCGGTACCCATCGCGTGGGACAAACGCAGTACGAATGAGCTGAGAGAGCACGTCAAGCGGATGCGCATAGATCATCTCGATGGCGTATGTGTTTTCACTGCGTAAGAGCTCCCGCGCATCGTCAAGCTCTGTCATAGAATTGCGCGGCAGGTTTTGCACTTGTACAAGTCTCCCTGAATTCCCGGTAATCCACACCTTCCCATCCCGTCTTGTCAGGAAATATCCGGTCTTTGTCTCTGCGCAGTACACTCTCCCGGCGTAGTATTGCTGTGAGACGCATTCTATACGAACGTCATGCCCTTTCCCTGGGTTTGTCCATATATTCACGACATACGTCGTACTCCACTCAGCTACAGGCCTCTTTTTCGTCAACATTACTGCTGTTCGGCCTGATAAACAGGCGAGGGCCTGAATCACATCGGCGTTTTCTTTGACCGTGCTTGTGTATTGTATAGAGTTCGTGCTGGATCGGTAGCCGTCCCAATGCACCAACTCGTCAAACACAATATCTGCCGACTCGTTAAGTAACCACCACCCAAACCGCTTGTTTCGGAATGTCCGAAGCCACATCGGCATATCGCGTCGACGCACGCTTATAACGGTTGTTTGGTCACTATTCGTCTGTACGACGAATGGGAGCCCTACTCTGCGTAAAAGATTTTTGCAGCGCTCAATCTTCCGTAGCTTTTTGAAGTGGAAGCGAAGTGCCTCTTTTGTATAGTGCCCATCTGCTTGAGTCATTATGAGTACTCGCAGGGAACCATCGTCAGCGCTTGTGTCGACAAGGCGTTTCCCGGTAATAGGTATCGTGAACCGATGCTTTGCGAGATTCTCGATGGTATCAGATTCCCACAGACCAGATTTTCCGAAATAGGGCATTTTATGGTCAGGAGTCGATATTTGATTGATACGCTTCGACTCTACGCAGTGCACAACTCCGTCGTAGTCAAAGGATAGAGGCACCGCTCTTGTAAAAGATATGGCTTCGGTTGTTGGATTCCAACAAGCTATTTCTCCGCCGCCCCAGTTATCCAGTCGCACCCACCCGTCGAGCGTCAATACCTCGTGATCTGGCGTTAGACACCAGCGCCCCGTACGGTTCGCTCCGTAAAATTGGAGCAATCCGTGTACGCGGCCATCGTCGCAACGCGCCCGCTGCATTGCTTCATATTTTTTAACAGAGGTCTTGGACATGAGCTGTTTGAGCTTCAGCATCTCTTTGACCTTGGGTTTCTGCACTTGCGTCATGAGCTCCGGCAGATTATCCTTCGTGATTGATGCTGGGAAAAATCCCTCCTCTTGCTCGATCCAGCGTTTGAGCTGTTCACCGCTTGCGGGATTCGGCAGGCCTGTGAGTGCTTTGGCGTGCGCGATGACGCGTCCTTTGAAATCTGCGTCAAAGTCAATCGCCTCAGATACAAGCTGCGCATCGATGCTGACGCCGCGATCGTTGATGCGCTGATCGAGCTCCCACAGCAGCTGTTCCTCCACCCGTACCGGGAAATTGGAGAGACGTCGGCGAATCTCTCGCTCGGCCACAACGTCGCGCACGCAGTACTCCTTAAATGTCGCCCATTTTTCAGGCGCGTGCTCCGGCAGATTCCGCAGACGGCCGCCGTTGACCTTTGTCGGCTTGCATGGCTTACAAAAATACGTGATGAGCTGTTTTCCGACGCTCATTTTTGCCTTATCGTCTGCAAGGCGCAGTGCCTTTGATACGCCCTCAAGCCCTCCTGGAAGCCCCAGCGTCAGGGCGTGTACCATCGTGCATGACCAGCCGACGGGGTCGAGGAACTGAAACGGCACGTCAGGGCTACGGCGGTGCAGGAAATGACTGAGCACCGTGCGTTCGAACTGCGCGTTATAGGCGCATTTCATGACCTCGTTATCCGTGAGTGCTGCGAGAACGTCCGCAGGGAGCTCTTCGCCCGCTGTGAAGTCCACGATCTGCACGGGCTCATCGTCCCACGCATACGCGAAGAGCAGCACCTCACAGTTCTCGGCGTATTTGTACCCCCCGACCTTCTTAATGTCGAGATCGCTGTAAGTCTCTATGTCAATGGATAGTATCATCTGAATACCTCTAAGAGCCCGTACGGATATTCCGCACGGGCTCCGCTCTATCGATCAGCTGAGAAAATCGTCGTCATCATCCCCGCCGAGATCCTCGAAGTCCTCGTCGGCAGAGCGTTCGCCTGTCAGGTGATCGCCGTCGCGCACCTTCTGGATGTTGCCGAGCCCGCATCCGATACCGACATTGCCCTGCGTGTTGAACGCGAAGAACGTGACGCTGACGTTGGCGTAGCACCCAGAGTACACCTCCGAGCGATCCAGAACGGGCTCAACACGGCGGTCGACGATCTTAGGCGGGTGGTCCGCGCTTGCATTCGCGTTGAGAAAATAGCATCCTGCGTACGCATCATCGTCCGGGCGATCCTCATCGCCATCGCGCAGCGGGAGTTTGATATTCTTCGGAATGACACCATTCTTGTTGGCGAGCTTTGCCTTGCCCTCGATCTTCGCCTCCTCGATCGCCTTGTTGATCGCCTTGACGGTCTTGGTGTCGTCCTTGCTGATGAGGAGCGACGCGCTGTAGCGCATCTTGCCGCTCGTGTCGCCCTGCATCTGCTTCGGCTCCCAGATATTCGCATACGAGAGACGGACATTCTTAATAACAACTCTGCTCATTGATCTTCTTCCTCCATAACTTCAAATTCAGACTGCACTGAATCGTATTCCGGCCGTTTATCATCCTCCGGCACAAGCGTTGGCTTACCCGGCGGCTTTTCGACGACACTCCCGAGGAGTTCGCCGAATTTCTTTTTCGTGATGGCCTTTTCGAGCGCTGTAATGGTCTGCATCTCGATCGGCTTGTAGATCACATCGTCTGCGTAGCCGGCCTTACGCAGGAGCGCGGCCGCCTTATTCTCATCGGTGATCTTGCGGTTGCTGCGTCCCTCAACGACCTTAAAGCCCGGCCATCGATGCCCCTTGAGCGCTTCTTCAAGGGCAAATGTCTTGATCTTCTCGGCATACCGCACAAGTCCATCAACGCGCTCCAGTACGAATGACACCTCGTCATCCGTGAGGAGATCGGGGTCGCGGAACTCGAGTTTTGCGATCTCGAGGTTGTACTCCGCTAGTGCCTTGCACTGTGCGGCTGCACGGCAGAACCTGCAGTGATCGCCCGCCTTAAAATCGCCTTTGCCTTCGTAGGCAAGCTCGGCGATCGGCTTGATGCTCTCGCCCCACGCAAGGAGCTCGTGAACGGACAAGAGCTGTGTTGAGAGTCCACCGTTGCGCGGCTGAAAGATGGACATGCGAACGTGGTCAAAATCGTAGATGTAGCCGTACTGCTCGATCGCGCCGAGCGCATAGAGCTGCATCTGTGTGTTGCCCTCAGCGGAGACCGGGACGCCCTTACCATATTTGAGATCTACGATCTCGAGGACACCGTCGCCGATGATGACCATGTCCCCCGTACCGAATCCGTTCCGCACCCAGCGGCTAAAATCTAATCGCTCTTCGACAAGTGCGACGCCCTGCACTTCGTTGATCTTCTCGATGCACAGATCAACATACTCTTGGACGTAGCCATCCATCTCGGGGGAGTAGAGCGCGTCATGCCGGATGCTGTCAATACGGAGTGCCAGACCGTTCTCAGATATTTCACCGAGCCAGTGTCGAATGCGCGCCTCTGCGAGTGCGTGGGCAAGCGTCCCCTCCTGCGCAGCTTCGCCCGTCTTGTCCGGGAACTTCCGTTCAAGGCGGGCAGATGGCGGGCAAGACAGCCAACGCTTACTCCCCGATGCGCTCAAAACTGCGTGAGCCATCAGAGTGCTCGCGCCTCTTTAAGGAAGTCCTCGAGCGCGACATCCGAGATTTCGCTGAGTTTCTCAACGCCACAGTCTACGAGGAGGGCTTTGAGTGCCTTGGACTTGCCGCTGCGTGCGATCGCGGCGCACTCCGCTTTTACTGTCTCACGGAGCTTCTTGTAGTCTGTCTTCGCATCGTCGGGAGCGGGGACGGCGGTACTGTCCTCTGCAGCGACTTCCTCCGCGCTATTCGTCTCAGGCTCGGGCATCGGCGCAGGTGCGGGCTTCGTTTTTTCTTTGGGCGCGGTTTTCGCGGGGATGGGCTCATCCTTGTAGACCTTGTCGGGCACGATGACCGTCTCCGAGGACTTCGTCTTGTGCGGTACGTCGAGGAGGTCGATCTCTGTGCCGATTTCCGAGCTCGCTGAGATCTCGCTCTTGATTCCCGTGGAGGTGCTGAGTGCCTGCAACGAGCAGATGAGATTAGCGATGGCGTTCTTCTGCGCCCCTGCAAGGTCGCGTTCCGTAATGCTGATATTGATTGTCATGTTGTAAATCCTCCCTGAGTTGTGTTATACTGTGTCTGTAAGTCTTTCTTGTCGCCCGGAGTGGTTAGCATCGCTCCGGGTTCTTTTTATGCCTGTTCACGGTTCAGCTTCTCCGCACGTGCCATTGCCTCTCGCTCATCGTGCAGCAGACCACCTGCGTATTCGCGGTTACCGCTGTGGTCGACAACGCGCATATCCTTGATACGGTAGACCTGATACACCTTCTTGCCGCCGAGGTACATACTTGAGATTCTCCACTCACTCTTCACTGCGCATCTCCTTTCACCCAATAGGTCAAGACCAACTTATCCCCGGGGTAAATCTCCCCCTTGCGCTCCACAAGCCACGGGTTGAGCTCCTCGATGCCGCTCTTGTACTCGAGGATATACCGTCGCGTGCCGGTATTCTTGGCGAGGTATTCCTCTGCGATGCCCCAGATCGTATCGCCCGGACGCACCGTGTAGACCTCCTCGACAAGGATGGCGTTCTTTCCATCCTCCCAAGGGTTACATGCCCCCGCGCAGAGGAGCGCTAGTCCCGCGATCACACATCCTGCAATCACTTTCTTGCCGCTCATGCGACTGCCTCCTTTCTTTTGCGTGGACGCCCGCGCCCGCGTGTCTCACTCATCTGCTTTGCATTCTCGACCATCGCCGCAGCTTTGCTCAGATCGCGGTGCAATACTGCCACATCATCAAGCCACTGCAGGAGAGCCCGACGTGATACCTTGATCGTCTTTCCCACCCAGAAGGCAGGAAAGTCGCCCATACCATGCCGCGCTGCGTGTGCAAGGGCGCGTATCTGTGCGACACCGATGCCCATATATGCGGCAGCCTCTTCGAGATTGAGCACCGCCTTTTCCCAGATCGGGATTAGGTCTCGTTCCATTTGGTCACCTCCTCTCAGTATCAGCGACATACGGAAACAGGTCATCCACGCCGCACTCAAGGTAGCCGCACAGCTTGTTCAGTACGGTGAACGTGATGTACGTGCTGCGCTTGTAGTAGATGTTCGTGAGCGTCGTGCGTGAGATTCCTGTGTCTCGTGCCACTTGGCTGATCTTGATGAGCCTGCTGCCAAGAATCGCAGAAAATTTATTGTCTATCACACGAATCACCTTTTTCTCTCACCTCCATTTTTGTACAAAGTATTGAACATTTATATACTTGAATTATACAGCTGTCAAACTGCTATGTCAATTGCTTTTTTGTTCAATGTGTTGTACATTTATCTAGGAGGTGTGTAAATTGTTAAAGTGTAACTTAGCAATTCTTCTCGCAGAGAGAAAGCTACGCATAAGCAAAGTCAGTGAGGACACTGGTATTTCGCGAACGACGCTGACCTCGCTTTCGAATAACTACAGTCAGGGTATTCAGCTGGATACGCTCAACAAGTTGTGCCTGTACCTACAGGTGTCGCCTGATCGACTGTTTGCGTACATCCCATTTGACTACCATGTCAGCGTATCCCGAGAGGGTGATGATGCTTTCAGAATCTCTATGACCTTCACGTCGAAAGGGGGAGCAAAGACAGCTGATTTATTTGCACAGGTTTCTGCCGACTATGACATAGAACCATCCGACGAAGATGATCCGCACAGTGTCCCCGTCAAGATGCTGACCAATGTACGAATCGTACTGGATCTGTACCCCCCAGACGATGATCTTTCGGTCGAGGAGGAGAATCAGCTGCTGATCCGTTATCTCCCCACAATGCCTGCCATCTTCAAAACAGACGTTGAGGACACCATAACAGCTACCATCTGCGCCGATCTGGAGGGCGATGTCGAAGCACCTGAGCTATCCTGCGCGTTTGAGTGGCCGACCGAGCTCGCTTAGGGTTCACCGCAGCACCTCAACAACAGAATCGTTCCACCGAATCTGATAGCCGCTGTGCCCGTTCCGCTCGAACGGCATCTCCTCACCGTAGCACTTGCCCTTGTTCGTGATGCGCCACTCCTTGCCGATCTTCATCTGGAGACCCGCATTCTTGAGGAGCAGGTTGGTATCCTTTGCGCTGATGCCGAGCTTCGCGCCGATTGCGGTAGGATTGAGAAAGCCTGTGTCGTGCTCTGCCGGAGGAATGAGTTCCTTGACCTCGGGCATCTCGACACCGTACGCCCGCTCGATCATGCTCGTTGCCTTCGCGAGCGCGATGCCATCCTTGACGCCGAAGAGTTTCTGCAGTTCTGCTGCCGTGCTGCGGACATCCCGCACCGCCGTCCCGATCATGCGGGTGCGGTACTTCGGATTCTTCTCCAGCTTTGGGATGGAGTAGGTTCCCGTCTTACGGATCGCGGGGAGGATCTCATCAGCAAGTTTCGATTGGAACGCCTGCGCTCTCTCGTTGTTCGCCTTGAATCCGAGACGATAGACCATGTTCTCGGGAAGGAAATCGTTTTCGCCCACTTGTGGTCGAAAGCCAAATTCCTCGAGATAGGCATTCACACGTGCCCATCTGATGCTCTCATACGTCTTGCCATCTTTGACTTCTGTCTTTACGAACCCCCAGCCACGCGCCACGTCCTCAGCATTCAGCCAAGCGTTGCCGTCTTTGGCAATATAACCTCGTACATTGCCGATCGTCATGATGTTTGCCATACATTTACTCCTTTCAGTTTGTCTCTCCTAAAATTCGTTTCGGACACTACCGAAATCGGCACTGTTGAAAATTTGAAGCTTGTTGCTCAATGTTTGGCCTCCTCCTTTGTCGCTTTATAAGTGACCACATCCGCAAAAAAATACTAAGTGGATCTCTGATGTCCAAGGTCTTCATCATTACTTCGATTTCATCAGAGCCAAAAATGCCTCGCTTCAATTTCAAAGCGAAGGTTTTAGGGGTTACTCCCATACGCCTTGCCATTTCTTTTCTGGAAATATGGTGTTTTGCCATAAGTCCGATAAGGTCATCGGTCATAATCAACAGGTCATCCCTCCTCTCGCAAGTCACTTTTAAGGCTACTTGGATTATATTGTGATAAAATAATCCTGTCAAGTTATTTTTATTTCCTTAGCGAAAAAATGTTGCTTTTAGAGCGATTTATGTTATTATATAAAATATCAGAATTACATAGGAGGTGGGCTGTATGCCTTCTGAAAGCAAGGGCACCCGCTTAAAGAGAATGCGCGAAGCGAGAGATCTGACGCAAGAAGATGTTGCGAAAGCCCTAGGGGTCTCAAAGCAAACCATCCATAAATATGAAAAAGACATCGTTACGAATATTCCATCTGATAAAATAGACATCATGGCAAAATTGTATCGTGTTAGCCCCGCTGAAATTATGGGCTGGGATGTTGGCAGTGTCCGCACCACAACGACCATGACATTTGATGGGGACTCTCCCATGCACGCGCTGACGCAGGCGTACCTTCGTCATCCGAAAGCCGTGCAGGACGAGATCCTCGTTCGCCTTGATCGGCTGGATGTGACATTCTCGAAAAACGTCAGCAAGCTATTGATGGATTCTGGTGATGTCAACGGCTTCATGCAAAAGACAGGTCTGGATTTCATGACCGTCGGCAAGCTCATGCAGGGCGAAACTGTATGGACTACCCCCGAGGAGGCGGAGCGTATCGCCGCATACTTCGGCATCGATGTCGTGAAGATGTTCTTTGAAGATGTTCGTAGTACAGAAAAGGCGCAGGACGAACCGAAAGAGAGCGGCGCCGAATTTATTGATCGACTGGGGGCGCACGCGAAAAGGGTCTATTTCTTCTACCAGAGAGAATGTAATCGGCGAGGCCGACCTACTCAAGAAGACCTTGATAGATCCATGCGAATCGTTACATCTTCGAAGTTTAACAAAATGTTACAGCGTATAATTAGGGAAGCACCAGAGGACGCAGATTTCGATAAAGCATATGCAAAGTTAGCTCACGCCTTGTATTTGTCCCCCGACATCTTTATAAGATGGTTGGTACAGGAGAGGAGCCTACATAATTTTAGAAAAGTGATGTTCGGCATGCAAGATGATTCTGAGGATGCTTAAAACCGCCCATAGATGACAGAAAGAAGCCTCATAGTGACGTTGACGTACTCACCCGAACAGCTCAATGATCTCACGGTGCGGATGGCGCACCTCGTCGCACGCTGTAACACCCTAGTATGCTGTAATATGTAATTTTCACTTGACAACTTACCATCAAAGACGTATGATAATGGCACAAAACGAATATGCTAATAGCGTCTCTGGTAGTAAGCTGCTCTCTTATCTGAGCTTTGCCGAATCCAGAGACATTTTTATTTGCAGGAGGTTCTATGAAAACAGCGATCTTGGTTGACGGCGGATTCTACCGTCGCCGTGCGCAGAGTAGACTTGGCGAAAAGACCGCCGAGGAACGCGCGGACGAACTCAAGAAATACTGCTATCGCCATCTCTATCATCACGGGAAACCAATCAGCGATTTATACCGCATCTTCTACTACGACTGTCTCCCTATGGATAAGAAGGTGTATCACCCTCTCCTGCAGAAGCAGATTGACTTTTCACAGTCAGAGTTGCGTACATGGATGCTCGCGTTTATTGAGGAGCTGAAGAAAAAGAGAAAGTTTGCCATACGTCTTGGAAAGCTCGCGGATGAGCAGGCGCAGTTTCTTCTTAGAGAGGATATAACGAGAAAGCTGTGCCGCGGAACAATTCTGGCAGAAAATCTGAAAGAGCAGGACTTTATGCTGGATGTAAAACAAAAAGGCGTAGATATGAAGATTGGTCTTGATATTGCGTCTCTCGCCTACAAGCAGCAGGTAGACCAAATTGTTCTGATTTCAGGAGACAGTGACTTTGTCCCTGCTGCAAAACTCGCACGTCGGGAAGGAATTGATTTTATCCTTGATCCGCTCTATAACCCGATCAAACCAGATCTGTTCGAGCACATTGACGGACTAAGAACCTGCGATCCGAAATTTAATCCAAAATGGATTGAGCGAAGCTAGTTTATAAAACAAAACCGCCCACCGTGCTACCAACACGATGAGCGGTGAAGCAAGCAATCTCCGAGGAGATATACCTACTCTGTTGCAAGACAAAGTATATCACACCTTCGGGGATTATTCCACATCGAATCTTCGGAGGTGTATTATTATGCCAACCAAACGCAAGGACGGGCGCTATCAGTCGAGCGTCATTCTTGAGAACCCGATCACGGGCGAGAAGGTACGGCGCTATTTCTACGCCTACACGTTGCAGGAACTTGAGGCAGAACGGCGACGCATCATGAACGCGAACATCTCAGATTTCCTGCAGGTCGAGACGTTTCACCGCTTCGCTGACGAGTTCATCGCCATGAAGCGCGACGTGGATAAACTCGAGGCTTCGACGCTCTCCACCTATCAGGGCTTTCTCAATCGTCACATCCTTCCGCAGATTCCACAGACCATGAAGATCGCCGACATAAAACCAGCCCTGCTAAAGCACATACTCGCCCAGATCGACGGCGATCGGACGAGGCAGGCGGTCTATACGCTGCTGCAGTCGATCTTTCGTGCGGCAAAGTTCGAGCGGCTGATCGAGAACAATCCGATGGAGTACATCCGAAAGCCGAAGCACAAGGCGACGGCTGCGGGGATTGTCACGCCGGAGATCTATCACGCACTCCTCGACGCGATCCGGGGATCGCAGACCGAGCATCTCTTTAAGTTCGCGTGGGACACAGGTCTGCGCCGTGGTGAGATCGTCGCGCTGCGCTGGTCGGATTTTGATGCAAAGGCGGCAACCGTCCGCGTCTCAAAGGCTCGGAAACGCGCTGCAGAGGAGTACGAAGGTACGACCAAGACGACCTACAGTGCCCGCACGGTCACGCTCTCCCATGCTGCCGTGCAGAACCTTCTCGCATGGAGGAAGAAGCTCACGGCGATCCTCCTGCGGCAGGGCGTCCCTCTCACAAAGGACAGCTATGTTTTCCGTTCCCTGCGCGACGAGACACAGCCGATGACACTGACCGCTGTGACACACATCTTCGCCGATCTCAAGAAACGCCTGCATCTTCCCGCCGATCTGCGTTTTCACTCGTTCCGCCATACCCACGCAACGCTCCTTGCGGAGCAGGAGATCAGCGCAAAGAAGATACAGGTGCGCCTCGGCCACGCATCAGCATCCTTCACGATGGATCGCTACGTGCACAACACGGAGCAGATGCAGGAGGGCGTCACCGAAAAAGTGGTTAAGTGTGAAGAGAAATACGGTCGATAACTGCCATGATGTCAAAAATGATGTCAAAAATAAAAATAGAACAGAAAAAGGCTTCGTGCAAATCTCCACGAAGCCTTATTTTTCAATGGCAGAGAGGGTGGGATTCGAACCCACGGTGGCTCATCACCACACTTGATTTCGAGTCAAGCACCTTCGACCACTCGGACACCTCTCCATGCCGCTGTGCGACAAGTCGCATTATATCATAGGAGCGAGTGCATGGCAAGGAATTTTTCTGCATTGGGTGCTAGGGGGCAAATTGCAAGTTTAATTGTCGCAAGGTCTCGTTAAACTTTTAGCCAATGATTCTATCGCAGTGTATCTCGTTGTTAAAATCTATAACTTCGATCACGCACTGCGACATCTTTGGCTGGAATACATTGAGCTCATCGAAGTAAAAATGAAAGCCATCTATGCCTACGAAATCGCAAAGGCACATGGACCGCGATTGTATCAAAATCCGAACTTTTTCTAATACCACAAAGCTCAGTGAAATTCTAGCAAAAGCAGAGCAGCAGAGACGATCCCGACTGCCTCACGAAGCCAATTTGAAGCATTTCGATGACCGCGAAAAATGCGCCTCGATCTAGGCTTATGTCGACCTCTTAACCATCGCTGATATTTCCTGTCGCAAAATAGCTAAAATATATCCTGAGAATATTTTTCTTGATTGTCCCATTCAAATATTCTTTCTGTATCATTTTTTGAATCTGTTCTCTTACTTTTTCATGTCTCGCCATAGTCTGCAGCAGCGCCTCCGGGCAGTATGCAAGCCATTCACATTGAAAGTTTGCATAGTCATCGTTTTTCCAATCAACAACCCATGCAAGTTCAGCAATATTAGATTTCCTGATACACTCACGTATTCGTGCTTTTTCGACAAAAGCATCCGCGAGATATGCATTCGTAACACAGCTAAAAATGTACTTATAGGAACTGGGAGAAGAGTCTTTTCGATCATCCCGAACATTTGGCAAAACCGCAAGAAGGTTTTCCTCCACGTCTTTGTTCGACGGTAAGATTTTCGCACACAGCAGCCTGCAAAACAGCCCCAACCGCTGCTTTTCTTCCGCCGATCGCTCAAGGTGCTTTGTAAAACTCGTGCCCTCGTCCAGACCGCCCAAATTTAGGTCATGTGCATCTATTTTCAATCGATCTGGTAAATTTGCAAAATTCCACTCTTCCCGTTGCGCCAAAACAGAAATACGCGTTTTCGTATCATCATCCATATACGGATACAGGATGCACAAGGCCTCAAGAGCCCCCTGTTCCAGCAACGTAGATACATATTGGCTCTCGAACGCTCCGTCATGATCCAGTTTTTTTTGCAGGATCAGAGCCTGTTCGAGCAATTCTCCGATATCATCAAGATCAGCCAATTTTCTTGTGATGACCGCGAGAAGCTGCTCGATAAACTCATGAAGCAACGGTACTGCGTCATTCTCATCATCCGCCCGTTCCTCACATTGGGATGCACATGCAAAGAACACTGTTATCGCCATCCGCATCGAGCGATGTGCGATATTCCCAACATGATTTACCAGTGCCTGAAGCACGTCCGATATCAATGACGGCAGCCGGCAAGTATGACAGGAAAGGTACAGGATTTTTTCAAAGAGCTCATTTCGTTCAATTACATCTATGTCAGGTAGGTTCGACAGGATATGCTCCAACCTGCTGATGCCATCATCATCGATGCTGACCTGAGCGTCCTCACTCTGCGAAAAAATGAATCGGAGGTCTTCCAAGGGAAGATAGCGCAATACGAAGTAGATGTCCATTGAGTCCAACGGCTCTGGCTGGATATTCCCGACGGCATCACCGAAGGACATATCTCCTCCATCCTCCACGTGCGACACAGTCATCGCCATCAACAAACTGCGCGCATACTGCCGGATTCCGGAAGAAAACTCTATATACTGATCCAAAAGAATAAAATTCTGAACTAGGTAATTCCAGCTCTCAATAACATATTGACGCAGCTCCGCAATTGCAGGCATTTTGCTAAATAAGAGATACGATGTCCGTGATTCTTTCAACGCCTCCTCCGCTTTTTTCTGCATCGTTAGAAACGATGAATAAAACACTTGAAATGTATACAGTTCTCGCAGGAATATATTGTTCCCATTTTCCATATCCGGCAAAGAGTAATATATCTTATCCAGATCTATTGCCTCCGCATCCTGTCGGATCTCATTTTGTTCCTCTTCCGAACACTGAGAAAATATTTTTTGATCTATTATCCTTGCTAAATATTTTCGATTTATCAAACTAATAAAATACCAATTATACTTGCCTTGTTGATAGAAAGTATTCGTCCCCCTCTGTAAATATCGATATGCTTCCACGTATTCTCCCAAATCATAGGACAGTCTCGCCTGCTCCATATATAGCACAGAATTTGCAGCCAACATAGACTCATTTCGCTGTCTCAGTTTTTTCAATGTGCTCATATCATAGTCCATGACGGCAGAACGTATTTGATCCACACTCGTGTTTCCGTCCATATGGGGGATGATTTTTTTAATCTTCCCTTTTTCATCACGTACATACCAGTAAACACTGCTTTTTGCAAGAATTCCATAGATTTCCTTATAGCATCCTTTGTCCTCATCTGAGACATCTTTCTTATAAGGAATTTCAACGTTCCCTCCAAAAAAGGAGATGCCATTCAAGATCCTAAATCCAGTATTTTCGATTACAACAAGTTTATTGTTATCCAAAAAGATGCCAGTCCCCCAAAAGGCCTGTTCTATGTACCTCCTATGAACATAATTCAAATCCCGCAAAGGCTTTAAGGCATCATATATATTCGCTGCCACGGTCTGCCCCTCTTTTTCACGCAGAAATTGGAGCATCCGAACCATTTATTCTGCATGGTCAGAACCTTCCCATAGCATACTAGCATACAGTACTTTGATCCCAAAATTCTTGAAGTAATTTGCTTCCGCCTCGGAATACGCCGTTTTCGTCACAATCATATAGGAGCGCGGCATATCATGCCCCAGCACCTCTTTGACCCATGAAAAGATTTGCTTCAAATCTGGGTCATTGAACGAATATCCAATGAATATTATCGTATTTTCAGCGATAAGAGTCTTGATATACGCCGTCAGCAGTCGAAAATTCTGCTCATAGTGCAAGTAATCGTCTTCCTTGAGAACGAAATTATTGTGTTCAAAGTCACCATGCATTTTTATTATTTTGTTTTCGGTAAAACCGTAAGGCAAATCAGAATCCTGACTGATCACATCGCATACACGATAATTTTCTTTTGCAGCGTCTTCCAATAGGTGATCATAATTTGTTGTAATAATCGTTCGTACTTGAAACTTAAAAAGTTCACGGTGTATATCATTCGTAAACAGGGGTGTTTGATACTTAAAAATATCCTTCATCAAACGATTATAATTGCATTCTCCGTGCTGAATATAATAGTATTGCGGAATCTTTAGCGCATCGTCCTGCAGATCCCCCTTCATTCTCGTTTTTATCTCGCTAATCGCCGTTGACCATAACGGCATACCGGACGGGACGGATACACCGGCTCCGACAAAAAACACCAGTCGTTTTTCTCGTTCCGCCCGCTGAATCAAACGACGTTCTTCCCCGTATAAATTCTCTGCATGTTGATCCGTAGACACAGCCATGCCTCCTCTCCCTACGCCTCCACACCCCCATGAAGGGGATAACAACACAACGATAGCACACGTATTAAGGAATCACTGATAAAAAGAGGTCTGCCAGATTGGCACAGGTTTTTGTCCGATTGAGGCAGCAAACCGGACGCATAGCAAAGGCTATGTGGAGGATTTGCTAACGATAAGCGGGCGAAAAAGATGTGTCAAGATGGTTGTGCCGAATTTATCAGCGCTCCCTTAAATCTCCGCCCGCTCCACTTCTTTCTTGTTGTCCAAGGGCTTTCCTCCGTTCGTCATATCTTTTATCATTCGCCATAGCAAAAGCGTTGTCCTGCTTTTCAGTTATTTCCAGACGCTTCTCTCCCTTCTGTCTTTATATCGAATTCTAATCCCCTTTTCCCGTACTTATGTTAAAATGATTTTCGTATTGAGTGACAGAACCTAAGGAGGAAAAACGATGGGACTGATTCAGGCAGCTGCCGGCGCGGTGGGCGGGGTTCTCGCTGACCAGTGGAAGGAGTTCTACTGTTGTGACAGCCTCGATGCCGACACACTGGTCGCAAAGGGCGAAAAGCGCACCAGTGCTCGCGGGCGCAGCTCGAACACAAGCGGTGAGAGCAATATCATCACGACGGGCTCGGTCGTTGTGGTGAATGTCGGACAGTGCATGATGATCGTCGATCAGGGCAAGGTCGTGGAGATCTGCGCGGAGCCGGGCGCATACACGTACGATGCCTCGACCGAGCCGACGGTGTTCGGCGGCGATCTCGCGAGTGATCTGAAGGCGGTGCTGCGCAATATCGGCAGACGTTTTACGTTCGGCGGCGATCCCGCGAAGGATCAGCGCATCTACTATGTCAATACGAAAGAGATCATCGGCAATAAGTACGGCACGGCACAGTCGATCCAGTTTGAGACGGTGCTCGGCGCCTATACGCTCAACGTGAACATCCGCTGTTTCGGCACGTACAGCTACCGTATCGCGAATCCGATTCTCTTCTATACCAATGTCTGCGGCAACGTGGACGGCGACTATATGCGCAGCGAGATCGACGAGCAGCTGCGCAGCGAGCTGCTGACGGCCCTGCAGCCCGCATTCGGACGTATCGCAGCGCAGGGTATCCGCTACTCGCAACTCATCAACTATACGAAGGAGATACGTGATGCACTCGCCGTTGAGCTGTCTGCCGAGTGGGGCGAAAAACGTGGCATCGAGATTGTCTCCTTCGGTGTGTCGAGCGTCAAGGCGGACGAACGCGATGAGCAGCGCATCAAGGATCTGCAGGACGGCGCGATCATGAGTGATGCGAACCTGCGCGCCGGACGTATCGCCGGTGCGGCGGCAGATGCGATACGCACGGCAGCGAGCAACGAGAGCGGCGTCGCATCGAGCTTTATGGGGCTCGGCATGGTCGGCAATCTCAGTATGGGCGCAATGGGTACGTTCGGCCCGCAGGGCAATGCAGGCGGCGCGGTGAATCCATTCCCCGCACAGCCCCAGCAGGGGCAGAGCTCGGAGGGCTGGACGTGTGCATGTGGTCATGCGGGCAACACGGGGAAGTTCTGTGCGGAGTGCGGCAAGCCTCGACCTATCCCCGAGGGGTGGACGTGTGCATGCGGTGCGGTGAATCAGGGCAATTTCTGTACGGAGTGCGGCAAACCGCGCCCCGCAGGAGCACCGCTCTATCGCTGTGACAAATGCGGCTGGACGCCCGACGACCCGACGCATCCGCCGAAGTTCTGCCCGCAGTGCGGCGATGCGTTTGATGAGAAGGATAAGCAGTAGGCCTCTTGCAGGGGCACCATACGCCAGCCAAATAGCGAGGTAAACGCATGACCGAAACAACCGTCAGTTATCAATGTCCGAACTGTGGCGCGCCCCTCCGTTTTCATCCGGGAGATACGCGCGTCGTCTGCGCGCACTGCCATACGGAGCTGGATGCCGCAGCCCTCGAGGAGCACTACCGTGTACAGGAGGAGGCAGCCGCTAAGACGGCAGAGGAGAAGGAGGCCGCTGCAGACGCGCCGAACGCACAGTGGTCGGAGGAAGAGCGCGCTGCGATGCAAGTACAGACCTGCTCTGCCTGCGGTGCAGAACTGGTTTCCGATGCCAATACGATGGCGACCTCCTGTGCCTACTGTGGCAGTCCGAATCTCCTCCCGCGCCGTTTCGACGGGATGCTGCGCCCTGCGGTCATTATTCCGTTCAAAAAGACGAAGGAGGACGCCGTCGCCGCACTCAAGAAGTTCTACCAAGGGCGGTGGCTGCTCCCCGATGCATTCAAGGACGCGAACCGCATCAAGGAGATCCAGTCGATGTACGTTCCGTTCTGGCTCTTTGATGCCGATGTCAGCGCAAGTGCGACGTTCCGTGCGGAGACTGACTATGTGACGGAGACCTCGGATGAGACCATCACGGAGACACGCATCTACTCCTGTCACCGCAGCGGTACGATGTCATTTCACGCCGTCCCCGCAGACGGCAGTCGCCGTATGGACGATAACTATATGGAGAGCATCGAGCCATTTGACTTCGGCGCGCTCATCCCCTTTTCCCCCGCCTATCTTGCAGGGCATCTCGCGGACAAATATGATGTCGATGCCAAGGCCTCCGCACCGCGCATTGATCGGCGCGTGCGCACGAGTGCGGTCAGCATCCTCGCGGACACGGTCAAGGGCTATCACCGCCGCAGTCTTGATGGCAATGCGCAGATTGTAAAGCGGGACGGCGCGGTGCGCTATGCAATGGTGCCCGTGTGGATTCTCACGACGCGCTACGAGAACCAGCCCTATACATTCATGATGAACGGGCAGACGGGAAAGGTCGTCGGCTCGCTGCCCATCGACCGCCGCAAGGCACTCCGCTATCCGCTCATCCCCGCGCTGATTGCCCTGCCGCTGCTCTACTACGCCATCAAGTACATCATAGGATAGGAGAGTGTCATGACAAAACCAGCACATTGTATATTGATCGCACTTCTCTTGCTCCTCATGGCAATATGTTCTCTGCAGCTATCGGCAAATGCCGCCCCAGCAGCGGGCAGTGCCCCTCTCCTGTCGGATGAGGCGGGTCTGCTCTCCGCTGCCGAGGCGGCATCATTGAACGCAACGCTCGAGAAGCTCAGTACTGCGCACGGGGCACGCATCGCCGTCTATACGCTGAAAGATCTCCACGGCAAAAGTGCAGCGTTGGCGGCAAACGAGATCAATGACCGCCTCGCACCCACGGCAGAAAACGGTGCGATCGTCCTTCTCATTGCGCCGAAGGATCGCGACTGGCATATCTCCAGCAGCAGCAAAATGCGTACGCGCATCACCGACGGCAGGTGCATGGATGCGCTGACTGAGGCGTTCCTCCCCGCTCTGCGCGAGAACCGCTATGCGGATGCGTTTGCCTCCTACGCCAAGACGACGGACATGATGCTCACCCACTATGAGAAGGAGGGTGCGCCCTACGACCCGCGCACGGCGTTCAATGCGACGGCTCTCGGCATCGCGGCTCTTCTCGCCGTCGTCATCTTCTGCCTCGTTCGCTGCTTCCTGATCCGCAAGATGAGCAACATTGCTGCCGCCGCAGCAGCGGACGCCTATCTCGATCACAAGAGCTTTCAGCTCACGCAGAGCGACGACAACTACATCACCTCGCGCGTCGTGCGCACGGCGAAGGCAAAATCCTCCTCCTCGTCATCGTCCTCCTCAGGTGGCGGCAGTCACGGCGGCACGGGCGGGAAGTATTGAACGTGTTTATGAATGCACCCCCTACCATGCGTGCCCGTTTTATTCTATAATAAAACACATCTCATTCGTTAGGGGGCATTTTGTGTGGCAACAACAAAGATGAGAACCTATAACTATCTGATCTCGTGCGGGCATCTGTGCTCGGACATCAATCAGGGTGCGCTCGCGGCGGTGCTGCCGTTCCTGATCGCAACCTATCACTACGACTATGCGACGGCGGCGACGCTCGTGCTGTTCTCAAATCTCGTCGGTTCGGTGGTGCAGCCGATCTTCGGGCAGCTCGCCGACCGGCACAACCGCCCGTGGCTGATTCCGCTTGGGCTCCTCCTCGCCGGCGGCGGCATGGCGCTCACGGGTGTGGTGACGACGTTCCCCGCGCTGTGCGCAGCAGTCGCGGTGAGCGGGACGGGCGCGGCGATGTTCCATCCGCAGGCAGCGCGGCTCGTCCATCACGCCTCAGCAGAGGGCGAACGTGCGAAGAATATCAGCATCTTTTCTTTCGGCGGCAATCTCGGTTTTGCCCTCGGTCCTGTGGTCATGACCGCCGCCGTGACGACATTCGGTCTCGCGGGGACACTCGTCTTTCTCATCCCAGAGATCATCATCTCCGCTGTCTTCCGCCATCATCTGCGCGGACTCTACGAGCTGAATGCTGCACCGCAGCTGGCAGAGGCAAAGGCACGTCCGCAGGGCGTCAATCAGTGGAGCTCATTCCTGCGGCTGACCGCCATTGTCTTTGGGCGTTCGATCGTTTTCTTCGGCATCAATACCTTCCTCGCGCTGTACTGGATTCAGGAGCTCGGGCAGACGGAGGCGATGGGCAACGCCGTGCTGAGCGTCTACTACGCGATCGGTGCAGCGTGTACGCTGCTCGGCGGACGGCTCGCCGACCGCTACGGCTACCACCGCATGATCCGCATCGGGGCGGTGATTCTGCCGCCGTGCATCTTCCTCTTTACGCAGGTACATTCCCTCGTGCTCGCCGCCCTGCTCCTCCTGCCGATTGCGGCGTCGCTCAGTCTCATCTACAGCCCGATGGTGGTGCTCGGTCAGCAGTACCTCCCGCATCGCGTAGGGCTCGCCTCTGGCGTGACGCTCGGACTCGCGGTCAGTGTCGGCGGTATCTTTACGCCCGTGCTCGGCCATATCGCAGATGGACAGGGACTCACGACGGCGCTCCTCACCGTCGCCGCCATCGCCCTCATCCCTGCCGTTTTCGCCTTCCTCCTTCCGCCTGTGAAAAAGGGAGCATCTGCATGACCTACACAACGTACTATTCCTCTCCACTCGGCAGGATTGTCCTCATGAGCGACGGGGCGGCACTGACAGAGCTGGACTTTGCAGAGGATGTCCCCACTGCATCTGCGGTATGCACGCAAAAAGACCTCCCCGTGTTCGAGGAGGTCTCCCGTTGGCTCGATGTGTACTTCGCGGGGCGCGATCCCGGTGCTCTGCCGCCGCTCGCGCCGCACGGCACAGCATTTCAGCAGGCGGTATGGAAGATCCTGCGCGGGATTCCCTACGGCACGACGACGACGTACGGCAGGATCGCCGCGCATGTCGCCGCCGCGCGCGGCGGGCGGATGTCAGCACAGGCCGTCGGCGGTGCGGTCGGACGCAACCCGATCTCCATCCTCATTCCATGCCACCGCGTCATCGGCACAGACGGCAGTCTGACGGGCTACGCGGGCGGACTGGACAAAAAGGAGTATCTGCTAGCGCTCGAAGGAGCAATCGAATAAGTTTCCCACACGAGAAAACGCAGCCCCGCACGGAGCTGCGTTTTTGTTTGCGCCTACACCTCAATCGCCGCATACCGTTCGCTGCCGAGCACCTGCTCCATATACTCGTACGGGGTAATGCGCCTATCGACGGTCATGGAGAAAATGCTCGGGCTGCACCCGGAGACGAGCGTGACGCCCTGCTCATTCATTTTGACAGGCTGTTGACGGCGGCGGCTCTGGACGTTCCAGAACACGATGCGCGGCAGCGCATAGCCCGCCTCCGCGAACAGTTCCTGTGCCCGCTCAAAGTTCGTCACGTCCGCGTCCACAGTACAGGTATCGAACTCCATGTCCGTGATGATGTAGAGCACGGAGGGCAATTCCTCCTGCGGCACACGGTTCTTCACCGCTGCGTGCAGGAGGAGGCAGAACACCGCTTCAAGATTTGTATTTGCCGCCTCGTCAAAGCTTCTGCAGTAGTACACACGCTCCACAATCGTCGCGCCCTCGATCTCGATAAGCTGCGGGTTCTCGGAAAATGTGATAAAGTGCCCATGAAACACGCCTGTATTGCGCTCGGCGAAGTAGATGGCAAGCGAGAGCGCGACGCTGCTCGGCAGGGGGTTCCCACCCCAGTACATCGAGCCGGAGCCGTCGAGCACGACGAGCGCATTCTCTCCATTGGTATAGTCGGGCAGTGCACTCCATGTGACATCAAGGGCACGCGCCTCCTCTTTCGGGATTTGCGGTGCCACTGCTGCACTGAGCGGACGGATGATCTCATAGGGATAGAGCGTTCCCGTATGCAGCCGCTCCTCACCATGCTCCACACGCGACAGAAACGCCTTGTACCGCTCCACGTCGTTGCGCCAGAACGCCGCACGGTACTTGAACATCGCCTTCGACGGCTGCTTTGCGTAGTCAAAGGTATAGTTCCTCGTACGCAGCGCATTCTCGATGAGTGCAATGCGGCGGCGCAGATGGACGAGCATCCTGCGGTAGTCCGCCTCCCTCATCCCGAACAGGACCGCGAGCCGCCGCGCCTGTCTGCGTACCGCACGCGAAGAGGTATTGACGGACGGCAGCCACTTCGCGAGGAGGGAGACTGGCTTTTCCTCCCCTGCGGCACATAGGTCTTTTTCAAGCTGTGCACGAATCAGGCGGACAGCGGCAGCCTCCAAGGGCGTGTCGAGAAGGACGAGCAAATCGTCCCAGCGACCGTATCCCGGAACGAATTTCAGATTCTTTTCGAGAGATGCGGGCGCAGCAAAGGCAAGATGACGCAGCAGCACGCGAAAGAGCCGCCGCTCGCCGAGTCCCCCGCGAACGTCACGCGCGTAGAAGAGTGTGCGCAGCGCATAGGTCGGATGCGCGGCAAAGGCGCGGGTGAAGCGCACGATGATCTCCGCCTCACCCGCCTCCCGCAGCGCGCCTGCCGCCGCAAAGAAGTCAAGGACGTCTGAGCCTGAACTCGCGTAGGTTGCGGCATCGTTCTCCGTCCGCGTATAGGTTCGGTTGCTTTCCTCTTTCAGCGCGTCCAGCATCGTTCTTCCTCCTTTGTGCAAAATGCCCGACCCAGATGCATATGCACTGTGTCGGACACATTCATTCACCGCAGCAGACTGCGGACATATACAGACAAGATGCCACGGACGGAAGCGACGCGCCGCCCCGTCCTGCGGGGTCGTCAAGCCCCGCTACTGTTTAAGAGACAGGTGAATTGCTGTTGGCATCTTTTGCAAGACACGATTTCACTCCGACAATCCCCATAGGGAATCTCTTCGGTATTCTGAATATTGCTGTTCATGTCTCACACTTATTGTAGCATAAACTCTCCCTTACTTCAAGGAACGCTTCTACTTCTTCGCTTCTTTTGCCGTGTGCGCAGTGTTCGCCGCCTTCGCCTGCTGGGCAATCGCGTCACAGACACAGCCGCTCGTGGGAATGGTGACGCCCCGCTTGCGTGCCTTGTGTGCCTCGTAGCGGCGTTTGCCCTCCTCGAAGGCAACGCGTGCCTCCTCGGTCTTGAGCTCGAGCGGCGGCACTGCCTTCGGGCGTGCGTTGCGGTCGAGCGCGACCATGGTAAAGTACGCCGAGAGTCCGAGCTGCGGATCGCTGCCCTCGTCGAGATCCTCGACGATGACGTTGACGGAGATCTCCATCGAGCTGTGTCCGACGTAGACGATGTCTGCCGTCACGACGACGAGGTCACCGATGCGGATCGGCAGGTGAAACTCGAGCTCATCGACGCGCGCCGTGACGACGTTCGAGCGCGCGTAGCGCCGCGCCGCCGCGTATGCCGCCGAATCCATCAGCTTCATGATCTCGCCGCCGTGGACATTCCCGTTCGGGTTGGCCTGACTCGGCATCATGACCTCGCTGATGACGATGCGGCTGTCCCTCATTTTGCATTCACTCATATTCTGTTCCTTCCTTTCCATCAATTACGTAGATCAAAATGATTCTACCACATCTTCCTGAAAAAATCCGTTGCATGGGAAACAAAAGATGACCGACAAAATCCGCCTTGACACGCGCATCTCCATCAGTGGTATAATCGCCATAGGAATGGATGCGGAAACCGAAAAAGGGGGATTTTCTTTGTATCTGGAAAACATCACGTCGCCTGCCGACATCAAGGGGTATACGGCTGAGCAGCGCAGGGCGCTCGCACAGGAGATGCGCGAGGCACTCCTAAAGCGCGCGAGCATGCACGGCGGCCACTTCGGTCCCGACTTTGGCGCAGTCGAGGCGATCATCGCCCTACACACGGTGTTTGACTCACCGACGGACAAGATCGTCTACGACGTGTCGCATCAGTCCTACCCGCATAAGATGCTGACGGGGCGCGTCGAGGCGTATCTCGTGGAAAAGGAGTACGATGAGGTCTCGGGCTATACGAATCCCGAGGAGAGCCCACACGATTTCTTCAACGTTGGGCACACGTCCACCTCGATCAGCCTCGCGACGGGTCTCGCCAAGGCGCGCGACCTCGCGGGACGCCACGAGAACATCATCGCCTTCATCGGCGACGGCTCGATGTCGGGCGGCGAGGCACTCGAGGGGCTGAACGTCGCGGGCGAGATGCAGACGAACTTCATCATCGTCTTTAACGACAACGACCAGTCCATCGCCGAGAACCACGGCGGCATGTATAAGGAGTTCCGCCGCCTGCGCGAGAGCAGCGGCGCGGCGGAGAATAACCTCTTTCGCGCGATGGGCCTCGACTACCGCTACGTCGCCGACGGCAACGACTGCGAGGCACTGATCGCGGCGTTCCGCGCGGTAAAGGACAGCCAAACGCCCGTCGTCGTCCACATCCATACGCAGAAGGGAAAGGGCTACAAATACGCCGAGGAGGATCGCGAGACGTGGCACTACCGTATGCCGTTTGACATCGAGACGGGCGTGCTGAAGCAGCCGTACACCGATCCCTTCCTCGCGGCGACGGTGGACTTCGTCAAGGAAGAGGCAGCGCGGAACCCGAACTTTGTCTTCCTCGCGGCAGGTACGATGGGCGGCATTGGGCTCACGCCCGCCGACCGCGCGGCACTCGGCACGCAATACGTCGACGTGGGCATCGCCGAGGAGCAGGCCGTCGCGATGGCGTCGGGGCTCGCACGCGGCGGCGCACGTCCCGTTTTCGGCACGTGCAGCACATTCTTCCAGCGCGTCTACGATCAGATGGCACAGGATGTCGCGGTGAACAACAACCCGGCCGTCTTCCTCTCGACGTACGCGACACTCTACGGAATGAACGACGTGACGCACCTCGGCTTCTTCGACATCCCGCTCTTTGCAAACATCCCGAATCTCGTCTTTCTCGCGCCCGCAGGTATCGAGGAGTATCTCGCGGTGCTGCGCTGGGCGCTCGCGCAGACGGCGCATCCCGTCATGATCCGCGTGCCGGTCATGGGCTATGAGATGTCGCCTTACCCCGTGCGTACGGACTACAGCGCGCTCAACCGCTATCAGGTCGTCACGGAGGGTGCGGAGGTCGCCATCATCGGTGCCGGCAACTTCGCGCAGATGGCGAGTGACGCGGCCGCCGAGCTCGCAAAGGACGGCGTGCACGCGACGGTCATCAACCCGATCTTCCTCTCGGGGCTCGATACGGAGCTGCTCGACAGGCTGAAGGCAAAGCACCGCCTCATCCTCACCCTCGAGGACGGCACGCTCGAGGGCGGTTTCGGGCAGAAGGTCGCCGCATACTACGGCATGGACGAGCACATCCGCGTGCGCTGCTACGGCCTCTCGAAGGAGTTCCACGACCGCTACAATCCCGAGGAACTGGCGCGGGCGCATCACCTCACCGCCGAGCAGATCGTGGCGGATACGCTGCGCACGCTGAAGAAAAAATGAGCGCCGCACGGACGAAGAATTTACAGCAGTCCGAGGGCTTCATGTGATCCATCATCCGCCAAAATTATCCCGCTCTCACAGCGGTGAGAGTTATTGAAAAGCCCCTTCATTTATAGTATAATATCCATACTGTTGATTCATGTGCGCGTCCTCACCGGCGTGGCACAGGGGATATGGTCATCTATCTATTCGGATGGGAGAGGTTTTATATGACGCAGGAGACAGTAACGATCGAGAACAAGACGGGCATTCACGCACGTCCCGCATCGGTTTTCGTTCAGACGGCGACGAAGTTCAAGTCCAAGATCCAGATCGAGGCGAAGGGCAAGAAGGTCGATGCCAAGAGCATTCTCATGCTGATGAGCATGGGGCTTGTGCAGGGCACGCAGATGAACATCATCGCCGAGGGCGAGGATGAGGCAGATGCTGTGAAGGCTCTTGCCGATCTCGTCAACTCGAAGTTCGGCGAGGAGTAAGACCATACGGAGGACGCCCGAGGGGGATAGGAAGCACTGATAAATTCAGCCGCGCCATCTTGACGCATCTTTTTTGCCCGCACTTCGGCGGAAAATCCTCCACAGAGCACCACTCTGCGTCCGGTTTTCCACCTCGTTCGGACGAAAAATCTACGCCAATCTGACGGACTTCATTTTATCAGCGATTCCTATATATTCCTCGCGGCGTTTTTTCATCGTTCATCACAGTGAAAAGATGTTTCAGCGGTCACCACAGAAACATTTTCACTGTGCAGATTCCCATGGGGAAAGGGGATTGTTATGGCAGAAACCATCCGTGGAAAAGGGGTCATCTCCGGCATCGCTGTCGGACAGGTCCTGCTTGCGGGACAGAACCTCGACGGCTACCTCGCCGCCTACAAGGCGGGTGCGTTGGATGAGGAACAGGAAAAGGCAAATGTGGCCATCGCCGCCGTGACGGAGACCCTGCTCACGACCATCGAGCGCCTGCGCAAAGAGGAGCAGACGGAGCAGGCCGCCATTCTCGAGGCGCACCGCATGATGGTGCAGGATCCCATGATGGCAGAGAACATCACCGCCAAGATCGCGGCGACGGGCAGCGCGCCACAGGGTATCCTCGATGCGGCGAACGAGCAGGCACAACTCTTTGAGCAGATGGAGGACGAGTACTTTGCCGCGCGCGCGGTCGATCTGCGTGACGTGGGCAAGCGCATCGCGAAATACGTCCTCGGCGTCAAGGAGCCGGAGATCGGCTCCAGCCAGGTCATCCTCGTCGGCGAGGAGATCGAGCCGTCCGTCGTCGCAGGCATGCCCACCGAGCAGATCGCGGGCGTTATCCTCGGCTCGGGCAGTGCGACGAGCCATGTCGTCATCATCGCGAAGGCACGCGCCATCCCGACCGTCCTCGGCATCGGCGACAAGATCGGTCTCATCAGTGACGGCGACGAGGTCATCCTCGACGGCAGCCGCGGCGATATCGTCATTCGCCCGACGGAGGAGGAGCGCTCCCTCTACGAGACGAAGATCGAGGAGCAGAAAAAACTCGCGGCACACTACGCCGCGCTCAAAGATCTCCCCGCCGTCACAAAGGACGGCGCGCGCGTCGAGCTGACGGCGAACATCGGCACGCACATGGACGTGGACAACGCACTGACCTACGGTGCAGAGGGCGTCGGACTGTTCCGCTCCGAGTTCATCTTCATGGGCTCGACGACGATCCCGACGGAGGAGGATCAGTTCAAGGCATACCGCGCTGCGGTCGAGAAATGCGGCGGCAACATCTGCGTCATCCGCACGATGGACATCGGCGGCGACAAGCCCCTGCCCTATCTCAACATCGACCCGGAGGAGAACCCATTCCTCGGCTACCGCGCGCTGCGCATCAGCCTCGACCGGCATGACCTCTTCCTCCCGCAGATCAAGGCCATCCTGCGTGCCGGCCTCTACGGCAAGGCCGCGATGATGGTGCCGATGGTCATCAGCGTCAGCGAGATCCAGCGCGTGCAGAAGCTCGTCGAGCAGGCCAAGGTCGAGCTCGCCCACGAGGGCAAGGAGTACTCCGACGACGTACAGGTCGGCATCATGGTCGAGACCCCTGCCGCCGCTGTCGTCTCCCCGCTCCTTGCGCCATACGTGGACTTCTTCAGCATCGGCACGAACGATCTCATCCAATACACCCTCGCGGTCGACCGCGGCAACGCGCAGATCGCCCATCTCTACAACCCGTTCAACCCCGCCGTCCTGCGTCTCATCAAGCGCACAATCGAGAGTGCGCGCGAGGCGGGCATCTGGGCGGGCATGTGCGGCGAGATGGCGAGCGACCCATACGCCGCCGTTCTCCTCCTCGGCATGGGCATCTCGGAGCTCTCCATGAGCGCGCCGTCCATCCCGCGCGTCAAGGAGATGATCCGTTCCGTCACCATGGAGCAGGCAAAGCAGCTCCTCGACGATGTGATGAAGATGGAGCACGGCGTCGATATCCGCGCCTACATGCACAAGACGCTTGAGGCGTCGGACGCCAGCGCAAAACTCTGAGGAATCGCTGACCCGTGATTCTCTGAAAAATCTATGCAGAGCAGCTGCGGTGTGGAATCATACGCCACACCGCAGTTTTCATTTGGAGGATATGATGACCCTATCCATCGACAGCACCGCCTGCGTCTCCTGCGGTATGTGCGTGGAGCGGCTACCCGCCCTCTTCATGATCGACCGCACTGTGCGCTGCGCCCGCCTCCTGCGTCAGCCCGCCCCGATGGAGGAGGACGATGCCATCGAGGCGGCGGAGGACTGTCCGACGGGTGCGATCATTTTTTGTACGAAAACCATCTCTTTGTGATGGCTTACGCTCCGATTTGATACGATGCAACGATGGGGTTCGAGCCGCCAAACCACTTGATATATGGGGGGGGGTGCACTATGGCTGCCGTTTTGCAGTCATTTCTTTTCCTCAGGGATCAGTGACAGCGGAGCGGTTGGGTACATACTCTATTAACGATGGATACCCTATTAACGATTGCTTCTGGGTATCGTTAATAGGGTATGGGCAATCGTTAAGGAAACACTGATAAATTCTTATGTTGCGCAACTCTGCCTCGAAAGATTAC
>CAUTTS010000002.1:0-53507 GCA_963541465.1 uncultured Selenomonas sp.
GATCCTCCAGTGTCTCATGAATGTAAGGAGGCAGAGGCATCGTTCCCAAACGATCCAGAATCTCTTCAAAGATTCCCTCATAGGAGAATTTTACAATTCGTCCGCCAAAATCCGTATGTGCAAGCACCTCGCAGGACAGCTCATGACCAAACGTAATCACAGAGCCGACGCGCATTTTTCTGCCGGGCTTCACAAGAACTTCCCATTGATCCCGTTCCAGTTGGCGCAGTAAAAACACCTCAGCCTTTCCCCCAGTCGGCTGTCTTACACCAATGAGGCGTGCTGGGATTACCCGAGTATCATTGAATATCAGTACATCTCCATCCGTCAGATATTCATCCAGCTGATAAAAGTGCCGATGTTCGATGGTCTGTGTTTTTGGGGACAGCACCATCATCCGTGAAGAATCCCGCGGGTCTGCCGGAACTTGTGCGATTTGCTTCTCTGGAAGAAAGTAATCGAAATCAGAAATATTCATAGATCTCACCTTATATGACTACGGACTGCATAACACAACGTATTACTTGGTATATCCGTAGTTCATTTAGTATATTTTCTCGATGGTTATATCCGTATAGTAGTGCGATAAAATCTCTCGGTCAGTCTTCCCCCGGTCGGCAAATGCCTTGGCCCCCCACTGCGAGAGGCCGAGACCATGCCCTCCGCCATAGCCACGAAAGACAATATCGGACGATTCACGCTGCACGTCAAATAGTGTGCTTGGCAGAGCAAACAGCCTGCGCAAGTCACTTCCTGAAACAACACAATTTCCTTTGTCACCAAGAACTTCAATAAACTGGACGCGGCCGCTCGGGCTCCGATCTTTGCTCCCCTTGCCGATACTGAGAGGAGAAAGATGAATCGACTTCATGCGACCAATCTTTTTTCCGCTCTCCTCCATTTTTTTCACGAACAGCGCCGTTGAAACACGTTGTGTCCACGGCTTGGTTTTCATCTGCAGTTCGGATACGGCACGCAGATAAGGGACATAGCTCCCCCACACCTGTTCGGCGGACTCAGTCATACCACCGGAATCCGTATGAAATACAGCATCAATGATGGCGCCGTGATAAAACATCACTTCCCCGCGCGTACGATCAACAGCTACCGTAGTTTCCTTCGTCTCTGCCGAACTTCCTTCATAAACTTGACAATGCGCAGTATTACACAGATCGAATCCTTGCTCGCTATGGCGATTCCTGTTCTTCAGGGCAAACGTTCGTGCGGCAATACTCTGCGCCCGTAAAGCGCCCATCGGCCACGTCGAAGGCATTTCTTTGGGCACAACCCCGTACAAATAATCCTCCGTCAAAACATGGTTGATAACAGTCATGCCATTTTGTTTCAGCAATGTAACATAACCACGATACGGCATATCGTTGATATAAATGGATTCATCTTCGCCTGCCTGGATGTATAAGTGCTTGGCTTCATATGTTTTTCCATTGAGTTCAAATGTATTATGAAGGAATCGAACCCGCAGTTTTTCCTGTTGCGGAATCGTCAGAATGGGGCTTTTTTGCTGCTCATCTGTGTATACATAAAGCAGTGCATTCCTTCCGGAAAATTCTGCTTCCGCGACACCTTGACAAATTCCTACCATAATTTCCGGCTGCCACGATGCGGACACAATTCCTGGAACAACGAACAACAATGTACTGATGACAAGAATACTGCACCGCAAACACAATTTCATTGCTGCACTCCCTCTTCACACGGAAAGCATTTGGCGTTGTCGTTTCTTCTCCCGATTTTCCTTGCGACGAATTTTTTGCAGTTCCTTGCTGTATCGTTCTTCTTCACTAAAAATACATCCACAGTAGGATTGACGGTAGAGTTCCATGGCCTTGCTCATATCAATACCTTCCTGCCATCCGATACGAAAGTCTTCGTAGTAGAACGTGATACCGTACTGATCTGCAAAATATTCTGCAACAGAACGCATGAGATCGTGCTGTTGGTAGATACTGTAGAACAAGGTTGACGTAAAGGCATCGAATCCGTGCTGTGCTGCGTAGGCAGCAGTTTCCTGCAGACGCCATGTATAGCACATGCGGCATCGTCCACCACGCATATCCTCTGCAGGAAGAGCTTTTTTCAGGAATGAACGCATCTGATATTCCCGATCGATGACAATCGGCATCTGCACTGTTTCTGCAAACTGTGCTGCCCCCTGCATCCGTGCTCTCCACTCCTGATATGGATGAATGTTCGGGTTAAAGAAATAACCTGTCGGCTCTATGCCGTCGCTGCGCAATTTTTTTACTGGATAGCAGGAACATGGACCGCAGCACATGTGCAAAAGTATTTTCATGTTAGAGTAACTCTCCCTGTCTGTCATCGCCGCGTGGATACGATACCCCAATGTGCTCATAGCCGCCCTGCGTCACAACACGTCCGCGTGCGGTACGGGCGATAAAGCCAAGCTGGATCAAATATGGCTCATAGACGTCCTCTATGGTCTCTGTCATCTCACTCAGTGCCGCCGCAAGTGTCTTGAGTCCGACAGGGCCACCGGAGAATTTCTGAATCATGACCTCAAGCATATAACGGTCTTTGCTCTCTAGGCCACATTCATCGACTTCCAATGCATCCAGTGCGTCGATGGTAATGGAACGCGAAATAATTTCCTCGCCTGCCACTTGTGCAATATCACGTACGCGCTTTAGAATACGGTTGGCAACGCGCGGCGTTCCACGTGAGCGGCGCGCAATCTCAAGTGCACCGTCGCGTTCGATATGAACGGAAAGAATCTCAGCGGTACGTTCGATGATGAGCAGGAGAGCGTCGGTTGTATAGTACTCCAACCGCGCCTGTATTCCAAATCGGTCGCGCAGCGGTGCCGATAGAGATCCCGTCTTCGTCGTTGCCCCAACCAGCGTAAACGGTGCGAGGTCTAAACGGATGGACCGCGCACTTGGCCCCTTCCCTATAATAATATCAATGGCATGATCTTCCATTGCAGAATAGAGTATTTCCTCAACATGATGGGAAAGACGATGGATCTCATCGATGAAGAGAACATCGTGTTCCTGTAAATTGGTCAACAGGGAGGCGAGATCTCCCTGCCGTTCGATGGCAGGCGCCGATGTCTGGCGAAAATTAGCACCCATCTCATTGGCAATAATGCCCGCGAGCGTTGTCTTTCCAAGTCCCGGCGGACCATAAAGGAGGACATGATCGAGTGCTTCTCCCCGCGACAGTGCCGCTTGTATAAATTTAGATAAGTTGGACTTTACTCTATCCTGTCCAATGTATTCACTGAGCCGCCGTGGGCGCAGACTATACTGCCAGCCATCGGTGGACTGCTCTTCATAGGAAATGATTTCTTCATCTTCCCCCATCTCAGGCATCGTATTCCCTCCTCTCCTGGATCAGAGCCGCTGTAGTTCTGCCAATGCATAGCGGATCAGCTCCTCCGTATTTTGGCAGGAATACTTTTGTCGGAATACACGCTGAATCTCACTGTCTTGAAAACCGAGTGTGAGAAGTGCTTCTGTTGCTTCAGCGACCATATCATTTTCGGTCTCTGCTCCGACGTTGTTGTCACCTTCCGGCATATCTTCAACCGAGACATCTGATAGTTTGTCTTTCAGTTCCAACAGGATACGCTCAGCCGTCTTCTTTCCAATACCGGGAAGTTTTGTGATACCTTTTACATCCTTTTGCTGCACCATACGGTAGAAATCATTTGCTGTTGCCGAAGATAGGATTCCCTGAGCGACTTTTGGTCCGATGCCTGAAATGCCGATCAGATGGAGGAATAGGTCATATTCTTCCCGCGAAAAGAATCCATAGAGAAGAATGGCATCCTCTCGTACATTTGTATGAATGTAAAGCATAACTTCTGCATTTGGACTGATATGTGCACGCGTCTGATTGGAAATGAATACGCGATAACCTACATCATGCACATCAAGAAGGCAATAGTCGGATGTGATATGCGTCGCTTTTCCTTTTAGAAATCCGATCATAAATCTACTCTTCTCCTGTCAAAAACGATCCTTCGCGAAGTTCCAGCCTTCATTTCATCTCGGTCAACATAAACCTACAATCGATTACGCCAGGCAATTGTGTCCATACAGTGTGCAGCGCTAATCGCGACAGCGAGGGCATCCGCCGTATCATCAGGATGAGGAGGCTCGGGCAGATGGAGGAGTTTTGTCACCATGTAGATGACCTGTTCCTTTGTTGCCTTTCCATATCCCGTAACGGATTGTTTCACCTGAAGCGGCGTTCTCTCAATCAGCACAAGGTTGTTTTTTGCCGCAGCGAGAAGTACGACCCCACGTGCCTGTCCGACCGGTATGGCGGTCGTAACATTGCGATTGAAGAAGAGCTGTTCCACGCCCATTGCATCGGGGCGATATTTTTGGATGAGTTCATCAAGCACTGTATGGATTTTTAACAGACGCTGTTCCACAGGCATTTTTGACGGTGTTGTAACGGCTCCATAGGCATGAGCATGTAAACGTGACCCATTTTGCTCTACAAAACCGTAGCCGCAAATGGCTGTTCCTGGATCAATACCAAGTACTAACATTGTATGTTCCTATGCGATTCCTAAAAAAGTGCAGACACGATGTCTGCACTCAAGGAAAGTTGTCGTCTACTCATCCATTTCGTAGTTGCTGTAGACGTTTTGAACATCGTCATTGTCTTCCAGCGCATCGATCAGCGTCTGCATTTTCTCCGCATCTTTGTCAACGAGGTGAACCGTCGTGTCAGGAACCATCGTCACCTCTGCCGATGCCGTTTCAATCCCCTTTTCGCCCAATACTGTCTCAATAGCATCGTAGGCATCCGGCTCAGCAATGATCTCAAAGACATCGTCCTCGGAGCGCATGTCCTCAGCCCCCGCCTCCAAAACGAGCTCCAGAAGTGCGTCCTCATCATCAAAGGTATCTCGTTCGACCATGAAAACAGCCTTCTTCTTGAACATCCATGAGACGCAGCCATCCTGTCCAAGGTTGCCGCCATACTTCGAAAAAAGATGACGCACGTCCGCAGCGGTACGGTTACGGTTATCGGTCAGAATATCGAGCATCACCGCCGTGCCGCCCGGACCATAGCCCTCATAGATTACCTCTTCGTAATTGCTGCCCTCAGTTGCCCCGAGTCCTTTTTGAATGGCACGATTGATATTGTCCTTCGGAATATTATTGGCCTTTGCCTTGGAAAGCGCCAATTTCAGACGCATATTTCCCGTCGGATCTGCGCCACCCATACGGACAGCAATCGTAATTTCGCGCCCAATCTTCGTCGTGATTTTTCCGCGGATTGCATCATTTGCACCCTTTTTACGCTTGATATTTGCCCATTTTGAATGCCCGGACATTATTTATCTCCTTCCCATCGTCAACACAGTATTCAGCGAACCAACTGATAGTGCTTCTTCTTTCCTTTTTTCAGTAGTGCTTTCCCTTCTGAAAAATCATCTTCCTGCAAGACATAATGTTCATCAGAGATGCGCGTTTCATTGAGCGTGACACCGCCCTGCTGAATCAAGCGACGCGCCTCTCCTTTGGAAGAAAAGACTCCCTCGCGCGTCAGTGCATCAATCAGCTTCTCTCCACATGTCACATGGAGCTGTGGGACCTGTTCAGAGACCCCGCCGCCGCCGAACAGGGCTCGTGCCATCTCCTGTGCCTTATGTGCTTCCTGCTCCCCATGAACGATCTTCGTCACCTCGTAGGCAAGCACTTCCTTCGAGTGATTCATCTCCTGCCCTTCGACGGCCGTCAGACGATGTACTTCCTCCATGGGGAGGAAGGTGAGCAGAGAGAGGCAGGTCGAGACATCCGCATCATCAACGTTCCGCCAATACTGGTAGAAATCATAGGGAGAGGTCTTCTTCGGGTCAAGCCAAAGCGCTCCGCCCGCCGTTTTGCCCATTTTCTTTCCATCGCTTTTGGTCAGCAGTTTATTGGTTAGGCCAAATACGGTAATGTTCTTCTTGCGACGGCAGAGTTCGACACCGGCGATAATATTCGACCACTGGTCGTCGCCGCCCATTTCAAGGCGACAGCCATAACGTCGATTGAGCTCTAGGAAATCATACGCCTGCATAATCATGTAGTTGAACTCAAGGAAGGTAAGCCCTTTCTCCCACCGCTGTTTATAGCTTTCTGCGGCAAGCATACGATTTACCGTAAAGTGTGCTCCAACATCGCGGAGCAGATCAATATAATTGAGTTTGCGCAGCCAATCGCCATTATCGACCATGATGGCACGCCCATCCGTAAAGTCGATAAAGTGTGAGATCTGTGCACGAAAGCAATCGCAATTATGTGCAATTGTTTCATCGGTCATGACCTTGCGCATATCTGTTCGTCCTGAAGGATCGCCTACTGTCCCCGTGCCACCGCCGACAAGACAAATGGGGCGATGTCCTGCACGCTGCATGTGGGACATGGCCATAAGCGCAATCAAATGTCCTGCGTGGAGGCTGTCTGCCGTCGGATCGAATCCTGTGTAGAATGTCACCTGTTCATGATCGAGCAGGCCGCGCAGTGCAGCTTCGTCTGTGCACTGTGCAAGAAACCCGCGCTCCTTTAGAATATCAACAGCATTCAATGAATGATCCTCTCTTCTCTAGTTTTGTCCTTTTTCTATCCCCATGCCAGGTTCAGGCGCAGCTCCTGGAGACTCTGCCGGTGCAGAACGTGCGGGTTCCGCAGGAGCAGTATTTCCTCCTCCCTTGGAAGAGCTTCCAGAGGTCTTTCCCTGCTCCTTCTTTTTTTCATCCGCCTTTTTCTCACCAGAGGACTTCTCATGGTCGACCGCCGTCTCCTCTTTGGCAGACGTGTCAGAATAAGCCGGACTCCCAGCGAAGCTCCGTATGGGCATCTGAGCCAATGCTTTCTGCATAAAGGCCTGCCAAATGACAGCAGGTGTCATACCACCGGACATGCCGTGCAAGTCACTGACACTGTCATTCCCGATCCACACGCCGGTAACCAGATCAGGTGTATAACCGACGAACCATGCATCATGATAGTCGCTCGTCGTGCCAGTCTTTCCTGCGGCCGGACGTCCAATGTTGGCGCGCGTACCCGTTCCGCGCCGAATGACATCTTCAAGCATCGCCGTCAGTGCTGCCGCATTGTCTGCTGACATAACACTCTTTTCTTTGCGCTCTGCTTCTTCGAGCACCTTCCCGGTACGTGATACGACACGCAGAATAGCAACGGGTTTGACGTGGATGCCACGGTTGGCAAATGTACCATAGGCGCTGGTCAGTTCCAGCGGAGTTACACCGCGCGTCATTCCACCTAGGGCTGTTGCCAGATTACGGTCATTCGTCGCACCATCTAGGACGAACGTGGATATTCCCATTTCCTGTGCGTAGAAAATTGCTTTATCGATGCCTATATCCTGTGCGATACGAACGGTTGGAACATTGAGTGACCAGCGTACAACATCGCGCAGGCGAACCTTGCCGGAGAAGTTTCGGCTGTAGTTTTGCGGCTCCCAAGAACCGACCTTCAGCGGCTTGTCTTCAATGATGGATTCCGGCGTATACTTGTTCTCGAGTGCGGCGGCAAAAACGAAGGGCTTAAACGCTGAGCCGGGCTGTCTAACTGCCTGTGTCGCACGATTGAACTGATCCGTCCCACGCCCGCCAACCATCGCTTTAATGTAGCCCGTGTGCGGATCGATAGCGACCAATGCTCCCTGTGGCTGAACGATCCCGTTGGCATCCGTAAAGTAGGTCGGCAGATTCTTCATCGCCGTCTCTGCCGCAGCCTGCATATCCATGTCGATGGTTGTATATATCTTCAGACCGTCCTTGTAGATCGCATCGTCTCCATATTTCTCTGCCAGCTGTTGGAGAACGTAGTCCACAAAATAGGAGGCACTCTTGCCGCCATCATTTGTGTTTTTCGCAATATGCAGCGGCTCCTTCTTTGCTGCTGCGGCTTCACTGTCACTGATATAGCCGTACTTAACCATCTGGTCGAGCACGACAGCCTTTCGCTCTGTCGCCGCATCCATATTGTTGACCGGCGAGTAATAGTTCGGGCTCTTTGGAATCCCCGCAAGCATGGCACACTCGTTGAGCGTCAGATCCTTGGCATCCTTGCCAAAATAGGTGCGCGCCGCTGCCTGAACACCGTAGGCTCCCTGTCCAAAGTAGATCTGGTTCATGTAGAGCTCAAGGATTTCCTGCTTCGTATACTGTCGTTCCAGCTGCAGCGCGAGGAATACTTCCTGTACCTTGCGCTTTAGTGTGCGATCCTGTGTCAGGTAAGCATTCTTCGCGAGCTGCTGCGTAATCGTAGAGCCGCCTTCCGTGACCGTTCGGCCGCGAATATTTGCCCAGATCGCGCGTACAATGCCACGTGGGTCAATACCGATATGATCGTAGAATCGATTGTCCTCCACCGCAATAAAAGCATTTTGGAGGTTTTTGGGGATTTCATTGATGCCAATCGGACGACGATTCTCCGCCGCATGGATATTCGCAATCTCATTTCCATGAATATCGTAAATCTGCGATGATGCCGGTGGAACAATGTCCTCTGCCAGATTGGATCTGGTATTCAGACTTGCCGTCAGGAAACCACAGCCGACGCCGATGACCATGACAAACAAAATTAGTCCTACGACGAGGATCATCTTTCCCATGGAAAACCCTGACGACTTCTTCGTTGCTTTCTTTTCGCTCTTCTGCATGGATACCTTCCTAACCTAGGGAAGCACTAGAAATTTAACGCCATCATCTTGACGCATCTTTTTTGCCCGTACTTCGGCGGAAAATCTAGTGCAGAGGTTCACTCTGCGTCCGGTTTTCCACCTCGTTCGGACGAAAAATACGCCAATCTGACAGACTTCATTTTTTCAGTGATTCCCAAGATGTGTCCATTGGAGGCGCTTTATGCACTCAATTTCTTTATTGTAACACAAAGTTGGTATTTTGTAAGGATATTTTCTCAAAAAGCGCGCGACAAGAGGAGTTTTTCACTTCTATTTCAGTGTAACAACGGTTGCACCTGTACCGCCCTCAGAAATATCAGCAAAAGAGAACGCGCGGATGGATTTATTTCGCTTAAAGTAATCACGCAGCCCAAGGCGCAGCGCCCCTGTCCCCTTTCCGTGAATGACCAGCACAGTGGAAAGCCCTGCAAAGACAGCATCGTCAATGAATTTCTCAAGAACTGCCTCTGCCTCCAATACGGTCATGCCACGCACATCAATCTGTGGACGAACCTCGGCCGATTTCTGCGCCAATGAACCGCCGACGCGTATCTTGTTGATCTTTTTTTTACACTTTTGGTGTCCGACAAATGTGCACGCATCCATCTTGACCATGGTACGCAGACCGCCAACTTGAACGCTGAGCTCCTTGCCCTGTACGGAAAGCACTGTACCCTCCTGGGCAAGCGTACGGATGTAAACTGTATCCCCGCTTTGGATCTCACCGGGGCGAACAGGTCTCCCCTCCGCAGGAATTTTCGGCGATACGTTGTGCACATAGGCCTCATTCAGTCTTGTCCGTGCTGCTTGAATCGCTTTTTGACGTTCCTTGATGCCATGGTCATCAAACTGTTCCTTGAGCGACTGAATGGTCTCCTCGGCACTTCGTCTTGCCTCACGTACAATGTTGTTTGCTTCTTCGCGTGCCTTATGGAGGAGTTCCTGCTTCGACTGCTCAAATTCAGCACGTTCTGCGCGAAGGCGTGCCTCAGCCCTGCCAACATCCGTTTCTTTTTTATAAAGGAGCTGATTTTTTTCCTCATAAATCGTCTTGGCACGTTCCAAATCGTGAACAACGGTTTCAAACTGGGCATGATCCTCGCTGACATATTCTTCTGCCCGTGCAACGATCTCCTCCGACAGACCGAGTTGGCGGCTAATGGAAAAGGCGTTGCTTGCCCCCGGTATACCGATGAGCAGACGATAGGTCGGACGGAGCGTCTTGAGATCAAATTCAACCGATGCATTTTCAACGCCTTGCTGTGTATACGCATACGTTTTGAGATCTGCATAATGCGTTGTCGCAACAGTAGCGATGCGATTCATAAGGAAATGTTCGATGATACTCCGCGCAAGAGCAGCGCCCTCATCAGGATCAGTTCCCGCGCCGACCTCATCTAGGAGCACCAAGTCGCCGGATGTCGCTCGATCGATGATGCGTACAATATTGCGCGTGTGCGCGGAAAACGTGGATAAACTCTGCTCGATGCTCTGCTCATCCCCAATGTCCGCATAAATATTTTGATAGACCGGTATCTCCGAGCCTGACTCAGCCGGAAGAAAACAGCCTGACTGAGACATCAGTGCAAGAATGCCGAGTGTCTTCATACTGACCGTCTTACCGCCGGTATTCGGCCCCGTGATCAGCAGTGTGGAAAAAGTTTTCCCCAGCTCTATATCAATCGGAACGACCTTGTCCGGAGGGAGCAGTGGATGTCGCGCCCTTTGCAGATGCACATACCCGTCTCTATTCAAAATCGGCGGATAGGCTCTCATCTCGCGCGCCAAGGAAGCACGAGCAAAAATGAGATCGAGATCGGACAAAATCGTGCAGTTGGCAGACAAAATATCAGCAGAACGGGCAATTTCACCGGTCAATCGCTGCATAATACGCAGGATTTCCTGCTCGCGTGCAATTCCCATCTGACGCACGGTGTTATTCAGCTCGACAATGGCGAGTGGTTCAATAAACAGTGTCGCGCCGCTTGCGGATTGATCGTGAATAACACCTGGAAATTGGCTGCGATATTCCTGCTTGACCGGGATGACATAGCGTTCATCGCGCACAGTGACAATAGCTTCCTGAAACATTTTTTGATAGGCTGCATCGTGAAGAATGGAAGAAAGCCGATCCTTTACCCGCGACTGTGCCGTACGCAGCTCATTCGTGATACGATGAAGGACGGGGCTGGCATCATCGCGAAAATTTCCGTATTCGTCAATCGCTGCCTTAAGATTCCGTTCCAACATGCCCAAGATTTCGATGCGCCGCGCCAAGTCTTTCAACAACTCTGCATCAGCAGACAGATCGCGAAAAAAATACTTCACCTCTCTCATGCCGCCAATGGTGCTCTTGACCAAGCGCAGCTCATCCAGCTCCAGCAGGATACCTCGGCCTGCCTTTTTAAGAATCTCCTGCAGATGATGGATGCCATCAAATGGAGGCGGCTGAATTTGTGCAACCCGTACTGCCTCTTCGGTCTCCCTGTGAAGTTGTGCAACGTGGTCATAGTCGGAAGATGGCATGATACTGCTGCATCGTTCTTTCCCATAGGCTGTGGCGGCATACGATGCGAGTCTGGTTTTTATCTTTTCGTATTCTAAAGCCTTAAATGACTCCGTGTCCATAAGTACCTCTTTTACAAAGAATGCGTCAAACATAATGCGACAGAACTAATCTGTGCTTCTACCAGATTCCACGAAAGTAATGACCGCGCGTAATGTCATTTCCTTCCTGCCTTTGCAGGCGCTTTTCTTCTTCCTCGGTTAAGGGCAGAGATAGTTTCATCGCATCCCTGTAGGCAGAAACCGTACGCCGCAGCTCATCCGGTGCCGTGCCGCGTCCTTCGATGCGCAGGGTTGTAATCCCCGCACGTAAAATCTTCGGAACATGTGGGAGAAGTGACAGCTTCTTGCTGTTCAATATATGCATACGACAGAATTGATCGATTACAATGGGAAAATCGATACCCTTGCGGTCATGCAAAAAATATCTTCCTTTTCGGCATGGCATCGTGCACTTTCCCTTATCTAAATTGCCGAGAAAACTTCCGAGCACACAGTATTCCGATACCATCAACGGAAGGCGACCGCTGACCATCATGCTGAGCGGGATGGCAGAATCATGGGCGAGCCGCGCTGCCTGTTTTTCGTTTAACTCCGGCGAAATCGTTGCTTCCTTAAAGCCATACGACTGCAAAAAGTCAAGGGTTGCCCTATTGTAGCTGATCATCGATGCATCTGCATGAAGAGCAGCAGAACAATGCTCCCGCGCGAGATAGGCAGTTCCGATATTATGGACATGAAGGGCAGCAGGTAATTTGTTTTCAAAATGTGCCAGAAGATCTACTAACGCAGAACATTCACCTTCATGGACGATACGCGGCGTATTATAGTCAATGCGTACGTGATGCGCCTGTGCATAATCCCAAACCATATCATAATCACGCGGCTGCAAATGGCGCCCCTCATAGGACTCACCGCCGTAGAGAATCCCATCTGCACCGCCGGAAATTGCCGCTTCGGCGGCCGCCAGAGAATCCACAGAGACCATCAATTTTGCAGGAGGTGCAGTCGACACATTCCCTCGCACTGGAATCGTGACGCGACATATCTTTTTTTGCTCCTGAAAACGGCTGATGCGTACCTCTTCTAGCGCGGCAATCGCTGCTCTGCGAAGTTTATTCAGTTCGCTGACGGGAACCATTACTTCCGGATCGATCTCGCAGGTGAGTTCTTTCATGACAAACGCCGTTGTTCCCAGGCGTTCCATCTGTGCTTTTGCTATCTCGTCGGTGAGAGGACGCTTTGTCGCGCGTACTGGCAGGTACTCGCTTTTTTCATCGACACAGTTTCCTGCATCATCTTCAACATGGAGGGTCAGCGGAGCTTGTAGTTTGGCATGAAGGTGCATGACGACAGGAATCTTAGCAAGCGAATCCGCTGCATAAGAACGGCGCGCCGTCTCCATCAGTTTTGCATCATAGACCTTGAAGGCTCGGTCATGCATCCGTACGCGCCCACGGATCCGGAAAGAGACAGTATCCCCCGCAGATGCTGCCGGACACTCGCGCCCATCTTCATCATAGAGATGTTCGATCTCCGCAGAAACGCGGCCTCCGACTTTCACCCAGAAATCCAGCTGATCCCCAACAGCAATATCACGTGCAAGCTTCAGCGACACCATTTCCGTACGGGCATCATAATCGACAACGCGGCCGACCAAGAGTCCCCGATTGTTCGGACGGCGGTCGCTCATCATCTGCTTCCCTTGGTGTCTTTCCATGTATGCTGTTGTGAAATCCCGATTAAACACCTGCGCCAAATGATCGCGATCATCATCGTCGATCGGCGGATTTTTTTCAGCAAGATAGTGATCGATCGCCTTCCGGTACGTGCGGACAATGGTCGCAACATACTCAGGACGTTTCATCCGGCCCTCGATCTTCAGCGAATATATCCCTGCGTCGAGCAGCTGTGGAATCAGGTCAACGGCATTCAGATCGCGCGGAGAGAGCAGAAAGTTTCCGGCAGAATCGCCGAGCACATCTCGTCCTGCTGCATCGATCAGTGTATACGGAAGGCGGCAGGGCTGCGCACAGCGGCCGCGATTCCCACTGCGCCCGCCGATCATGCTGCTCATCAGACATTGTCCTGAGTAGCAGACACAGAGTGCGCCATGCACAAAGCATTCGATCTCAACACTGCTCTCACGGCATATCTTCTGTATCTCAGGAATGGACAATTCCCGTGCGAGAACGACGCGGGAAAAGCCAAGCGCTGCAAGAGCCTTTACCCCTGCACTGTTGTGGATGGTCATCTGCGTACTCGCATGCAGCGGAAGGGACGGTACGATTTGCTGTGCTAGACGTGCCGCGCCGAGATCCTGCACCAATACAGCATCTGCTCCAACCGAGGAAAGAAAGGAGAGATATTCCTTTAACTTAGGGAGTTCCTCATTGTCGATGATCGTATTGACAGCGACGTGTACCTGAACGTTCTTCAGATGAGCATAGCGGATGACATCGCTCAGTTCCTGCTCGTCAAAATTGGCCGCATAGGCGCGCGCACCAAACATTTTTCCCGCGAGATAGACGGCATTCGCTCCATTTTCAACAGCAGCATAAAAAGCCTCTTTCGTTCCCGCAGGCGCGAGCAGTTCTACCAATGATTCCACCCCTTTATTTCGCACAAGCTGGATTATTCTTCTTCCGTAGAATCCGATGCCCCCTGCATCTCTTCAAATAGACGCAGCTGATCATCATCCAGCGTCTTTTTTATATCGTCGATGTTCGGTAAGGCAGGAAGATCCTCTATTTGCGCTAAGCCAAAGGAGCGCAAAAATAAATCCGTCGTTCCATACAGAATGGGACGCCCGACGACGGGTTTACGTCCCATTTCACAGATAAGTTCCAGCTCCATCAGCCGTCCAATGGAGCGTTCGGCGCGCACCCCGCGGATGTGTTCTACCTCCTGCTTGGTGATGGGCTGCCGATAGGCAATAATAGAAAGTGTTTCCATCGCAGACGAGGACAGTGTCGGCTGTATTTTTTCAGCGAGCTTCTGCACCCACGGAAAGGCGCTTGGGTGCGTCACGAGCTGATAGCCGCCTGCCGATCTGCGCAAAAATATTCCGCGTGCCTGCGCAGCTATATCGCGTTCGAGGACGGTCAGTGCCTCCTGCACCTCCCACTCCGGAACCTCGATGATCTCTGCCAATTTTGAGAGGGGAAGCGGTGCACCTGCGGCAAACAGAACGGCTTCAAGAATACTCGAGCGGCTAAGAGACTGCACTGCTGCCCTCCTTTGTTGAAATCGTAATCACATGATACAGACATTCCTGCGTAACGAGTACGGTCTGCATCTTAACGAGCTCCAGCAGTGCCAAAAAAGCAGAGAGCAGCTCTTCCCGCGTTCCGCTGGGAAACGCGTCGCTCAGTTTCATGCGGCCATGATGTGTATGGAGAAGAGCCAGAATATCCGCCATCTTATCCTGCACACGATACTCCTCCGCTGAAATGACAACCGTCGGTATGCGTGGCTTCTCCTGCGCGCGCAGGACATCCGAAAAAGCCCGCAGAAGCGCATCAGGAGAAAGACCAAGCAGCGGCATACGATGCGCAGGAAGCGGCATGGGAGAGCGTTCCACATAGGGACTCTGTGCATCGTTCATCGTTGCGAGAATCGACGCGATTTCTTTGAATCGACGATACTCCAACAGACGTTCGACAAGCTCCCTGCGCGGATCCTCTTCCTGCTCCTCATCCGTTTCGGCCGGAGGAAGCAGCATACGGGCTTTAATCCGCAGCAGCGTTGCCGCCATGACCAAGAACTCGCTGGCATATTCAATATCGAACTGGTAGAGTCTGTCAATATGATCTAAATACTGGCGCGTCAAATCGGCAATCGGAATATCATAGAGATCGATCTTATTCTTTTCAATAAGATGCATGAGCAGATCCATGGGCCCCTCAAACGCATCTAATTTGACCAGATAGTCGTCCTTCATGACACAGCCTAAAACAGGAGTGCTGAGCCAAGCACTTTATAGAATCCATAGACCAAGTGAAAGAGCGGCATCAGCACAACGCTCAGAATCGGTGTCGCAATAAATACGATCATGATGAGAATACTGTACCGCTCAATCGACTGATAACGATAGGCAAGATCCGGCGGCAGCAGATTGCGAAGAATATGCGAGCCGTCGAGCGGCGGGATAGGAAGCATATTGAAAATGGCAAAGTTCACGTTGTAGACGAAGATCATCTGTATGATCGTATAGGTGATCTGCGAGACATCAAGGCGGTGTGCATTGATCAGCAGCATAACGTAAAATGCCACAAAGCCGAGGAACAAATTCATCATCGGTCCCGCGAGTGATACGAGAATATCGTCACGCTTTGGTTGACGAAAGTTGCTTGGATTAATCATGACCGGCTTTGCCCATCCAAATCGTACCAAGAAGAGCATCAGGAGACCAATGGGGTCGATATGGGCCGTCGGGTTCAGCGTCAGCCGCCCCATGAGACGCGGGGTGAAGTCCCCCAGAGAGACGGCGGCACGCGCATGTGCATACTCGTGGAAGGTCATCGCAATGACAAGCCCGGGAATGCCGAGCAGCATTTCCTGTAAATCAAATCCGAACATCAATATCTCCTATGACTCGATGGGACAATGCGGCGCTGCCATCATCAGAGAGATGATGGTTTTGGCATCGATGATTTCTCCTGTGTTGACCAGATGCAGCGCTTCCTTTAGCGGCATTTGCACCACATTGACAAACTCATCTTCATCCGTATGCTGCCGCCCGGAGGAAAGCTGACGTGCGAGGTACAGATGAATGTACTCATTCGAGAAGCCGACGGTGGTTGCAATCGTCGTCAGTTTATCGTATTGCTCCGCGGTGTAGCCCGTCTCCTCCGACAGCTCCCGCCGCGCACAGTGCAGCGGATCTTCCCCCTCGGCATCAAGCTTTCCGGCGGGGACTTCCAAGGTAACCTTTCCAATCGGGTGGCGATACTGCCGCACGAGAATAACATTTCCATCGGGGAGGAGCGGAAGTACAGCCGCAGCCCCCGGATGGCGAATCCACTCGCGCACCCCCTCTTTTCCATTCGGCAGACGCACGGTATCGCGGCGCACATGCAGCAACGTGCCGTCAAATATATCCTCGCTGCGGACGGTATGCTCGATCAGATCTTCATACATCGACGACCCCTTCTTTCGTTACAGATATCCATATCTATTATGCTTCTGCATCTTCGCGTTTGGCAAATAGTGCATTGACGAAATCCTCCGCATGAAAGGGACGTAAGTCGTCAACGCCCTCGCCTACGCCAATCCACTTGATGGGTATGTCGAGCTGCGCGGTGATGCCGATCGTAACGCCGCCCTTTGCCGTACCGTCCAGCTTGGTAAGGACGACGCCGGTGACAGGGGCTGCCTGCGAAAACAATTCCGCCTGGCTGATCGCGTTCTGACCCGTCCCTGCATCGAGAACAAGCAGTGTTTCATGTGGAGCCCCCGGCACCTCGCGTCCGATCACACGGTAGATCTTCTCCAGTTCCTGCATGAGATTGGACTTTGTCTGGAGGCGCCCCGCCGTATCCACGATGACAAGCTCCGTTCTGCGTGCCTTTGCCGCCTGAAGCGCATCAAACACAACGGCGGCGGGATCCGATCCTTCGCCATGTTTAATGACCTGGACATCCGCTCGCTTGCCCCAAACCTCAAGCTGCTCGATGGCGGCTGCGCGAAACGTATCCGCCGCCGCCAGCAAAACACTTTTGCCCTGGTGGCGATAGTAGGCACTCAGCTTCCCAATGGTCGTCGTCTTGCCGACGCCATTTGTCCCAACCACCAAGATCACCGTTGGAGGGCAATCCGCCATGGGCGTATCACTCTCTCCGCGATCCAAGATGCGGACAATTTCTTTTTCCAGAAAAGGAATCAAGTCATCCGGCGTCTGAATATCCTTATTTCTGATCCCCTTTCGTACAGACGCGATCAGCATCTCCGTCGTCTTGACGCCAACATCAGCCATCAAAAGGGTTTCTTCCAGCTCATCGATGAGATCGTCATCAATGTCAGCATAGCCAATAATCAAGCGTTCAATGCTATGGGTAAAATTCTCCCGTGTCTTCGTTAAGCCTTTTTTCAGGCGATCAAAGAATCCCACGACAACTCCTTTCTCTGAGGAAGCACTGATTAGGCGCTCTGTTCTGCCTCATAATCCTTCAAGCGGATGGACAGCACCTTGGAGACACCGGCATCCTCCACGGTAACGCCGTACATCGTATCCGCCGCCCGCATGGTTCCCTTTCGATGCGTGACCACAATAAACTGCGTGTGTTTTGCAAACTCCTGCAGGAAGTCACCGAAGCGCGACACATTTGCCTCATCCAGCGGCGCATCAATCTCGTCGAGAATGGAAAATGGAGACGGCCGATAGCGAAGAAAGGAAAACAACAAGGCGATCACCGTGAGTGCACGCTCACCACCAGATAGAGCAGACAGATTCTGCCGTTTCTTATCCGGCAGGGTAACGAGAATCTCAACACCACTGTTCAGAATATCTTCCTTGTCCGTCAGCCGCAATTCTGCGATTCCTCCACCAAAGAGCCGCACAAATATCTCGTTGAAATACTCCTGAATCTGACGGAATGCTTCGCGGAATGTCCGGGTCATATCCTGGTCTATCTTTTGAATGATCTGCTCGATATCCTGTTTGGCCGATTTCAGATCCTCTACTTGGCGTTCTTCTTCCTCGTATCGTGCCTTCTTTTCTTCGTACTCCTCTATGGCATTCGGATTGACTGTGCCAAGTGATTGAATGGCAGATTCAAGCTCGCGCAGATGTGCGCTGACTGCCTGCGGCTCTGCATGCTTCGCCTTTGCATACGCCGATTCGGGAGTGAGGCCAAAATCGCTCAGTAAACGCTCACGACAGTCCCCCATACGCAGATGAATCCGTTCCACGAGCTTATCGCACTCATGCCGTTTGGAGCGGATCTCTTCCAAATTTATGAGACATTTCTTCAGTGCCTCATCCAAAACGCGCACGTCTGCTTCATGAGCAAGACGTGCATCCCGGAGATCACTGCTGTTTTTTCTGCTCTCACGAAGGAGTTTCTCCTGTACAGAGATCTCCTCTGAGAGCGATGCAATCCGTGCTATCCCCGCCGTCAGTTCCTCAGACAGCTGCTTTTCCTGAGCAGCAATATCACTTTGTGTCTTACGGGCATCCTGCTCTTCCAATACACGGGACTTACGATGCATTTCCTCCGTATCAATGGAGGTTCGAAGTGAAGCAAGCTCCACTTCGAGTGCATGAATGGAGTCCGCTGTCTTTTTTAATGCAGCACCATACTCCCTGCCGGTCTGATTCAGCTTCTCCTGTTCATGGATAAAGCGAGACTCATGTACCTCACACTGAGCGATATGACGCTCGAGCTGCACACGTTTCTTGGCGAGCTGTGCGGAGTATATGGCACGTTCCTGCTCAGCATGTTCCATCTTCTGAACGGCCTCTTCATGATCCAGTGCACGCGCCTGCAGCAGTTCACGATTTCCATTGTTTTTTAATAGTTCACCCGACAGTTGCTCGATTTGCTTCGTACAACGCTGAACGTCACGATCTTTTATTTGCCACGCATTCTGATGCTCTTCTCGTGCAGCACGACATTCGCCGCATAGTTTGCTTTTCGCTGCAAGATCCGCCTCCGTTTCCTCGATCTCCGCATGGCGATTGAGCAGCATTGTCTGCTGTTTCCTTCGCCCTCCACCCGAAAGTGACCCGCCGGGATTCAGCAACTCTCCGGTAAGTGTTACGATGCGAAGACGATAGCCTTCCTTCTTCGCTGTCACAAGAGCATCGTCGAGGGTTTCCATCACCAGTGTCTGACCAAGGAGATGATCCACGACACGCTGAAATTGTCCATCCGCTTGAACGAGTGTATTCGCCCAGCCGATGATGCCTTTATGCTGCTTGACATCTATATCCCGTGGAGAACGCACAGCGATCGTCGTCAGTGGGAGAAAGGTGACGCGTCCGCCATGATTCCGTTTCAGATAGCTGATCGCTTCCTTTGCCGTCTGTGCATCTTCGGTAACAATATTGCGCACACTCCCACCGAGCGCTGCCTCCATTGCCGCAAGGAAGCGCTGCGGAATACGAATGAGATCGGCGACGGTTCCCGCCACGTGATTGCGCCACGGCTCCTGGGCACGGAGGACGATCTGTACGTCCTTGCCAAATCCCTCATAGCTCTCCTGCATACGCCGAAGAAACTCCAGACTCTGCTGTGCACGGAGCACCTCGCCCTCCGTCTGTCTGATCTGCCGTTCATCATTCTCCTGTGCACGGCGAAGTTCTTCCATCTCTTTTTGGATGCGGCTGCATTTTTCTTTCACCCCGCACAATTCTTCTTCGATATGGCGGGCCTCATTCTCTGCTGCTGTAAGTTCAGACTGTGTCTCTATTAAAAGTGACCTTCTTCGAGCAAGCTCCTCCTGTGCCGATGCCGCATGGTCGCTGTCTTGATGAGCCCCCGATACGGCAGCAAGTTTTTCACGCAGACGTGCCAACACACGCTGTACGGCGTGCCGTGCATGCGCATTACGCTCCTGTTCCTTTTCCTCTGTATGCACGAGAGCCTGCACGCGTTCAAGTTCAGCACATGTCACATGCAGCGCATGTTCTTTTCCGGTACATTCCTCTCTTTTCCGTACGAGGAGAGCATCAATCTGTGCAATTTCCTGTCGTGTCGTCTGGATCTTAACTTCGGCAGACTGGCGTTGTTGCTCAATATATGCTTTTCGTTTCTCCCCTTCATCCCGGCGCCCTTCCAGAAGAGCAGCATCTCTGGTTAAATGATCCAGCTTAGATTGAAGCTCTGTGCTCTTTTGTTCCTGTTCCCCCATACGGAGATCAATAGCAGCCATTTTCTCTTCGAGCGCAGTCTTCTGATCTTCTTTTTCTTTTCTCTCCTGCATTGCACGTATCTCTGCCTCTTCGTGCACATGCAGCTCTCGATCAGCGGATTCCTGTTCTTTTTGCAGGCTTTCGTACTGCTGGACGAGGGCAGTTAGCTGGTAGCTCCGTCGCTCTGAATCCAGTGCGCGGAACTGTTTGGTCCTTTCCGCCTGTTGGGACAACGGCTGAAGCTCAGCAGCCTGCGCGTGCATAATGTCACTCAGGCGCACGAGGTCAGCATCGTTGTCGCGCAACTTGCGGAGTGCCTCCTGTTTGCGCGTGCGGTATTTGGTGATCCCTGCAGTTTCCTCGAAAAAAACGCGCCGATCTTCCGGACGGCTGTCAAGGATGTCGTTCAGGCGATTCTGTCCGATGATGCTCATACCATCGTGTCCGATCCCCGTGTCGGCAAACAACTGATATATATCCTTGATACGGCAGCGGGAATCGTTCAGATATATTTCACTGTCTCCATTGCGATACAGCCGACGCTTGACCACAACCTCCTCGTAGTCGATGGGCAGCGTCTTATCCGTATTGTCAAATACAAGAATTACCTCTGCCACACTCAGCGCGCGCCGTGCAGAAGAGCCGGCAAAGATGATGTCCTCAGCGCGCAGCCCACGCAGCATACGGATATTCTGTTCCCCCAGAACCCAGCGCACTGCGTCAGTAATGTTGCTTTTCCCACTGCCATTCGGTCCCACAACCGCTGTGATCCCCTGATCAAACTGGACGACAATTCGCTCGGCGAATGACTTGAACCCATAAGCCTCCAAGCGCTTTAACTGCACGCGATGCACCCGCCTTTACCGATTAGTGTTCCCATTATAGCAGAACCGATGAGAAATTTCAAAAAGCGGTATCTTCACTCAATAATCTATGCTATAATTAGACCATGCGATGATTAACTTATAGTCTATTTAGGGGGTAATCACATGCCACTCGTCGGAACAAAAGAAATGTTTAAGAAAGCCTACGACGGCGGATATGCCATCGGTGCTTTCAACGTCAACAACATGGAGATTGTCCAGGGGATTACGGATGCCGCCGGAGAGTTGAAGTCTCCGCTGATTCTGCAGGTCTCCGCAGGTGCACGCAAGTACGCCCGTCATGAGTACCTTGTCCATCTCGTCAAGGCAGCACTTGAAATCAATGATATTCCCATCGCACTTCACCTCGACCACGGCGCAGATTTTGACATCTGCAAGGCGTGCATCGATGGCGGTTTCACCTCCGTCATGATCGACGGCTCGCATCTCCCCTACACAGAAAACGTGGCACTTGCTAAGCGCGTTGCCGAGTATGCACATGCACACGGCGTTGTGGTCGAGGCAGAACTTGGTCAGCTGGCAGGTATCGAAGACGATGTCAATGTCTCGGCAGAAGATGCTTCCTACACGAAGCCGGAGGAAGTACAGGACTTTGTCGAGAAGACGGGTGTTGACTCCCTCGCTATCGCGATCGGCACGTCGCACGGCGCATTTAAGTTTACGCCGGAGCAGTGCACGCGCAATGCGGACGGCGTTCTTGTACCGCCCCCGCTCCGCTTTGATATTCTTGAGGAGATCGAGAAGCGTATCCCGGGATTCCCCATCGTGCTCCATGGTGCGTCCTCTGTTATTCCGAAGTACGTCAAGATCATCAACGAGAACGGCGGTCACATGCCGGATGCGGTCGGCATTCCCGAGGATCAGCTCCGCCGTGCTGCAAAGTCGGCTGTCTGCAAGATCAACATTGATTCCGATCTGCGTCTTGCGATGACGGCAGGCATCCGCGAGCATTTCCATAAGGAGCCGTCGCACTTTGACCCGCGTCAGTACCTGTCCGATGGTCGTAACTACATCAAGGAGCTCGTTGCTCACAAGATCAAGGAAGTCCTCGGCTCGGATGGAAAGGCACCCGAAGTTCAGGCTCTCATCGACCAGAACAAGTAATTCTGCGACTTAAGCAGTACAAAATAGCTCATCCGTATGGATGAGCTATTTTTATATTGTTTCATCAGGAATCACAGATGAATTACGTTCAAATCAACCGCGCACGGCTTTGACAACAACGGAAAGCAATTTATCCTCGGATGAAACTTCAGTAAATGACAGACCCGCAGCATCCTTTGGCACGGCGCGATCACGACGATTGAACCAAACAGCACTCCAGCCTGCCTCTATCGCACCTTTAACATCCATCTCAAATGCATCACCGACATAGAGAAGCCCCGCCTTGTCCAGATCCATACGTTCCTCCATCAGTTGGAAAATACGAGGGTCTGGTTTACGAAACTTGTAGTCACCTGATACGATCGTTGTCTCTTCCGGCATCCATTTTGACAGACCAAGAGAAGCTATCTTTTTTCTCTGATGTGCAGATTCGCCGTTGGTAATCACACCGAGTTTGGCGCGCGAACGGAGCTCGTTAAACATGCGAATCATCATCGGCGAGAGCCGAATCTGATACTGGAGCCCCATATAGACACGCTGAAACGCCAACGCCTGTGCATCCGTCGTCTGAACGTCAGCTTCTTCTAGCGTTTTTTGGATGCGATAAATATAGAATTGCTCCATACTGATTTTCCCTGTTTGCGACTCCTCAAACCGCTCATCGCTGTGGCGACGAAAGGACAGAAAGAGAGATGGCAAGTCGAACTCACTGCGCTCTCCATAGAGTCTTCGTAATGCAGCATAGAATGGCTGCGCCATATCATACAGCGTGTCATCAACATCAAACACTACGCCCTGTATTCTCATAACATCCTCATTTCATATAACTCTTATGACTCTTATTCCTATTATAAGGGAAAAAAGAATATCGTGCAATCTAGGAAAGCACGGATAAAACAAAAGATGTTCTCCAATGAAAGAGAACATCTTCTGCATTGATATTATTTTCCCGCCAGCGTGCGTGCCGCCTCGGCAATGTGGTCAGCAGTCAGACCGAACTCCTTCAGGAGCTCTGCCGCAGGGCCAGAGTGTCCGAACGCATCGTTGACACCGACACGGCGGACAGGAACGGGACATCCTTCCGCAAGCGCAGCGCAGACCGCTTCGCCAAGTCCACCGATGATGTTATGCTCCTCTACCGTGACAATCTTCCCGCATTCACGCGCTGTACGAAGAACGATCTCTGTATCGAGCGGCTTGATCGTCGCCATATTGATCACACGTGTGCTGATGCCCTCGGCCGCAAGACGTTTTCCTGCCTCGATCGCCTCCGGCACGAGAATCCCTGTGGCAATGACCGCGACATCCGTGCCATCCTGCAGCACCTCTCCTTTGCCAACGACAAAAGGAAAATCCTCCGCATGGTAGACCGGCGTTGCTGCACGTCCGAAGCGGATATAGACAGGACCATCCATCTCGTAGGCAGCATGCAGCATTTTGCGCGCCTCCACATCATCCGAAGGGCACATGACCGTCATGCCGGGAATCGTACGCATGAGAGCAAAATCCTCACAGCACTGATGCGATGCACCATCTTCGCCGACGGAGATGCCGCCGTGCGTGGCACAGATCTTGACGTTCAGATGCGGGTATCCGATCGTATTGCGCACCTGCTCATAGGCACGCCCCGCCGCAAACATGGCAAACGTCGAGACAAACGGCACGAGACCCATAGTCGACAGACCTGCGCCGACATCCACCAGATTGCACTCTGCAATACCACAGTTGAAGTGACGGTCAGGGAACGCCTTCTTAAAGATTGCCGTCTTGGTTGCACCGGCAAGATCCGCATCCAGCACGACGACGTTATCGTGTTCTTTTCCTAATTCCACCAATCCGTTGCCGTAGCTCTCACGGGTTGCAATTTTCTTTACCTCTGCCATGCTCATGCCTCCTCGATGCTCTTCCGAACCGCAGCCAAGTCCTCCAGTCCCTGGGCAAGCTCGGCATCGTTGGGCGCTTTGCCATGCCAGCCCGCCTGATTCTCCATAAAGGAGACATCCTTGCCCTTGACCGTCTTCATCAGAATCACCGTCGGTTTCTTGCTGCCCTGATTCGCATGGAAGGTGTGGAATGCCGACGCAAGAGCAGTGAAATCATGTCCGTCAATCCACTGAACGGCACAGCCGAACGCCTCGAATTTCTTGTCCACGGGGGCGCTATTCATGACATCTGCGGTTTTTCCGTCGATCTGAAGCCCATTGACATCCACGGCGATGCAGAGATTGTCCAGTCCATAGTGCGCGGCGAACATCGTCGCCTCCCAGATCTGTCCTTCGGCAAGCTCACCGTCGCCGAGCAGTGTGTAGACGTTGATGTCCTTGCCAAGATACTTCGCGCCCTTTGCCATGCCCGCAGCCGTCGAAAGTCCCTGACCAAGCGAGCCTGTAGACATGTCGATGCCGGGCGTGAGGTTCATATTCGGATGCCCCTGCAGGCGTGAGCCGATATGACGGAGGGTCAGCAGTTCCTCCACGGGGAAAAATCCACAGTTCGCCAGTGTCGCATAGAGCCCCGGTGCAACGTGCCCCTTGGAAAGAACAAAGCGGTCGCGGTTCGGATCATGCGGGTTTTTCGGATCGACACGAATTTCCTTCTTGTAGAGATAGGTGAAATAGTCCGCTGACGAAAGTGATCCACCTGGATGCCCGCTTTTCGCCGCATGCGTGCCGCGCAGAATTCCCTCGCGCACCTTCACTGCAAAGAGCCGCAGCTCTTTCTGTTCAGCCGCCGTCATAAAACTCCTCCTCATCCACATCAAAAAAGACGATAAACCATGATTATTCTATCTCATTTTGTGAACAACTGCAAGCCGCCAATACAGCAATATCATCAAAATGTTAGCAACTAAAAACTCTATTACACACGAACCAACCACAGCTCAAATATGAGAGTATGTTGAAAGAAATGCACAAATGGGGCCATTATACGAAGTTCGCTTCTTCGCATAACAACCCCATATATATAGATATTAAACATCCATAATGATCGGGAGGATCATCGGACGGCGACGCGTCTTATCAAAGAGATAACGGCTGAGCGCATCGCGTACATTCGACTTGATCGCCGACCACTCGCGCACATTTTCGTCCTCACAGCGATCGAGCGCCTGCTGAACACGCGCTCGTGCCTCATCCATCAGGGCTTCCGACTCGCGTACATAGACAAAGCCACGCGAGACGATATCGGGCCCCGAGACGACACGATTGCTCTGACGGTTCATTGCCACAACAACGATAAGGATACCATCCTGTGAAAGCTGGCGACGATCTCGCAGAACAATGTTGCCGACATCACCAACACCAAGGCCATCGACCATGACCATGCCCGACTGCACGCGCCCGACAACCTGCCCTTTCTCCTTCGTAAACTCGAGTACCTGCCCGTTCTCACTGATGAAGATATTTTCCTTCGGCATGCCGAGCTCGCGGGCAAGACCTGCATGCTGAACGAGATGATGGTACTCACCGTGTACGGGCATGAAGAACTTCGGCCGCACGAGGTTGTGCATCAGCTTCAGTTCCTCGCGGCTGCCGTGCCCTGAAACATGGATCCCTTTGTCGCGCCCATAGATGACATTTGCACCGAGCTTCATCAGATTATCCACCGTCTTGGAGACCAGCTTCTCATTCCCCGGGATCGGCGTTGCCGAGATGATGACCGTATCGCCCGGTACAATCGTGATTTTACGATGATCGGATGCAGCCATGCGTGAAAGTGCGGACATCGGCTCACCCTGACTGCCCGTTGTCACGATGACGATCTGTTCCGGACGGTAATTATTGACCTCATCGATACCAATGATCGTCCCCTCAGGGGCAGTCAGATAGCCGAGCTCAAGCGAGATGCCGACGACGTTCTCCATGCTGCGTCCAAGAACGGCAACGCGCCGCTTGTACTTGACCGCCGTATCAATGACCTGCTGAATGCGGTGCACATTCGAAGAGAACGTGGCGACAATAATGCGCCCACGCACATTGTGGAACGCCTTATCAAACGCGGCTCCCACTGTACGTTCACTTGCCGTATGTCCCTCACGCTCGGCGTTCGTACTGTCGGCAAGCAGAAGGAGCACACCCTTATTGCCAAGATCGGAGAAACGGCGGAAATCCGTCATCTGCCCATCCACCGGTGTATAGTCGAGCTTGAAGTCACCCGTATGAACAATCATCCCCACGGGAGTCTTGATGGAGAGTCCGACCGCATCGGGAATGGAGTGGTTCACGCGGATAAATCCGACACTGAAACAGCCAATGTTGATGATGTCCCCTGCCATGACGGAGTGCAGATTGGTCGAGTCCACCCCATTTTCCTTCAGGCGTCCCTCCAGTATGCCGAGCGTCAGACGTGTACCATACACGGGGCATGGGATCTGCTTCATCACATACGGGAGAGCACCAATATGATCCTCATGCCCATGCGTCAGTACGATCGCCTTAACCATGTCACGATTCTCGATAAGGTAAGTAATATCGGGAATGACGAGATCAATCCCCAGCATATCTTCTTCCGGGAACATCAGCCCGGAATCCACCACGAGGATCTCATCATCCACGCGGATAGCCGTCATATTCTTTCCGATCTCACCCAGCCCGCCCAACGGGATAACCTGTACCTTTTGTCCGCCTTTTCCATGGTTGCCATTACGATTGAACGACAAAAAAACACACCTCCATAAATCCTTCGGGAAAATCCCCTTCCTATATTTTTCTCAGTCTTTCGATCATGAAATCAGAATTCATCCGCACGAAAACACAGCGACCACACGTCCTATACGCCTGTCGCTATACGGAAAAGAGCCATTTTCGATGTCATTGCCGTGAAAATACGTCCGCACAGCAAATACGAAAATCGCCAAAAAATAATCCGATCCAGTCACTTGGTGCTATTGTACCATCTGTACCGTGACAATGCAAATAAAATTTAAGGACTTGCTGATAAAAAACCAATCAGCAAGTCCTTCGCATTGAAATTACGACAATATATTCTGTTTTTCCGTCAGTACGGAGATCATACGCGCCTCCTCCGTCATGAGGTTTTTCGCAGCCTCAAGCTGCATTTCTGCCTGCTCGTACGATGTACCACCGTAAGAGTTGCGGCAGGAAACGCAAGTCTCCGGAGAAATAGCATCATAGATATCCTCCGCAAAGAGCGGCGAGAGCTGCTGATAGTCAGCGATCGGCAGCTCCGAGAGATAGATCCCGCGTGCGATGCACTGTGCTACTGCCTGCCCCGCGACGGCGTGTGCCTTACGGAACGGCAATCCCTTGCGCACGAGGTAGTCCGCGAGATCCGTGGCATTCGAGTAATCCGCTTCAACCGCATGACGCATGACATCCTCACGCAGTTTCATTCCCCGTATCAACTGTGCATATACTGCAAGGCTGAATTTCACCGTGTCGATGGTGTCAAACAGCCCCTCCTTATCCTCCTGCAAGTCCTTGTTATAGGCAAGAGGAAGCCCCTTGACCGCCATGAGCATCGCCATGAGATGTCCGACAACGCGGCCGGTCTTTCCGCGCACCAGCTCGGAGACATCAGGATTCTTCTTCTGCGGCATCATCGACGAGCCCGTACAGTGCGCGTCGTCCAACTCGACAAACGAGAACTCTCGTGAGCACCAGAGAATGATCTCCTCTGAGAGGCGCGAAAGATGCACCATGAGAATTGATGCGGCAGAGAGGAACTCGAGGATATAGTCACGGTCGCTGACAGCATCCAGACTATTCGTGTAGATGCGCTCAAAGTGCAGCCGCTGTGCCACGAACTGTCGATCGATCGGCAGTGTCGTCCCCGCAAGTGCTCCGGCACCGAGCGGCATTATATCCGTACGCGCATAGACGCCCTGAAACCGCTCAAAGTCGCGTGCGAGCATTCCGAAATACGCCATGAGATGGTGGGAAAAGAGGATGGGCTGCGCTCGCTGGAGATGCGTATAGCCCGGCATAATCACATCCCGATGCTGTGCGGCAGACTCTGTGAGGGCCTGCTGCAGCGCGCGAATGTGTGCCATCACGTCCACAACGGCATGGCGTACAAAGAGATGCGTATCGAGTGCCACCTGATCGTTGCGGCTGCGTGCCGTGTGCAGGCGGCTGCCCGCATCGCCGATTGCGTCCGTGAGACGCTTTTCGATATTCATGTGAATATCTTCCAGTGCCACACTGAAATCAAAATCTCCGTGCTCGATCTGGGCAAGGATATCCTTCAGTCCCTTCTCGATTGCCGCGCGATCCTCCTCTGAGAGGATGCCGACCTTGGCGAGCATGGCAGCATGAGCAAGAGATCCCGCAATATCCTCGCGGTACATACGGCGGTCAAATCCGATGGATGCCTGAAACTCATTGATCATCTCATCGGTCGTCTTGGAGAAGCGGCCGCCCCAGAGCTTTTCGCTCATTATTTCTGCCCCTCCTGCATGAGCGCACGCACCTTGAGCGGCAGGCCGAAGAGGTTGATGAAGCCCGTTGCATCCGCCTGATCGTAAACATCATCATGTTCGAAGGTAACGAACTCCTGACTGTAGAGGGAATACGGGGACTTCGCACCGGCAGAGATGATGTTGCCCTTGTAGAGCTTCAGGCGCACCTCACCCGTCACGGTCTCCTGCGTGCTGTCCACGAAGGCGGCGAGTGCCTCGCGCAGCTGACAGAACCACATGCCGTCATAGACCAGCTCGCCATAACGGATGGCAAGCCCCTCCTTGTAGTGGAAAGTAGAGCGATCGAGGCAGAGGTATTCCAGCTCACGATGCGCATAGTAGAGAATCGATCCGCCCGGGTTCTCATAGACACCGCGCGACTTCATGCCGACGAGGCGGTTCTCGCAGATATCGACGATGCCGACACCATTGCGTGCACCGACCTCATTGAGTTTCGTCAGCAATTCGACTGCCCCCATCTTCTCACCGTTAACGGCGACGGGGATCCCTTTCTCAAAGGAAATGGAGACATACTCCGGCGCATCCGGTGCATCCTCAGGTGCACAAGAGATGAGGAACATGGAGTTCTTTGGCTCGTTCGCAGGATCCTCGAGGTCTGAGCCCTCATGCGAGAGATGCCAGATGTTGCGGTCCATGCTGTACGTTTTATTCTCCGTCGCGACAGGGATGCCGTGTTTCTTCGCATAGGCGATCTCTGCCGTGCGCGAGTCAAGATCCCATTCACGCCACGGTGCGATGATCTGGAGATTGGGAGCAAGTGCCTTGACCGTCAGCTCAAAGCGCACCTGATCGTTCCCCTTGCCTGTCGCGCCGTGAGCAATGGCATCCGCCCCCTCGCGCTTCGCGATGTCAACGAGCGCCTTGGCAATCACAGGGCGGGCAAAGGAGGTGCCGAGCAGATACTTGCCCTCATAGACCGCACCTGCCTTCAGTGTCGGCCAGACATACTCCTCAAGGAACTCCTTCGTGAGATCGACGATGAACACCTTCGATGCACCAGAGGCGAGTGCTTTGTCGTGAACGACACTCAGCTCATCGCCCTGTCCGACATCGGCACAGGCAGCGATAACCTCACAGCCATCGTAGTGCTCTTTCAGCCAAGGAATGATCACCGACGTATCCAGTCCGCCGGAATAGGCAAGAACGACTTTTTTGATCTGTTTAGCCATAATAAAACAACTCCTTAATTTCCCATGGTGAGTGCCATGATTGCCTTCTGAACATGGAGACGGTTCTCCGCCTCGTCAAAGATTACATCGGCAAATTCCTCAAAGACATCCTCTGCGATCTCCTCGCCCCGATAGGCGGGCAGACAGTGCATGACGATGCAGCGCGCATTGCCTGACTCGGCAACGAGCTCCCAATTCACCTGATAGGGCCGGAAGACCGACGTGCGTGCGTCGTGCTCCGCCTCCTGCCCCATGCTCGCCCACGTGTCCGTGACGATGACGTCTGCGCCCGCAGCCGCTTCCATCGGATTGTGCGTGATCGAGACGGTCGCGCCCGTCTCTGCCGCATCGGCCTTGGCATTTGCCACAACGTCGGCATTTGGCTCATATCCCTCTGGGGTCGCTGCCACGAAGTCCATGCCGACCTTTGCCGCCGCATACATGAGTGAGTGCGTCATATTATTGCCATCGCCGACGTATGCCATCTTCAGCCCCGTGAGATTCTTGCCCTTATACTCACGGATCGTGAGGAGATCGGTGAGTGCCTGGCACGGATGCAGGAGATCACTGAGCGCGTTGATCACGGGCACATCCGCCCACTCCGCAAGCTCCTCGATGCGCTCATGTCCATACGTGCGGATCATAATGCCGTCAAGGTAGCGTGAGAGCACGCGCGCCGTATCCTTGATCGGCTCACCGCGTCCGAGCTGTAGATCGCGGCTGCTGAGGAACAGTGCTTGGCCGCCAAGCTGATACATCCCCACCTCGAAGGACACACGCGTCCGCGTTGAGGACTTCTCAAAGATCATGCCGAGCGACTTGCCCTCCAGAAGGCGGTGCGGTATCCCCGCCTTCTGCTTTTCCTTGAGCTCCTGCGCGAGGGATAGAATCTCCTCGACCTCATCTCGGCTGAGTTCATGAATGGACAATAAGTCCTTCCCTTTCAGCATATAACCCCTCCCATTGGTGCATTATATCGTATTGCAGCATTGCCGCAAAGAAAATAGCACATCACGCATCGTGCGAGATCACATCATCAAGGACGCTGACAACCTCGTCGATCTGCGGCTCGGTGATGATGAGCGGCGGCAAAAAACGCAGCACCTTCCCCACCGTACAATTGATGATGACGCCCTTTTCAAGACACATATTCACAATATCGCGCCCATGTGCATCCGACGCGAGTTCCGCGCCGAGTATCAGCCCCGTGCCGCGCACATCGACGATGAATGCCGGATACTTCTTCTGCAGCTCCACGAGTTTCTGCTTGAAGTATGCGCCGAGTACCTCGACGCGTGCCAAGAACTCCTTTTTCGGAACCGTATCGAGGACAACGTTTGCAGCTGCACAGGCAAGGGGGTTGCCGCCAAATGTCGTGCCGTGATCCCCTGCATGGAACGCAGCTGCGACTTCATTCGTGACAGCAAAGGCACCGATCGGTACGCCGCCGGCAAGACCTTTCGCGAGCGTCACAATATCGGGTTTTACGCCGTATTTCTCATAGGCGAAGAACGTCCCCGCGCGCCCGATTCCCGCCTGAATCTCATCGAGGATGAGGAGCGCACCATGCTGGTCACAGAGAGCACGAACCTTTTTCAAATAGTGGTCCTCTGGTGGATAGACGCCACCCTCCCCCTGAATCGTCTCGAGCATGACCGCTGCCGTCTGATCGCTGATCTTCGCCTCGAGATCTGCAATATCATTGTAGCGGATATAGTCAAAGCCTGCCGGCAGCGGCCCAAGTCCCTCGTGATACTTCGGCTGCCCCGTTGCGGTCAGTGTTGCAAGCGTACGCCCGTGAAAGCTATCCCACGCCGTGAGGATCTGCGATTTCTCGGGATGGATTTGGCAGGCGTACTTACGTGCAATCTTTATCGCCCCCTCATTTGCCTCTGCTCCCGAGTTGCAGAAGAATACTTTGCCGAGCCCGCTAAGTGCTGCAAGTTTTTCCGCTGCATCCGCCTGTGGCTTCGTGTAGTAGAGGTTCGAGGCATGAATAATCTTTGCTGCCTGTGACGCGATTGCCTCAACAAGCTGCGGGTAATTATATCCGAGGACATTGACGGCAATGCCGCCAAGGAAGTCGATATATTTCTTTCCCGCAGCATCCCAAACATAGACACCATCACCATGATCGAGTACGATTTTATAGCGGTTGAATACGGGAAGATAATCCTTCGCATACGTCTCGAATATTTGCTGCTCCGTTTCGCTCATATACACTCCTATACTGCTTACTGCACAACCTGTGTACCGACACCGGTCGACGTAAAAATTTCGAGAATGATGGCATGCGGCAGGCGTCCATCGATGATGTGCGTCTTTGCCGCGCCGCACTCCAGTGCCGTCAGACACGCCTCTACCTTGGGAATCATCCCGCCCGAGATGATGCCGTCGCGGATGTAATCGCGTGCCTCCTGCAGATGGATGGTCGAGAGAAACGAACTCTTGTCGTTAAAATCTTTATAGATGCCTTCTATGTCCGTCAGGAGAAGCAGCTTCTCCGCCGCAAGTGCCCCTGCGATCTCCGCCGCAACGTAGTCGGCGTTGATGTTGTAACTCTCGCCATCCGCTCCTACGCCGATGGGCGCAATAACCGGCACATAGTCGTGATCCAGCAGATCTTCGATCACAGAGACGTCGATGCTTTCCACTGCGCCCACGTAGCCAATGTCCACCTCACGCGCTGCATCGTTCTCGTATACGGTCGCCATCTTCTTGCGCGCACGGATCAGCCCTGCATCCTTTCCCGAGAGGCCGACGGCACGAACACCGCGCTGGTTTAGGAGATTGACAATCTCCGAGTTGATCTTGCCGTCGAGTACCATCTCGGCAATCTCAACGGTCTCCTCATCTGTCACGCGGAGCCCGGCGACGAAAGAGGACTCCTTGCCGACCTTTTTCAAAAAACCCGTGATCTCCGGCCCCCCGCCATGAACGATGACGGGTCGGATGCCGACATACTTCATCAGTGCCACGTCGCGCATGACGTTTTCCTTCAGCACATCGCTCACCATCGCGTTGCCGCCGTACTTTATGACGACCGTCGTGCCCGAAAATTCCTGGATGTACGGGAGGGCATCAACCAAGATCTCCGCCTTGTCCTTATCGCTGTACATAGCCCTCACCTCAGGTATGATACTCGCCATTGATCTTGACGTACTCATAGGAGAAATCACAGGTCCAGACGGTTGCTTCCTGTGTGCCCATGCCCATGTCGATGTCAACCACGACATCATGCTCCCCCATGACCCGCTTGAGTGCCGCCTCATCATAGTTCGCACCGACACCGTGCGCGTAGACAGGAATTCCTCCAAACTTCACGACGGTTGTCTCGGGATTCATCGGAACACCTGCATAGCCAACGGCACAGATCACGCGCCCCCAGTTCGGATCCTCACCGAAGAACGCCGTCTTGACGAGGGGACTCTTTGCCACGCTCATCCCAATTGTCTTGGCATCCGCAAAGCTCTTTGTCCCCGTCACATGGATCGTCAGGAACTTTGTTGCACCTTCACCGTCGGAGGCGATGCGCTGTGAAAGACCTTTGCAAATCTCTGCAAGTGTTGCCTTGAACGCCTCGTAGTCCGCGCCCTCTGCCGTGATCTTCGCATTTCCTGCCGCACCGTTGGCAAGCACAACGGCCATATCGTTCGTGCTCATATCGCCATCAATCGAAATCATGTTGAATGAAATTTCAACGACCTCGGAGAGTGCCTTTTGGAGAAGCTTGCCGTCAATCGCTGCATCAGTCGTGATGAAGGCGAGCATCGTTGCCATATTCGGCTGAATCATCCCCGATCCCTTTGCGATTGCACCAAACCGTACCTGCTTGCCGCCGAGCGTCACCTCCGTGGCACACGACTTGGAGTAGGTATCCGTCGTGATAATGGCGTTGCCCGCACTGGCACTGCCGTCTGTCGAAAGTGCAGCAACTGCGGCTTTCAGCCCCGCCTCCATCTTGTCCATCGGAAGATTTACGCCAATCACACCTGTTGAGGCGACGAGAACGTCCTCCGGCGTGCAGCCGAGTGCTGCCGCCGTGATCTCCTGCATCGCACGCGCATCCTTTTCCCCTTGTGCTCCGGTGCAGGCATTCGCACAGCCTGCATTTGCTGCAATCGCATGTGCTGTCCCCGTAGCAACGACCTTCTTCGAGGCGAAGACCGGTGCAGCGGCAACGGCATTCTGCGTAAATACACCTGCAACAGTCGCCTCCCGCTCCGTATAGATCACAGCAACATCGAGATTGCCGCTCTTCTTGATGCCCGCCTTTACCCCTGCTGCCTTAAATCCCTGCGGGAATGTCACCCCGGCTTTTGCATTCTGCTCACTGAACATATCAATATCCTCCATTCCCATTTATGGATACATCGGCACAAGGTCGAGTCCTGTGCGCTCATCCAAACCAAGCGCGATGTTCATGTTCTGAATCGCCTGCCCTGCCGCTCCCTTGACGAGATTGTCAATCGCGGAAAAAACAATAACACGATGCGTGCGCGGATCAATATGCCATGCGATATCGCAGTAATTTGTTCCGCGCACAAACTTCGTCGATGGATACGCGCCGCGCCCAAGCAGACGGATGAAAAACTCATCTGCATACCGAGCCGCAAATGCCGCGTCGACATCCTCTTCCGTTACGCCGTCTGCAAGGCGTGCATAGCATGTGGCTAGGATACCGCGTGCAATCGGGGCAAGATGCGGCGTAAAGTTAATCGTAACTGGCTCACCTGCCTGTTCGGAGAGTGCTTGCTCGATTTCCGGGGTGTGTCGATGACTGACTGCGCCATACGCCGTGAAACTGTCATAGAACTCCGGAAAATGCGTGCTCTCCTTCGGTGTACGCCCTGCGCCGGAGACACCGGAAACCGCATCGACGAGAATCGAGTCTGTCTGTACGAGATGCTCCTGCACAAGCGGGGTCAGCGCGAGGATACTTGCTGTCGTATAGCAGCCTGCATTGCCGATGAGATGCGCCCCTCGGATTGCATCACGATACAGCTCGGCAAGTCCGTAGACTCGCTCTGCCTCCGGATCCGTGTGTGGGACATGATACCATGACTCATAGACCGATGTGTCAGCAAAGCGATAGTCTGCCCCGAGATCGATGATATGCACCGGCAGACCAGCAATTGCCTTGACCAGCTTCATTGCATGTCCATGCGGAAGTGCGATAAAGAGAACATCGCTGTCCTCTGCGATACGGCGGACATCCTCCATCGAATCCAGTATGTTGTCATAAATATGCGTTAAATGTGGATAAAGTTTCGATATTTTCTCGCCCGTATGGCGCTCCGATGTCAGATGTACAATCTCGGCATGCGGATGACCGTGGAGAAGCCGAATAAGTTCTTCCCCTGCATAGCCAGATGCTCCGATGATACTGACCTTCATGGCGGTTCCTCCATCTCCCTGAAAAGATGTTTATGATTATACATCCTTTATGTATATTTTTGCAAGCACTTTCTTAAAAAGATGATACCCCCACTTCCTCTATGGTACATGGAGTGGGGGCATATACTATGATTTTGCATTCGTATTCCTGCGATGGAGGACGCGCGCTCCCTTCGTATCGAGACGGAGATGCAAGGGGCGTGCCTCGATCTCATGCGAACGAAACGCCTCGCGCATTGCTTGGGCGACATCCTCGGTGCAGTTTCGTTTCTCCGGCACAAAGGCGATGAGACAAGGGCCCGCTCCACTGAGCGCCGCTCCACATGCCCCCGCCTTCTTCGCAGCGGCAAAGACATCAAACATCCCCGGGATAAGCGGCGCACGGTAGTTTTGATGCAGAGCATCCGCAAAGGCGTTGTCCAGATGCTTCTCAGATCCGCGCGATAGAGCCGCCACAAGCATGGCTGCATGGCCGATGTTAAAGACAGCATCCTTCATCGGTACCTCGGCAGGGAGCACCTCACGTGCCGACTTCGTCGAGAGGTAAAAGTCCGGCACCATGACGACGAATCGGAGGAAGATACGCGGGAGGAAGGAAAAGCATTCCACCATTCCATCCGTCACGGTATTTACCGTGACGCCACCATAGATCGCGGGCGCCACATTGTCCGGATGCCCCTCAATGGCCGTCGCAAACTGCAGCAGCGCATGACGGTCAAACGGACTGCCAACGAGCGCATTCGCTGCTGTCAGTCCTGCGACAATCGCTGTCGCACTGCTGCCAAGCCCACGCGAGAGCGGAATACGGTTGCTCATACGGATCTGTGCGCCGCGAAATTCCTCCGCACGCCCCGCTTTCTCCAAGAGATAGCGGATGGACTTCCAGACAATATTGCGCTCATCTCCCGGAATGTAAGCAGCGCCCTCACCACGTGCTGCGATCGAAAGCCCGGGCTCGTGCGTCAATGTCAGGGTCATTTCGTTATACAGCGTACAAGCAAGACCGAGTGCATCAAATCCGGGACCTAGATTCGCACTCGTCGCAGGGACACGCACGCGTACACTGCGCTCTGTCATAGCGTATCCTCCTGCCCGTCTGCCACACGGATCAGGCTGCGTACCTCGCGCACGACAGGAAGTGCCTGCAGTGCTGCAGCAGCGGCAGAGGCATCCGCATGTGTCACGACATGCGTCACAGCGACAATCTCCGCGTCGCCGCTCACCGTCGATCTCGCCTGAATGACGGATCGAAGGCTAACCCCCGCACGTCCAAAGGTCGTGGCGATCTCACCGAGCACGCCCGGCTCATCAGCGACAACGAGCCGCAGATAATAAGAGGAGCGCGTCTTCTCCACAGGACAGAGCTTTTTCTTCGTTCCGATCCGATACTTCATGCGCCCCGTTGTCCCTGCGACAATGTCGCGCGTGACCTCAATAACGTCTGCGACCACAGCGGATGCCGTCGGAAGTGAGCCTGCACCGCGACCGTAGAACATCGCTTCGCCGATCACATTGCCGCGTACAAAGACCGCATTGAACACGCCATTGATTGAAGCGAGCGGATGTGTCTTCGGGAGGAACACGGGATGCACACGAACATCGATCCCCTCCTCCGTATTGCGTCCCACTGCAAGCAGTTTGATAACGTAGCCAAGGTTCAAGCCATACTCAATATCGTCTTCCGTAATATGTGAGATTCCCTCAACGGAGACATCCTCGAACTCGACGATGGTATCAAAGGCGAGTGACGCCAGAATCGCCGCCTTGCGCGCGGCATCCAGTCCGTCCACATCCGCCGACGGATTCGCCTCAGCATAGCCCTTTTCCTGTGCACGGCGCAGTACAGCATCGTAGCTGATATGCTTCTCCGTCATCTTCGTCAGCATGTAATTCGTCGTTCCGTTGATGACACCCATGACCTCGGAGATCTCGTTTGCTGTCAGGCACTCCTTCAGCGGCTTGATGATCGGGATGCCGCCGCCGACACTGCCCTCATAGAGGAAATCGACGTGATGCTCATCCGCTGCACCATAGAGTTCCCGCAGATGTTCGGCAATGACATCCTTGTTGGCGGTGACCACGTGTTTGCCCGCACGCATGGCACGCAGCATGTAGTCCTTTGCCGGCATGAGCCCGCCCATCACCTCGACGACAATCGAGATCTCCGGGTCGTTCAGAATCTCCTCAAAGTTGTCCGTGAGGGCAATCTCCTCTGCCTCCGGACGATATTTCTTCGCATCGCGGACGAGAATCTTCTTGATCTCAATGCGTGCGCCGCAGCGCCCTGCGATCGTCTCCCCGTTCATAGACAGGGTGCGGATAACGCCGGAGCCGACTGTCCCCGCCCCCAAAAGAGCTATCTTGACTGTATTCACAGAATCCCATCCTCCCTGACCTCTGCTGTCGATGCACTATTCCAACCAAGTATATCATACCATACACGCCCAGTATCACAAACCGTGCGTCAGATTTTATTTTCTGTCCCGTGCATCAGCCGTCCGATGTTCTCACGGTGACGGAGAATGACGAGGATCGCCGCCACGGCCGTAAAGAGAACATACTCTGTCGGATAACCGTAAAGTGCCGCAAGGAACGGCGCAAGAAATGCTGCGACAACAGAGCCGAGGGAAACATAGCGTGACACATAGACGATCGTCAGCCAGATGACAAAAATGATAAACGTCACCTGCCCCATCAGCATCGTCAGAACGCCAAGCGAAGTTGCAACGCCTTTGCCGCCGTGAAAGCGGAGAAAGAGCGAAAAGCTGTGCCCGAGAATGGCACACAAACCTCCGACGACGGCAGCGAGGGGCGTACCGACAAGGAGCAGACCAAGCATAACGCCCGCCTGCCCTTTCAGGCTGTCCGCAACAAATACGGCAATGCCCGCGCCCTTTCCGAGCGTGCGCCATGCATTCGTCGCACCGATATTGTGACTGCCATAATCGCGCAGATCCTTATGCCAGATCAGTTTTCCAAGAATCAGCCCACTCGGAATCGATCCGATGAGATAGGCGGCGATGGCCGCGGCGATATACATCATTGTTCTTCCTCCTTGCGCGCGCGCACCACGAGGCGGATCGGCGTTCCCTCGAAACCGAAGCTCTCGCGCAGACGATTTTCGATAAAGCGCAGATAGGAGAAGTGCATGAGTTCGGGGTCATTGACGAAAATAATGAACGTCGGCGGAACAATACTCACCTGTGTGACAAACAGAATCTTGAGCTGCTTTCCCTTCTTCGTCGGCGGCGGATTGACCGATACCGCATCGCGGATCAGCTCATTGAGCACACTCGTCTTGATGCGCATTGACTGCTGCTCCGCCACATATTTCACGAGCTCCGTCACACGCTCCACGCGCTGTCCCGTCAAGGCCGATGTATAGAGGACAGGGGCATACTGGAGAAAGCCGAGCTTTTCGCGCAGATCATCCGTAAAGCGCAGTGTCGACTTGTCATTCTTCTCCGGGAAAATATCCCATTTATTCACGACAATGATGACACCCTTGCCCGACTCATGCACATAGCCCGCGATCTTCGTATCCTGTTCCAGAATCCCCTCAGCGGCGTTGATGACCATGAGGACGACCCCCGCGCGGTCGATCGCACGTAGGGAGCGCATCACACTGTACCGCTCCACAGGCAGTGTAATCTTTCCCTTGCGCCGCATCCCTGCCGTATCAATGAGGAGATACTTTGCTCCGTCTTTGGTAAAATGCGTGTCAATCGCATCGCGTGTCGTCCCCGGCACATCACTGACAATGACGCGCTCCTCACCGAGCAGACGGTTCACAAGCGAGGATTTGCCAACATTGGGACGGCCAACGACGGCAATAGCGATCTCATCCGTCTCCTGTGCCTCCGCTGGCTCTGCCGGAAACGCCGCGACGACGGCATCCAGCAGATCGCCGAGATTCATCGCATTGGAAGCAGAGATGGGAATCGGGTCACCAAGCCCAAGTGAATAGAAATCGTAAATCAGCGCCTCACGCTCAAAACTGTCGATCTTGTTGACCGCCAGAATCACAGGTTTTTTCGTCCGCCGCAGAAGACGCGCGACCTCCTCATCCGAAGTTGTCAGTCCTGCCCGCCCATCGACGAGAAAGAGGATAACATCCGCCTCCTCCATTGCCAGCTCTGCCTGAGAACGCATCGAACGCAGAATATGGTCGCTCTCATCGAACTCAATGCCGCCGGTGTCAATGATCGTAAACTCATGGTTCAGCCACTCTGCATCCAGATAGATGCGGTCACGCGTCACGCCCGGCATATCATCGACAATGGAGACACGCTTCTTGCCGATCTGATTGAACAGCGTCGATTTCCCAACATTGGGGCGTCCGACCACTGCCACAATGGGTTTGCTCATGATGCTTCACTCCTCTCCCTGTATCCTCAGCGATTCCCTGCCACAGGCTTGGTATAGCCCGCATTGCTCTGCCACGTATAACCACCGCTCGCACGCGCGCGATGATAATGTACCCAGTCCGAAAGTGCCGCATAGTAGTCCGCACCCGTCGCCACCGGCTCGATGCGCAGGGCAGGAAATTCTGCCCGCAGGGCATCAAGGGTCATATCATCCAGAAAGACATCCTCTCCCTCGCGCAATGCCGATGCGGGAATGAGTACACCGTCAACCGTCTGGGGCATCTCCCGCAGGGCTTCTGCAATATCTGCACCGATGAGGAGCCCCGACACATTGACCATCGCGCCGAAATGACGATTTACAACGGGCAGTACGAAAATATTCTGCTCCAGAGGATCAAGCTCCCGCGCCTTTGCCGTCAGAACGGGAGCAACCGCTGTTCCGCTCACGACAGCGAGGCGAGCTGCGCATGCAGCTCCGCGCACCTTTGCCGCATCCCACTCCTCGATGAAGCTGCGCGTCAGCCCAATCCCATTGTCGAGTTGCGGAAAGCCATCGTACATCGCGGCGGGCGGAACCTCGCGCCCTGCCAGAAAGTAAAATTCATCGGCAAGGTAGATGAAGGTACGCCCTTCTTCCGCGCGCATTTTTTTCTGCCACGACTCGACCTGGTCGATCACGTGCGCCGCACCGTCCCGATCAAATTGAACGAGCGGGAACGAATCCGTTCGATGCTTTGTCAGCCCAACAGGTACGATGGCGAGAGAAAGTGCATGAGGACGGCGCGCCGTAATGTCGCGAATCGTCCGCTCCAGCTCCTCTCCATCGTTCAGCCCCGCACAGAGGACCACCTGCGTATGATACTCCACGCCCGCCTCTTCGAGCCGCGCGAGCTGCCCGAGAATATCCCCTGCCCACGAACAGCGCAGCATCTCCGCACGCAGGACAGGATTTGTGCACTGTACCGATACATAGAGAGGAGAGAGATGTAGCCGCGCAATACGCGCGTAATCTGCCTCCCCCATGTTGGTCAGCGTTACAAAATTTCCATAGAGAAACGACAAACGATAATCGTCATCCTTCACAGAAAGGCTGTGGCGCATGTGCGGGGCAATCATATCGACAAAGCAGAAATAGCAGTGATTCGCACATGCACGAATCCCGTCGAATACGGCGCTCTCAAACTCCACGCCGAGCTCCTCATCATAGTCCTTGTCGAACGCAATGCACTCCTGCGTCCCATCGGTATGTTCAACGAGAAGCTCAATCTCCTCGTCCGCCATCGCAAAGCTGACGTCAATAATATCGCGCAGTGGCATATCGTTGATTGCAAGGATCTTATCCCCCGCCACAAGCCCCAGCTCATCGGCAAGGCTCCCCTCCGGCACGCGAAGAATTACTCCTGGATATGCCTTTGCCACATTCTCCTCCCTTTCCTTAAAGTGCTGCCAGCATATCCTTCACGCCCTTCAGGTACGTATCCCGCGCAAAGTTCACGAGTTCACCGGATTTTCGGATCTTCACCTCAATCGTTCCGTTTTCCATGGTCTTGGGTCCGATCGCAATACGTACAGGATAACCGATGAGATCACAGTCGTTGAACTTCACGCCCGCACGCTCACGACGGTCGTCGAGCAGTACATCGACACCTGCAGCACGCAGCTCCTCGTAAATCTCCTCGGCGTATGCGAGCTGTTCCTCTGCTTTAGCGTTTACCGCCACGACAACGACTTCGTACGGCGCAATCGCACGCGGCCAAATGATGCCATGCTCATCATGATTCTGCTCGATTGCCGCCGCCATCGTGCGCCCGACACCGATGCCATAGCAGCCCATCTGCAGGGGCTGCGTCTTCCCAGCCTCATCGAGGAAGGTCGCCCCCATCGCCTCACTGTACTTCGTGCCGAGCGCAAAGATCTGTCCTGCCTCAATGCCGCGTCCGATATGAAGATGTCCAGCTCCGCAGGCAGGGCACAAATCCCCCTCTGCAACAAGGCGAATATCCGTCACGGTCACTGACCCAAAGTCACGCTGCGGATTGACGTTAATATAGTGAAAGTCCTGTTCATTTGCGCCAGAGGCTGCATTGTGCATTCGCATTGCCGTCTCATCGACCACGATACACGTGCCCTCTTTGATGCCAATCGGGCTCATAAAGCCCGGACACCCGCCTGCTGCGCGGATGGCCGCATCATCCGCCATGCGAAGCTCCTGCGCACCAACGACATGCGCAAGCTTCACCTCATTGACCTCGTGGTCGCCGCGCAGGAATGCGAGGACAAGTACATCCTCCTCTGTCTGATAGGCAACCGCCTTGATCGTCTTCTCGACAGGAATCCTGAGATACTCAGCAAGCATGGCAATCGTATGAGCATCGGGTGTTGCCACCTTCTCAAGCGGCAGTGCTTCCTCAGCAGCAGCATCGATGGGACGCAGTGCCGCCTTCTCGTCACTCGCAGCATAGCTGCACGCATCACAGCAGGCAATACGCGACTCCCCCTCAGGGGCAAGAACGGTAAACTCCTCGGAGTGCCCACCGCCGATCGCGCCGCTGTCGGCCTCCACCGCACGGAAGTTCAGTCCGCAGCGCGTGAAAATATTCGTGTAGGCCACGGACATCTTGCGATAGGACTCGTTCATCCCCGCGATGTCCTTGTCAAAGGAATAGAGATCCTTCATGATGAACTCACGGCTGCGCATCACCCCAAAACGTGGGCGGCGTTCATCACGGAACTTGTCCTGAATCTGATAGAGCATGAGTGGGAGCTGCTTATACGAGCGTACCTCATCGCGCACGAGTGCCGTAATCATCTCCTCATGTGTCGGCCCCATGCAGAACTCGCGGCCATGGCGATCCTTCACGCGGACCATCTCCGCACCGTATGCCCCCCAGCGTCCGCTCTCCTCCCAGAGTTCGGACGGCTGCAGGATTGGCATCATGATCTCCTGCCCGCCCGCGGCATCCATCTCCTCACGGATGATCTGCTCAATCTTTCGGATGGTGCGCCATGCGAGCGGCAGATAGGTGTACATCCCGCCGGCTGACTTGCGAATGAGACCAGCTCGGTACATGAGCTGATGGCTCGCAATCTCCGCCTCCGCAGGCGTATTTCTAAGGGTAGGCGCGTACAGATTCGTTGCTCTCATGACCGTTTCCGTTCCTCCAATATCGCATCAATCTCCCGAAAGAGTTCGGGCAGCAGTTCTTCTTCCTTTACCTTGCGAATGACCTCTCCCTTGCGAAAGATCAGCCCCTCGCCATTGCCGCCGGCAATACCGACATCCGCACCGCGTGCCTCACCTGGACCATTGACGACACAGCCCATCACAGCCACCTCGATGGGATCCTCCATACCGCGCAGACGTTCCTCGACCTTTTCCGCGATGGAAGCAAGGTCGATGCTCGTCCGACCGCACGTAGGACAGGCGACGAGCGTAGGGCCATACTCCTTCAGCCCGAGTGCCTTCAGTATCTCATTTGCCGTACGAACTTCGACTACAGGATCCCCCGTCAGCGAGATGCGTATCGTATCACCGATTCCCTCGGCGAGAAGAGCTCCGACGCCGACGGCAGACTTGATGATCCCCGTCCTCACCGTGCCCGCCTCCGTGATGCCTAGATGCAGCGGGTAATCCGTACGCTCACTCATCAGACGATACGCCGCAAGTGTCAGCGGAACATCATGCGCCTTAAGCGAGATCTTCATGTCATGAAAATCCAGTTCCTCCAGAATGTGCACATGTTCCATGGCGGATTCAACCAAGGCTTCTGCTGTGACACCGCCATACTTCTTGAGCATTTTATGGTCAAGTGAGCCGGCATTCACGCCGATGCGGATGGGGATCCCCCCCTCACGTGCTGCCGCGACGACCTTTTTCACGCGCTCCGTACCACCGATATTTCCGGGATTGATGCGCAGAGCCGCAATCCCCTGTGTCATCGCCTCAAGAGCGAGCTTATAGTCAAAGTGGATATCGGCGACGAGCGGGGTTTTCACCTGGCAAATGATATTGCCGAGATTCTTTGCCGCCGCCATATCTGGCACAGCGAGACGTACGATATCACAGCCTGCCGCCGCAAGTTCGCGGATCTGCCTTACCGTTGCCTCCGTATCCGTCGTCTTAGTGTTGCACATGGACTGCACGGAGATCGGTGCACCTCCCCCGATGGGGATATTCCCGATATGAATCTGCCGCGTGCGGCGGCGCTCAAATGTTGACATGACGCGGGTCAACCTCCAGCAAAAATACGTACGACATCATTTTTCATCGCAAGCAGCATCAACAGAATAATCAGCCCCACACCCGCATTTTGGATATAGTGCATGACCTTCGGGCTCAGCGGCTTGCCGCGCACCGCCTCGACGCAGAGCGTCAGAAAGTGTCCGCCGTCCAGTGCCGGTACGGGAAGAAGATTGATGATTGCAAGATTGAGACTGAGAAGTGCAGCGAAATTGAGGAGTGGGACAATGCCCATCTCTGCAACTTCCCCCGCCATCTGCGCCACACCGATCGGCCCCGCAAGTTCCGAACCAGAGAGCTCAAGAATGATCCGATAGAGCGCATCGAGCATCATCACGACGATCATCGCCGTCCGCTCGAATGCCATTGAGATGGACTGGAAAAAACCAGGATAGGTACTGGTATAGGCATTCACAATGCCGATGTATCCACGCTGCTGTGATGCATCATAATGTGGAGTCACACTGACCGTCAGCTCCTGCTCATTGCGCTCCACCTGCATCGTCATCGGAACTGTTCCGTGGTTTGTGCGAATGGCGTCCACCATCTCCTGCCACGTCTCGATAGGCGTCCCATCGATCGCAATGATGCGGTCATTCGCCATGAGCCCCGCCTGTGCAGCAGGATTATCTGCAAGCACCTTGCCAAGAACAGGCGCAGGATTCGGCGTCTGTACCCCGGCAAAGAAGAAGATACCGAAAAAAAGAATGATCGGCAGGATAAAATTCATCGCCGATCCAGCAAGAATCACAATCATGCGGGAGAGAATCGGTTTGCGGCAATAGCCGCGATCACCGGCATCGTTGTCATCTGCCGCCATGCCGGCAATATCATTGAACCCCCCCAGTGGAACCAAACGGATCGAATAGACCGTCTCTCCATAACGAAAATGCACAAGACGCGGTCCAAAGCCGATGGCAAATTCGTCCACGCGCATCCCGGTCAGTTTTGCCGTGATAAAATGCCCCAACTCGTGCACAAAGACGAGCAGTCCGAAGACAAAGACTGTCGCAGCAATTTTCTCTAACATTCAAGCTCCTTTTGCCTCGCTCAGCGCAGGACAATGTATACCGTATAGTAATAGACCAGCGGTGCCGTAAAGAGAACACTGTCAAAGCGATCCCATACACCGCCGTGCCCCGGGATAATCGCGCCAGAATCCTTGATGCCCATCTGCCGCTTCATCATGGACTCGACAAGATCACCCAGCGTACCGAGCACGGCAATCGCAGCCCCCAGTGCAGCCATCTGCGGCAACGGCATTGTGAGAAGCCAGCCAAGCCCCACAATGACAGCAATCGTACCGATCAGGCCGCCAAAGAATCCCTCGATCGTCTTATTGGGACTAATGGCAGGTGCCAGCTTGTGCGAGCCAAACGCACGCCCGGCAAAATAGGCGAAACTGTCACTCGCCCATGTCCCGATAAACATTACCCAGACCATCGCCGCTCCGCAGGAAAACGTCTCAATCGGTGTCGTATAGATAGGCCCCGTCATATTCCGCAGGAGAATAAGCAGTGCAAACGGCATACCGATGTAGCAGATCCCTGCCACGGAAACAGTCGCATCGTGAACTGACACATCACCGCGCAGGAGGACACAGGTCATCAGAGCAAGAATCGAGGATGCGATCAAAGCAAGCAGAATCACACTCTCCTGTCCGATGAACGCGCCATACAGCATCCCCTCGATGCCAAGAACACCGGAGAATAAGGCAGGACTGCCTCCACGGCGCGAAAAAGCACGTGTATACTCAAACCACGCGAGAGCTGCGAGCACCGCTGCGGCAACCGCAAACGTTGTTCCGCCCGTCTGTATAACATAGCCTGCAATGCCAATGCCGATAATGCCGGAGATAATGCGTGTAATCAAAGACAGCCTCCATCTTTATTCTTCTGTAGTAAGCCCGCCAAAGCGCCGTTTTCGTCCTGCAAAGTTCTCAATGGCACGCTTAAGTTCTTCCGGTGTGAAATCCGGCCAATGCGTCTCCGTAAAATATAGCTCTGCATAGGCAGACTGCCATAGGAGGAAGTTGCTCAGGCGAAGATCACCACTCGTACGGATGAAGAGATCCACGGGCGGATCGCCCGCCGTATCGAGTACATTGGAAAAGAGTGCCTCGTCGATGTCCTCGGGGCGAATCTCTCCCTCTGCGACACGCGTGGCCAACTTACGAACAGCACGCACGATCTCATCCTGGCTGCCATAATTCGCCGCCAGATTAAAATGCACGCCGGTGTTATGCGCCGTACGCCGTTCTGCATCCTCCATACGAGCAAGAAAACGGTCAGAGAAGCGATCCCGTCGACCGATGAAGCGAATGCACACGTTTTCCTTGTGCATCTCATCAATTTCGCGCTTCAAAAATGTATCAAAGAGGCGCAACAGAAAGTCGATCTCCCGATGTGGACGCTTCCAGTTCTCCGTTGAGAACGCATAAACCGTCAACACCTCAATACCCATATCTGATGCAGCGCGCACGATTCGTTTCAGCGTGCGCGCACCTGCCTCATGTCCTGCGGAACGAGAGCTTCCCTTTGCCGTTGCCCATCTGCCATTTCCATCCATCACAATGGCGATATGACGCGGAAGCATATTCTGAGGCACAGAGAGGCCGGGCGAAGCGGGCTCCTTGGACGATGGGGGCTTGTGCTCTGCATCGCCGCCAAAGAGTTTTCTCCACATGTCGTTCGCTCCATTTCTATCTGCAACACAATTCCACTACCAAAACACCCCTTCGGCGGGTGCCGAAAGGGGTGTCGCGCATTCAGCGGAAATGTTCTTCGTAGGCGGCGACAGTCGGACTGCACAGCGGAAGTTCCGTGAGCGTGACCTGATGCACAGCCCCATTCTGGCGAATACGAAGGACATAGGACTGCGTCTCATCGACGGGGAAAAAAGGACGTGATGCACGCGATACCGATACCGTGTAGGACGCACCTTCGGCATCCAGCTCCCGCCGCACCTCATCCCACGGACGTGCCGAAAAGGAATCCTCCATCAGATCTCCATGACCTCTTTTTCCTTTGCGGCACGCATCTCGTCCATCTGCTTGACGAACTTATCGACGAGCTTCTGCACAGAGTCCTGACCGCGCTTGGACTCGTCCTCATTGATCTCCTTGTCCTTTTCGAGTTTTTTGATCGCCTCATTTGCATCGCGTCGAATATTGCGCAGAGCGACCTTCGCCTCCTCCGTCTTCTTGCCGACCGTCTTGATCAGCTCCTTGCGGCGCTCCTGCGTCGGCTGAGGGATCGCAAGACGAATCACATTTCCGTCAGAGTTCGGCGAAAGACCGAGATCGGACTTTGAAATAGCGATTTCGATCTCATGCAGAATTGACTTCTCCCAGGGCGTAATGACGATCATGTGCGGCTCCGGCACCGTCACCTTGGCGAGCTGGTTGACCGAGGTCGGTGTCCCATAGTAGGGCACCATGATCTTATCCAAGAGATTCGGCGTTGCACGTCCTGCGCGCAGCGAAGAGAACTCGCGGCGAAGCGCCTCGATCGCCTTACTCATACTTTCCTCGTGCTTCGACAGAATATCCTTGATCATACTGCTTCGCCTCCTACCGTTGTACCAATCGGCTCACCAAATGCTGCCCGTGCAATATTTTCATGCACATCAATATTAAACACCACCATGGGGATGTGATTCTCCATGCAGAGACTGGTCGCCGTCGCGTCCATGACCGCAAGTCCCTTGTTCAGAATATCAATATAGGCCAGTTTCTCAAAACGCTTGGCATTTGGATTCTTATTTGGGTCGGAATCGTAGATACCGTCCGTCCCCTTCTTTGCCATGAGAATAACATCTGCCTCAATCTCCGCTGCGCGCAGGGCGGCCGTCGTATCCGTAGAAAAATAGGGATTCCCCGTACCTGCACCGAAGATCACCACGCGCCCCTTCTCCATGTGACGGATGGCACGGCGGCGAATATATGGCTCTGCCACCTGACGCATCTCAATGGCACTCTGGACACGCGTGTCAACATCCTGATTTTCGAGGGCATCCTGCAGGGCGAGCGCGTTCATCACTGTCGCCATCATCCCCATATAGTCTGCCGTCGTGCGATCCATCCCCTTCGCACTGCCCGCGAGTCCGCGCCAGATATTTCCTCCGCCGACCACAATGGCGACATCGATGCCGTGATCACGCACCTTCTTAATCTGTGCGGCGATTGCCTCGACAACCTGTGGATTGATCCCGAATCCCTGATCTCCCGCGAGCGCTTCTCCGCTCAGCTTCAACACGACGCGACGATATTTCGTTTCCAAGACAACTCCTCCTGTCACGCACATTCTCTGCGCCATTATAGCATATTTTTGCAAAAAAATCCGCAGACCATCTGCAAAAAAGAGCTGCCATCGGGCAGCTCTCCTCTCTTCAAATCATCTTACTTCATCTGAGCAGCGACCTCTGCAGCGAAGTCCTCCTGCTTCTTCTCGATACCTTCGCCCAGCTGATAGCGCGTAAACGCCTTGACCTCTACTGAGCCGAGCACATCTGCAATCTTCTTCTCCGGATCCTTGACGAATTTTTGCTCAAGCAGGCAGACTTCCTCATAGAACTTGTTGATACGCCCCTCGACCATCTTCTCGATGATCTTCTCGGGCTTGCCCTCCTCAAGTGCCTGCTTGCGGAGAACCTCCTTCTCATGCTCGATATGATCAGCCGTCACGCCGGCGCGGTCAATCGCGAGCGGCGCCGCTGCCGCAATCTGCATCGCAATATCCTTGCCGAGCTGCTCATCCCCACCGGAGAGCTCAACGAGGACGCCGATCTTGCCGCCCATGTGGATGTACGCTGCCACGCGACCCGCGCTCTCATAGCGGACAAAACGGCGAAGGGAAATCTTCTCTCCGATCGTCGCCGTTGCCTCGGTAATGAGGGAGGCAACATCCTTGCCATCCAGCGTGCTTGCATTCAGTGCATCGAGATCTGCCGGGTTCGTCTCTGCAATGTGCTTTGCAACCTTCGCACTGAGCTCACGGAACTGTTCATTGCTCGCAGCAAAGTCCGTCTCGCAGTTGATCTCGACAACGACACCAATCTTCGCATCGGACGAGAGATATGCCGTCACCGCACCCTCAGCAGCAATGCGTCCCGCCTTCTTCTCTGCCTTTGCAATCCCCTTCTCGCGCAGGTAGTCAATTGCCTGCTGCATATCGCCGTTCGTCTCAGCGAGAGCCTTCTTGCAGTCCATCATACCTGCGCCCGTGCGCTCACGCAGTTCCTTTACCATCGCTGCACTAATTGCCATCATCGTTCCTCCTATGATCGTTCCATAAAAAAGGGGCAAGGGGATAACGCTCCCTTACCCCACTGTTTTTGATTACTCAGCCGCTTCCTGAGCACCGCCCTGATTACCCTCGAGCACGGCATCCGCCATGCAGCCCGTGAGAAGCTTCACGGCACGGATCGCATCATCGTTGCCCGGAATCACATAGTCGATCTCATCCGGATCGCAGTTCGTGTCGACAATCGCGACGATGGGAATGTTCAGCTTGCGTGCCTCGGCAACCGCAATACGCTCCTTGCGCGGGTCAACGACAAAGAGTGCACCCGGCAGACGGTTCATATCCTTAATGCCGCCAAGATAGCGCTCGAGCTTCTCCTTCTCGTGGCGCAGACCCTGCACTTCCTTCTTCGTGAGAACCTCGAACGTGCCGTTCTCCTCCATCTCCTCAAGTGTCTTGAGACGATGAATGCGACGCTGAATCGTCTGGAAGTTCGTCAGCATGCCGCCGAGCCAACGCTCGTTGACGTAGTACATATTTGCACGGAGTGCCTCCTCGCGAATGGCCTCCTGTGCCTGCTTCTTCGTGCCGATAAAGAGCACGGACTTCCCTTCCTGTGCAACGCTGCGAAGGAAATTGTACGCCTCATCCACCTTGCGCACCGTCTTCTGCAGATCAATGATGTAGATACCATTGCGCTCCGTGAAGATGTAACGTGCCATCTTCGGGTTCCAGCGACGCGTCTGATGTCCGAAATGGACACCTGCCTCCAGAAGCTGCTTCATAGAAATGACTGCCATAAAATACCTCCTGTTGTTCTTCCGCGCTTCTCATCCGCTGTACCACCGCGTAAATACGGCACAGAACAGCTATCGAAAACGCGTGTTTTTTACACTAGGGCGTATTATAGCATACCATTGGCCCCAAAACAACGCCCTGCAGAATTTTTTTACAAAAAAAGAACTCCTGCACGAAGACGTTTATCTTCGCGTAGAGCTCCTCTGTCTATCATTCAGTTGGTCTTCGTCGCCGCAAGTGGATCCGTCACATCAACACCCTTCGGTGCATAGAGAATGATCGTACTCGACACGACATGTGCCGTACCATGCATCACATAACAAGCACCATTCAGGAAGTCACAGACACGTCGGCGTTCTGGCGCGCTCATGCAGTCAAAATTCACAGCGATCGCAATCCCCTGTTTCAGCTGGACAACCGCCGGAGCCGCATCATCGTAACGACGCGGACGATGAATCCGCACGCGCAGTTCCGATACCTTCGTCGTATGTACCGTCAGCGGCGTCGAACTCCCCTCCCCTGTCACAGGCGTATGCGGAGACTGAAAGGAACTGGTGCTGCCATAGGAAGGCGATGAGAATGACGACACCGTTCCCCCATTGGCAACGCGTCGCTCGGAAGCAAAACTCTGTGCTGCCTGCGTCGTCTGAGCACTCTGTGACGTCTGCTGTGCACGAATCTCCTCTTCCTCGTCTTCGTCCTCAGCAATCGGTATAAATGAGTCCACAACGTGTGAGACCATGTCTTTCACACGTGAAAACAAAGATTCCGCACCCATTTACCTCTTCCTTCCTTGATCTGTATCATCTGCCGAAAATTGGCGACAAGTACTCATCCTGCTAACGCAGACATACTATCATATTTCTTTCAGAAAAGCAAGTGTGCCGACAAGAAAGTTGATGAAAAAACTTTTCACCGTTACTTGCGCGCATTCTTCGCCGCACGCCCGCGTGCCGTACGGTCGAGAATCGCTTTACGCAGACGAATATTCTCCGGCGTCACCTCGACGAGCTCATCATCGTTGATGTACTCCAGCGCCTGCTCCAGGCTCAGAATACGCGGCGGCGTCAGGCGGATCGCCTCATCCGAGGCAGAGGTACGCATATTCGTGACATTCTTCTTCTTGCACGGATTGATGTCCATGTCAATATCACGTGAGTTCTCCCCGACGATCATCCCTTCGTAGACCTGCTGACCCGGCGAGATAAACATTGTCCCGCGATCCTGCAGCGAGAAGATACCATAGCCCGTCGTCTCGCCCTGCTCAAACGCAACAAGCGACCCATGTGAACGCCCCGTCATATCCCCCTTGTATGGAACATAGCCGTGGAAGATATGATTCATAATCCCGTTGCCCTTCGTGCTTGTCAGGAGCTCCGAACGAAAGCCGATCAAACCGCGCGCCGGGATAAAGAACTCCATGCGGATATAGCCCGAGAGCTCCGTCATATTCGAGAGTTCTGCCTTACGCGTACCGAGTGCCTCCATCACGGCACCCATATACTCCTGCGGAACCTCGACCGTCAAATTCTCCATTGGCTCGCACTTCTGTCCGTTAATCGTCTTGTAGACGACCTCGGGCTTGCCAACCTGCAGCTCATAGCCCTCACGGCGCATCTGCTCAATCAGAATGGAAAGATGCAGCTCACCGCGTCCCGATACCTTGAACACATCGGCAGAATCCGTCTCCTCGACGTGCATGGCGACATTCGTCTCGATCTCCTTGAACAGGCGGTCACGCAGATGGCGCGACGTGACAAACTGCCCCTCACGACCTGCAAACGGACTCGTATTGACACCGAAGGTCATGGAGAGTGTCGGCTCATCAATATTGATCGTCGGCAGTGCCTCCGGATTCTCCGCGTCCGCCACCGTATAGCCGATGCTCACATCGCCGAGCCCCGTCAGGGCGACGATCTCGCCCATCCCCGCTTCATCGACTTCGACACGCTTGAGACCCTGATACACATAGACCTTGCCGACCTTTGCCTTCGTCTCATGATCGCCGCTGATCACAACAACATTTTGATTGGGGCGCACCGATCCACGAATCACGCGCCCAATGGCAACGCGTCCAACATAGTCATCCGCTTCGAGAGTCGTCACCATCATCTGCAGAGGCCCCTCCGCATCGCCCTGCGGGGCTGGGATCTCCTTCACGATGGTTTGCATCAGCGGCTCCAGATTGTCGTTCGTATCCTCCATATTAAACTTGGCGATACCGTCGCGCGCTGCCGCATAGATCACGGGAAAATCGAGCTGGTCATCATCCGCATCCAGCTCCATAAAGAGCTCCAGAACCTCATCGTACACATCGTCCACACGCTGATCCGGGCGGTCGATCTTGTTGATGACAACAATCGGCTTCAGCCCTTGCTCGAGTGCCTTGCGCAGAACATACTTCGTCTGCGGCATCGGCCCCTCAAACGCATCAACGAGCAGGAGAACACCGTCCACCATGTTAAGGACGCGCTCCACCTCACCGCCAAAGTCCGCGTGCCCCGGGGTATCTACGATATTTATTTTGATCCCATCATAGAGGATTGCCGTATTCTTCGAAAGAATCGTAATCCCACGCTCCCGCTCGATATCGCCTGAGTCCATCACGCGCTCATTCACCTGCTCGTTCGAGCGAAAGACGTGACTTTGCTTCAGCATCGCATCGACCAGCGTCGTCTTACCATGATCAACGTGAGCAATAATCGCGATATTGCGCAGTTTTTCATTGATCGCCATATATCATATTCCTCCCCATAGTTCCGTCCAAAAGATAGTGTGTCTATCTTAGTATAGCAAAGCATCTTTGTCAACAGGTATTATGATCAGATGCTACATTTTCCCACAGGAGACAAAAAAGAGCCGTGACACAAAGCCGATTAACTTCGTGCCACAGCCCACTGTGATAAAAAACTTACTTCCCTTTGCTCTGCGCTTCCACCGAACGCTGCCAATTCTTGTAGAACTGCTCCGTAAGCTTGGAGAATGTCTCCACTGTATTCCCATCGGTCTTATTTGCACGCACCTCATACGTGTAGAGAAGCTCATTCGTACCGGCACGGTAAACATCGAAGAAGAACACCGTACGGCTGTTGTTCGCAACGGTCAGAATGACATAGGCATCCGCATAGGAAGCAACATTATCCTTGAATGCCTTTGCTGCATCGCGGCGCGGAAGAGCCTTCAGATCGATGCCCTTGCTCTGCTGGAGAGCACTCGCAACCGAATCATAGCTGACCACATTGGCACGCGTCACATTGGACGCATCTGCCTCGATCTGCGTCAAAATATCAATGGAAGGAGCTGTATTCTCAACCTGCACATAGAGCGGTGCTCCGATCGCCAAACGATTGACATTCGTAATCACCGCGCCCTCAGGCAGCGTAACCTTATCCGTAAAAGGGGAAGCACTCACCTGTACGGCAAGCAGCGTGAGACACAAGACAAGCGCCATTTGGACGAATTTCTTCATGGATCGATCTCCTCCTTAAATAGACAGCAAAAGCTCTTTGCTGTTCGTCATTCTACACTATAATGGAATGTTTGACAAGAAAAAGAAGTTAAAAGAACAAAAAAACCGTATCAAATCGATACGGCTGAACCTCAATGGCAGGGGCAGTAAGACTTGAACTCACAACCTACGGTTTTGGAGACCGTTGCTCTACCAGTTGAGCTATACCCCTATGGGGCGACTTATGGGGATCGAACCCATGCATGCTGGAGCCACAATCCAGTGTGTTAACC
>CAUTTS010000003.1:0-51411 GCA_963541465.1 uncultured Selenomonas sp.
TCTCGCACACCATCAAGACCACCTGCTTCCTCGCGGACATCGCGGACTTCGCCGCGTTCAACGAAGTCTATGCCCGCCACTTCACGGGTAAGCCTGCACGCTCCTGCGTCGCAGCCAAGGCACTGCCGGCAGGTGCACTCTGCGAGATCGAGGTCATCGCCGAAGTATAATCGAGGGATCATCAAAAAAATGCGGTGATACGAATTTGACGTTCGTATCACCACTTTTTTAGTTACTCCATCACCATCGGCTCGATCTGCTCATCCTTCATAAAGCGGCTGAGTTTCTGCACGCTCGCCATGAGATCGCGATAGTTCTCCGGCGTCAGCGACTGCGGGCCATCGGAAAGAGCGCGTGCGGGGTTCGGATGCACCTCGATGATGAGCCCGTCCGCGCCTGCCGCGATAGAGGCGAGGGACACGGGCTTGATCATGCGCCACTTTCCCGTACCGTGGCTGGGGTCTGCGATAATCGGCAAATGCGAGAGATGCTTGATCGCAGGAATCGCACTGATGTCAAAGGTGTTGCGCGTATACGTCTCATACGTGCGGATGCCGCGCTCACAGAGAATGACATTGGGGTTGCCCTCATTCATGATGTACTCGGCGGCGTTCAGCCACTCGTCGATGGTCGCCGCCAGCCCGCGCTTCAGCATGACAGGCTTGCCCGCGCGTCCGACTGCCTTCAGAAGGCCAAAATTCTGCATATTGCGTGCGCCGACCTGCAGAAGGTCTGCGTAGGCGGCGACCGTATCCACCGCCTCGACCACCGTGACCTCCGTGACAACAGCGAGCCCCGTCTTCTCACGCGCCTCGGCGAGGTACTTCAGCCCCTCCTCTTCGAGGCCTTGGAACGCATAGGGTGAGGTGCGCGGCTTGTACGCACCGCCGCGAATGAACTGCGCACCGCCCTCCTTGATGAGCTGCGCCGTCTCCAGGAGCTGCTCACGCGACTCCACGGCGCACGGCCCCGCCATGACCACGGGCGTCCCATCGCCGATCTTAATGCCGCGGATATCCACCACCGTCGCGGCAGGATGGAACTCGCGGCTCGCGAGCTTGTAGCTCTTCGAGATCGCGACCGTCGTCTCAACGCCGTGCATCGCATCCAGCGGCGTTGCGGCGAGCTTCGTCTTGTCGCCGATCACGCCGACGATCTTCTGATGCGCGCCCTCCATCACCTTTGCCTCGAGCCCTTTCTCCTCGATCGCGCTGATGACCCCCTCAATGTCAGCCTGCGTGGCATCTGCATTCATAATAACAACCATCGTAAAACTCCTTTATCCCCGAATCTCTAAAAAACAGCGGTGCGCCCTATGCATTGCGGGCGAGATGCACCGGAAAATGCCCCAGCTCCTTCAGCCAGACACTCCGCCGCGCGACGGCGGCAATCGCCTCCTCTGCGGCATCGCTGTGCGCATCGAGATCGAAAAAGAAAAGATATGCACCCAGCTCCGTCCGTGCGGGGCGCGACTCAATGCGCGTGAGGTTCACCTCACGGCGGGCAAACTCACCGAGAACATTGTAGAGCGCCCCCGGCCGCGAACCGTCGATCTGTGCCACCAGCAGGATCGTATCGGGCGATGCGAGGGGCGGTATCTCCCGCGCACGCACGACCTCAAAGAAGCGCGTGCAGTTCGCCCCGCTGTCCTCGATCCTGCCCGCAATCTCCACCAGACCATGCAGCGCACCCGCACGCCGCGTACAGATCGCTGCCGCACCCGCGTCCGCAGGTGCCGCCCCAACCATCTCTGCCGCGCGTGCCGTGCTCGACGTCTTGATGAGCTCCGCCTGTGGATAACGGCGCAGGAGGAAATCTCCGCACTGCGCGATGGGCTGTGCATGGGAGTAGATCGTACGAATCTCCGCATCCGCGCGCCGCGCCATGAGGTAGTTGTGTACGGGCCAGATCACCTCACGCTGCACGCGCAGCACATCCGAGCGTGCGAGCACGTCGAGCGTCACAGCAATCGCCCCCTCAAGCGAGTTCTCCACAGGGACAAACGCCGCATGCACCGCACCGGTCTCTACCGCATGAAGGCACGCTCCGATATCGCCATAGCAGACAATCTCGCGATCAAGCCCCTGCCATTCCATGAGATAGCGCGCCGCTGCCTCGCTGTGCGTCCCCACGGGGCCGAGCACGCCCATCGTCTCTCTCACCTGCACGCCCTCCTCATACAAAAACGATGTACCATATCATACTATATGTACGGCTCGTTGACAAGTCCATTGCGAAACACTTTCATTACTATAGCATCTCCCCCAAGCATCGCCAATATGTTATAATCATGGATGAAATCAACAAAGGAGCACCTATGACCCCAAACGATTATCTGTCCATCCTGCACGGTATCGCAGGACTGAAAGAGCGTACGCGTCACGCATGGATGAAATCCGGACGACAGGAGAGCGTCGCCGAACATAGCTGGCGCATGGCGCTGATGGCGTATTTCCTGCACGATCAGTTCCCTTCCGCCGACCTCACGCGCGTCCTCCTCATGGCACTCCTGCACGATATGGGCGAGGTATTTACGGGCGACATCCCGACCTTTGAGAAAACGGATGCTGACCGCGCACGGGAGCACGAGCTCCGTGACGCATGGATCGACGGCCTGCCTGCCCCCTACAGCGCAGAGGTACGCGCCCTCTTTGCCGAAATGGACGCCATGGAGACAGAGGAAGCGCGGCTCATCAAGGCACTCGACCGCATGGAGGCCGTCGTCACGCACAACGAGTGTGACCCATCCACATGGCTGCCGCTCGAGTATGAGCTCCAGCACACCTATGGGGTAGAGGAGGCCGCCTTCGCGCCCGTACTGCGCGAACTGCGTGCCGCCGTGAACGACGAAGTGGATGCGGCAATCGCCGCACACCACGCGGAGGAGCATCATGAAACCTGACTACGGCAACTGGATCGCGCGCCCGATGATGCGCACCCTCTGGGGCATCACCGCCGCACTCGTCCTTGCGACACTCCTCTGTGCACTCCTGATCGGGCGGGACACCGCCTACGGCGTTCTCCTCGTCCTCTCCCTCATGTCCCTCCTTGCCGCCCTCTACATGACCTACTGCCGCCATGTCCTCGCTGAGAGCGGCGGCGGCCTCATGCGGCGCATCCACAGTGCACTGATCGACCGATTCCCATGGGAGGGGCGCGGCACCGTCCTCGACATCGGATGCGGCACGGGGGCACTCAGCATCGCCCTTGCACAGCAGTATCCCGAGGCACACGTCGTCGGGGTCGACCTCTGGCCGCCGATGTGGGACAGCAGCGCGGAGCAGTGCGTACGCAACGCGACCCTCGAATACGTACGCGACCGATGCTCCTTCGTGCAGGGCGATGCGGCAGCACTCGATGCGCCCAACGAAACCTTCGACGCCGTCATCAGCAACTTCGTCTTTCACGAAGTACGCACGCAAAAGGACAAATTCATGCTTGTCATCGAGGCACTGCGCGTCCTGAAAAAAGGGGGCGCATTTGCCCTGCACGACAATTTTGAGAACCGCGACCTCTACGGTGACATCAATGAATTCATCGACATCCTCAAGGAGGAGGGCATCTCCGACATCTCCTATCTTCCCCACACCGAGAACCTCATCCCGATGCCCGCCCCCCTGCGCCTCCTCCTGCGCGGAAGCGGCATCCTCTACGGAACGAAATGACCTCTCTATGACACATCCCCCACGACAGCCTCATCACGCACCGACAGAAAGGACGATACCCATGAGCCTCCGCAGACTGCCTGCCGCCGTTCTTGCCGCCGCACTCCTCTGTGCGCCGCATAGTTTCGCCGCCCCCGCTTCTCCCCCAAAGGACAGTGCATCCGCCATCCCGCGTCCCGTCTTCCCCGCCGAACTCCCGCAGACAAAAAATATCGACGCCAAACTCGCCGCAGGACTGCACTTTGCCCTCCCCGCACCGCATCTCGACATCCTCCCCGTGCCGGGACCTGCCGCCGCTGAGGTCACCATCCTCGGCGAGCCCATTGCATCCGAGGAGCAGATGCTCGCCTACCTCCTCGCGCGCAACCCGAAGCCAAAACTCACCGGCACGCCCCAAGCGCTCGTCCGCGCCTACTACGAGGAGGCTGAGCACGAGGGCATCCGGCCCGACGTCGCGCTCGCACAGGCGTACAAGGAAACGGGCTTCTTCGCCTACGGCGGCGACGTCGACTGGCGGCAAAACAACTTCTGCGGACTTGGCGCAACGGGAAACGGCGCAAAGGGGCTCTCCTTCCCCGACATGCGCACGGGCGCACGGGCGCACATCCAGCACCTCCTCGCCTACGCAAGCACAACCCCGCCGAAAAGCCCCATCGTCGACCCGCGCTATGAGCTTCTCCGTACAAAACGCCCCGACGTATTCGGCAAACTCACGCATTGGGTACAGCTCAACGGCGTCTGGGCCGTCCCCGGCAACACCTACGGACAGGGCATCCTCGCCATCCGCGACCGCGCAGCTCTCCCCGACGGCTCCGACATCTCCCTCCACGCTGCGAACGCGCGCATCATGCAGGCAGCCGACGCTGACGGCTACATCTATCGCGGTCTCGTCTACCTCCGCCGCGGCGACCTCCCCGCCGCGCGTGCCGACTTCACCGCCGCACAGAGACGCAATACACATCGCCCCGAGCCATACCTCGGCATTGCTCTCACCCATACCGCAGAGGGCAACACCAAGGAAGCGCGCCGTGCCTACGAAGCATACCTGAAACTCGCGCCCGACGATGCGGGCGCACGCTACAACTACGGGCTCACCCTCCTCGCAGAAAACGCCGCAGCAAAGGCAATCCCCGTCCTGCGCGACGCCACGAACCGTGACCCCGCGAATGCCGACGCACAGAACGCCCTCGCCGTCGCCCTCATCCACACGAAGGACTACACAGGCGCATGGAAAGCCCTCGCAGGCGCCGCCGCCATCGCCCCTGCAAACACCGACATCCTCGTGAATCAAATCCTCCTGCAGGCGTGTCTCAAGGACATAAGCGACAAGAAAGGAAAAAAGAAATAAGCTTCAAGCCACTATGATGAAATAACTTTTTCACGCAATAAAGGAAGGTGATGGTATGCTGGAACTGACAGGATACTATGATGGTGCAAACGTACAACTTTTGAGCACTGCTCAGCTTAAAAAGAACCAAAAGCTAAAAATTATCGTCATGAATGACTTTGTCGATGAACCTCAGGCAAAACCTGTCCTGACGACAAACGGCAGAGCACAGCGTGCCTATGCGCGCATATTATCCCTCACAAAGCCGGGAATCGGCAGTGACGACTATAAACAAGACCTAGCAGAAATGTTGGAGAAAAAATATGCAGATGCTGATTGACACAAATGTAATTATGGACGTACTGGTAGGACGTGAGCCGTTCCTGCATCACTCACAACAAGTGGTCAAGCTCTGCACAGACAAGGCCATTCACGGGTTCATTGCAGCACATAGCATAACAAATTTGTTTTACATCCTGCATAAATACTATAATTCAGATGAATGTCGTAGCATCCTTCTGGGTCTTCTGGATATTTTCTCTATCATCTCCGTTGATGAGGACAAACTGAGACGCTCTCTGCAAAACGATCGATTCAAAGACGTTGAGGACTGTCTGCAAATGGAATGTGGACAATCTGTAAACGTATCGTATATTGTGACACGAAACATAAAAGATTTTGTGGGGAGCAATATCCCATGCCTGACACCAATCGAAGTTTGTTCTATGTTCCGTCAGCCTCTCCCCTCCCCCAACGAAAAATAAGAACCGTACCGAGGTATTTCCCTCGTGTACGGTTCTCTTTGTTATCGGTGCGTTTACTCCACGAGCCGCAGGAGTCCCGGCTGCTCGATGTTCCACTTGTCGTTGCGCTTGCTGAAGAGCGCGGGCATATCGACGGTGACGTGATCGTAGATCATGCCGGCCTCGTAGCGTGCCGCAAAGGTCTCCTTCATGCCGCCTGTCTCATGCAGTTTCTGATCGTAGGGGAACATGGGACTCGGAACGACGGCAAAGTCGTCCGGCTGTCCCGGGATGTCATACGCCCAGAAGGTCGCCTCGCTCAGATCCTCGACCTCCTCGAACTTCGGCATCGCCTTGCCGTTCTCGACGGCGGCGTGGTCGGAGCAGACGAGGAGGTGCAGCCCATACTTCGTGATGATCGGCATGCACAGCTCCGCGCCCTTCTCACGGTCAAAGTCATCGCACAGGGCGTGGTAGTCGTCAAGGAGATCCTGCCAGATCGGCTTGCTGTCGAGAAGTGCATCGAGGTCGAGATCGTCGTCCTCCTCTTCCTCAGGCTCTGGTTCGGGCTCCGGCGCGGGCTCCGGCTCTGGCTCTGGTTCGGGCAGCTCCGGCTCTGGTTCCGGTGCCGGCAGCTCTGGCTCTGGCTCAGGAGCAGGCAGTTCGGGCTCCGGCGGCGGTGCCGCAGGCCGCTCCCCCGCCTCCGCCAACCCCGCCTCAAGCTGCGCGACCTTTTCCTTGAGCTGCGTGATCTCGCTCGCGGTCATGCTGTCCTTTGCTGCGACGCTTTTGATCTCGTTCGAGAGACGCTCCGCCTCTTTGCGCAGCCACGCGACATCCTTTTCCACCGCATCAATCGTGCCGCCCGACTGCCGCCACGCATAGTACGTCGCCACGGAGGCGATCCCGACACTCGCGACGACGAGGACGAACGATAGGATGGTCATAACATCCGCCATCACAGGATGAATAAAGCCTGCCGTCTGCACTGCCGCAGACGCCGCTTCTGTTTCCATACATCATCATTCCTTTCCCTTACTTAAGGAAGCACTGATACACCCCTCATGTATATCTTGTTAATTTCTCTATCATGTGGCAAAATTCCTGCCATACATCCATAGAAAAAGAGCCGCCCCGCGCGAAGCGACTCTTCTCTTCAAAAAATATAGATACCAATCAGCACGCACCGGCGATGGCTGCGCCGAGCTTCTTGCTGCCCTCGATCCCCTCGTCATCCGGCTCGTTCTCGACGATGAAGGTATCGACGAGGTTTGCACCAGCATCCTTCGTGCGCTCGGACCACGTCTCCATCCATGCGCCTGCGCCCCAGCCCCACGAGCCGAAGAGCACAACGGGCTTGCCGGAGAGCTTGCCGCTGTCCACAGCAGCCGCGAAGAACGGCTCGTACGAGCCCTCCTCAAGCTCCTCTGCGCCCATCGAAGGGCAGCCGAGCGCGAGACCGTCAAAGCCGTCAATCTGGTCGACGGAGAAGCTATCCACCTCGAAGCACTCGACCTCAGCGCCTGCGCCCTGTGCGCCCTCGACGACAGCCTCTGCCATCTTCTGCGTGTTGCCCGTGCCGGACCAGTATACAACTGCTACCTTTGCCATGTGAAATCCTCCTCATGAAAAGTATCCCCTCTGCCCCACTGCAGCAGGAGCTGCCGTGCTAAGCAGAATCATTCTATCCCTATTATAGCGAAAACTCGCATCACTGACAACCGAATCTTTTTTATCTGTAAATAGATAAAATTTTTAGTAAAGAAAGCGCTGACACATTCTTTTACTGCGTGTTTTGTCTCCGAAAGGGCGATTCGGTGCCGCGCTAAAAAATCTTCTCTCATCATGTTGATTCTGATATACACCACTGTCCGATGAGAAATTGCAATCACGCAATATCCCCGCCGACGCAGACCGTACGCGTGCCGATCCGCCCGATGTGGACGGGCAGTCCGTAGAGCGCAGTCATACTCTCCTCGTCAATGACATCCGCCGCCCTGCCGTGCTTCCAGAGGGTCCGCTCCCTCAGCACGAGCGTCTCTGCATCGAGATAGAGCGCGTGATCGGGAAAGTGCGTCGTCATGAGAATGCCGATGTCCTGCGCATGCAGACGCAGGACGAGATCCAAGAAGCGGTGCGCATTGCCAAAGTCGAGATGTGCCGTCGGCTCGTCGAGGATGAGGAGCTCCGGCTGCTGCGTGAGTGCCGCCGCGAGCAGGACGAACTGACGCTCACCGCCCGAGATATTCGTATAGGGCTGGTCACGGAGATGTGCAATGCCGAGGAAGCGCAGATGATGGAGGGCGATCTCCTCCTCGCGCGCTCCGGGCGCGCCGAAGTAGCGCATATATGCCGTGCGCCCCATCATGACGACATCGAGCACACGGAACGGAAACGTCGGCGTATGGTTCTGCGGGATGTAGGCGATCTTCCGCGCCAGCTCCCGCTGCCCGTATGCACCGCGCTCCTTCCCATCGAGCAGCACGCGCCCCGCAGCGTCATGCTCGCCCATGATGCACTGCAGCAGGGTGCTCTTGCCCGTGCCGTTCTTCCCGAGGATGCAGTAGATACCCGTGCCCGCGAGGGAGAATGTCACGTCCTCCAGAATGACACGCCGCGCATCGTAGGCAAAGCCCAGCTGCTCTACATCCAGTCTCACCAGCGCACCTTCTTTCTGAGGATGAAATAGATGAAAATCGGTATGCTGATCATCCCCGTAATGACACCGATCGGAATCTCAAGTGCCGTCAGCGTGCGGCAGAGATCGTCGATCACGAGCAGATAGACGATGCCGAGCGATGCCGCTACGGGCATCAGCCGCCGAAAATCGGGGCCGACGATCATGCGTGCGAGATGCGGAATGACGATGCCGACCCAGCCGATGATACCGGAGATACTGACGACGAGCGCAGTGACGAGTGTCGCGGCGAGAATGATGACGGCACGGTCACGCCGGACGGCAACGCCCATCGACCGCGCCTCCTGCTCGCCCATGCTGAGGATGTTGATGCGCCAGCGATAGAGGAACAGAAGCGTGAGTGCCGCAAGATAGGCGGGCAGGATGAGCAGCAGCCCGTCGAAGTGAACGCTTGCGAGCGAGCCCATGAGCCAGTAGACGATCTGCGGCAGCTTCTCCTGCGGATCGGCGGTGAATTTGAGCAGCGCGACGAGCGAGGAGAAGAACGCGCTCACGAGCATCCCCGAGAGAATCATCGTGACGGATGCGCCGCGCCTATGCCCCGCGAGAAGGAAGGTCAGCCCCACGGACACGATGCCAAAGACCAGCGCCGCCAGCTGCACCCCCGCCGCCGGCAGCGACAGCACGATCGCCAGTGCCGCGCCGAATCCTGCGCCATTCGATACGCCGAGCGTATAGGGGCTCGCGAGTGGATTGCCAAAGAGCGCCTGAAAGACACCGCCTGCAACGGCAAGCCCACAGCCCGCGACAACCGCACCGAGGATGCGCGGCAGGCGCACGTCATAGATCATCGAAACCTCCATCGGCGTCACGTCGGGCGGCAGTACCCCCGTAACGTCCGCGAGGAGAATCTGATAGACGTGCGTCGGCGCGATGTGATATGCGCCGAGTGTCAACGAGTAGAGGATGCACGCCAAAGGGAGCAGGACGAAAAGAGCGCCCTGCCCCCCTTTGACATACGTATTCAGCCGCGTCATTTCCGATGAATACCGTCTGCGACCGTCCCCGTGAACGGCACACCGTAGAACGTCTCATAGAACTTCTTCGCGCGCTCCATGACCACGTCCGCACTCACCTTGTCCGGATAGAACATGTGTGCAAGCCAGAGCTCGCCGAGCGCGACCGAGTCCGCATCGGGATTGCCCCACGGCTTTGCCCAGTAGGGGGCCTCGATCACATTTCCATTCTGCACCGCACGCAGCTGTGAGTAGGCGGGGTCGGTCGTGAACTCCTTGTAGATCTCGGGATAGCGATCCTGCGAGATAATGACGTCGGGATTCCACTTCGCGAGCGACTCGACGTTATACTCGCCGTTGCCTTGGATATCCTTCGCCGCAGGATTGATGCCGCCCGCACGCAGGAGCATACAGCCGACGTACTTATCGTTGCCGTAGACCATGTGCTTGCTGCCGACGGGGATTGCCGTCACGCGCTCCGCGTCGGGGATGTCGCCGACCGCCTTCTCCACGATGGCACGGCTCTCCTCGGCAAACGCCCAGAGTTCCTTCGCCTTCGCGTCGCGTCCTGTGAGGTGTCCGAGGATCTCAATCGCACCGCGCAGCCCATCCGTATATGCCTTGTCCGCATTCGACAGACGCGGGTTCTGCGCCTCTGCCTGCTTGCCCTCGCCGCGCAGCGAAATGACCGCGACGGGAATACCCATCGCGCGCAGCTTCTCCGCCGAGCCTTGGTCGGACTGCGATGCGACGATCACGATGTCGGGCTTCAGCTTTGCGATCTCCTCGATGTTCGGCTGCGTGAGCGTGCCCGGTGTCGGCATCTGCTTGATCGCCGGCCAGATGTCCGCGATGTAGTCGCCAAGGTCACGCTGCCACGTCGACTCGACACCGACGATCTTATCCTGTCCGCCGAGCTGGCAGATGATGTCGAGCGAGTGATGCTGCAGGACGACCATGCGCTCTACAGGGGCTTTCACCGTGACCTCATTGCCCGCCTGATCGGTGAATGTGTAGTTCTCCGCCGCTGCGGGCTTCTGCTCTGCCGCCTGCTTTGCCTCCTGCCCACAGCCCACAAGCAGCGCCGCCATAAAGACGGCAGCGAAAAGAACGGTCAAGACACGCCGCAAAATGTATGTGTTTCTCATAGAATCCCCTTTCCTCTAAGGACACGCTGTGCATTTATCCGTGCTTCCTAAAAGCCGCCCTGCCGCAACGTGCACGGCGGCACATACAGTCAGCGATGTCTTACTTCGCAGGCGCCTCGCCCTTGATGATGCGCTGTGCATCCGCCTCGCTCAGATCATAGTGGAGGAAACGCTTGTAGAAGTCCACCGTCTCCTTCACGAGATCGACATCGGCAAAGAGCTGTGGCTGGATCAGCTGCCCAGCCCAGAGGAGCTGGAGGGCAGACTCTGCGCTGTAGCGATCCCAGTTGAACGTGCCGACGGGGTTCGCATAGATGCGCCCGTTTTTCACGGCCTTGATGCTCGACCACTGCGGGTCATTCTTGATTGCCTCGATGCCCTTCGCGGACTGCGTGCCGCCGATAATGATGATGTCCGGATCCGCCTTGAGGACTTCCTCGATCGTCGTCTTGATCTGCGGGCCCTTCGCCGTGATGGCATTCCTGCCGCCGCCATAGCGGATCCACTCGTCGATGATGGTCTCCACGCCGTCCACCTTAAAGAGATCGTCACCGCCGACGATGTGGAGCACGACGGGGCGGTCGGCATCGCTGAGGCCCTTCGTGCGCTCATCCGTAAACTTTGTCTTCTCGTCGAGGTAGGAGAGGTACGTCTCCGCGTTCTTCACCGCATCGCCGCCGAGGACATCGCCCGTGATCTTCACGGTCTTCTTCAGCCCGTCATAGGTCGCGAAGTTGACGTGCACCGCCGCATAGCCGTTCTTGCGTGCCGTCTCGATCTGCTCCTTGTTGCTCGCAAGCACCACCTGCGGCTTCTCCTTCTCGACCTCTTCCCAGTTCACATCCGTGCCCTTGACCGGCGCGGAGATCTCTTTGATGCGCGGATAGACCTGCGCGAACCACGGGAGCCCCTGCACATTCTTCGTCGTCGTGACGAGTCTGTCTGCGCCGCCGAGGAGCAGTACAACCTGATTGTTCGCATGCCAGAGATCGGCGATGCGCTCCACATTCGCGGGAATCGTGACCTCGTTACCGTCGATGTCCGTCACCGTACGCGTCGCGTCCTGTTTGCCCTGCGCGGCGTTCTCCGTCCCGCAGCCCACGAGTGCTGCGACCATCATGACGAGAGCCAACAGCGCGATGAGATTTTTCTTCATTGCATACATCCTTTCATCTGAAAAACTAAAACTTTATTATTAGCGTGTAATCCCCCGTAGCGAACCCTAGTGGAACAAGCGGGAAAAGCACACGTTCTGCCCCCTGCGGATTTTATTCGTTCAAGCGAAGCGCGTTTGGAATCCGCAGGTATTTAGGCAGATAAGTGTGCGAGCGCTTGTGCAACGAGGCGTTCGCGAGGGGGATGCACGACATACTACAGACGAGGAATCACGCAGACCGTGCGCTCCACATTGTCGCTGTAGAAAAGGCGCAGCTTCGTCCCGTATAGCTCCTCCAGATGCGATACCTGCACCTCATCCACGGAGTCATAAAAATCGATATGCGAGCCAAAGCAGAGCGCGACGCGGCTATGGAGAAGCAGTGCCTGCTCCGGCAGATGCGTGGTAAAGACGATGCCGTAGCCCTTCGCACGCAGACGGTCAATCGTCTGCAGGACGAGCACCTGATTGCGCACATCGAGCGCCGCCGTTGGCTCGTCCATGAGAATCAGCTGCGTATTCTGGAGGAGCGCGCGCCCGATGGCGACGAGCTGCCGCTGCCCGCCGCTGAGCTCCCTGCACTGGCGATCGCGAATGTGCGCTATGCCGAGCTCCTCGAGGATGGCATCCGTCTGCGCGTAGTCCGCCTTGCTCGGCGCGGAGAACATCCCCGTGCGCACCGTCGCACCGAAGGACACATAGTCACGCACCGTATACGAACTCTCTGCGCTGATGATCTGCGGCACAAACGCAATCTCCCGCGCGCGCTCACGCGGCGACATCGCATAGATGTTCTGCCCGTTCGTATAGATGTGCCCCTGTGTCAGCTTCTGAAAGCCCATGAGGCACGCGAGCAGCGTAGACTTGCCGACACCGTTGCGCCCGAGAAGTGCGAGCGCCTCACCGCCCTTGATCGAGAACGAAATATGCTCGAAGATGTACGGCGCGTCCGCACGGTAGCGAAATGAGCCGTCATCGAGCCAAAGCATTGCGCGCTCCATCAAAAAAACCTCCGCTGGCGATAGAGAATCCATGCAAAGAACGGTGTGCCGACAAAACCGCAGAGAATCCCGAGCGGCACCTCCGCCGCGGTCAGCGTACGCGCGAGGAGGTCGGCAAGCATCAGGAAGGACGCGGCGAGTACCGCCGTTGCGGGCAGCAGCTGGGCGTGATTGCCGCCGACGAGCATCCGCGCCAGATGCGGCAGGATGAGACCGATCCAGCCGATCGTGCCGCTCAGACACACCGCTGCCCCCGTGAGGAGCGTCGCGAGTGCGATCACGGCGAGCCGCTCGCGCTGCACATTCACGCCAAGACTCGCCGCCTCCTGATCCGAGAGCGAGAGCACATTCATCCGCCAGCGCATCGCGAGCAGCCCCGCGAGCGAAAGGAGGATGATCGGTGTCACGTAGAGCAGATTGTCCCACGAGACCTTTGCGAGGCTGCCGAGCTGCCAGTAGACAATATCCGCCAGCTCCGTATCGGGATCGGCGAGGTATTTCAGCAGACCGATCGCCGCCGCCATAAAGCCCGAGACGATGATGCCGCAGAGCACGAGCACGATGCGTGAACGGCTCTGCACGAGCTTCGGCAGCATGAGCGTCATCGTGACCGCTGCGATGCCGCCGATGAACGCCATCAGAGCCGTGCCGCCGAGCGTCAGATGCGCGAGTATCGCAAGACACGCCCCCACACTTGCCCCCTGCGAGACGCCGAGCAGATCGGGCGAGACGAGATCGTTGCGAAAGACCCCCTGATACGCCGCGCCCGACACCGCGAGCGCAACGCCGACGAGAATGTCGCCGAGCACGCGCGGCAGGCGGATCACCATGACGACATTATACATCGACGCATCCCACGTAATCGGCAGCTCGATAAAATTCGATGCAAGAATTGCTGCCACCTGATCGAACGGGACATAGAACCGCCCGACCGAAAGCGAAAGGATAAAAAACAGCACGGCGAGGACGCTCCCCGCTGCCATCATGCGCGCATACTGCCCCATAAAGCCCCTTTCCCGCAAATCCACAATTTCCCAATAAAAAATGCCCACCGGAAAATCCGGTGAGCAATCACGCGCACAAAAAGAGCGCAGTTTCCCCCTGCCGGTTTTCCTTTGCAATGCAGACCTTCGTCTGCGGGCAGGGAAGTCCGTTTCCAAGCCTTCCCCCGCGACCTGCGGTTTCCCGTGGTCAGGCCGCCGCACCATAGCCTCTGCCACAGGTACGGCGGCTCGAAAAACAATACGATTCTATATTTTTTATAAGTATACCATGCAATTCCGCATCATACAATGAAAAAAATCACTATGCTGTCCCCTGTCCATCGTCGGTCTTGCAAAATCTCTCAGCCTCATGTACAATACGAATGAATGGAAAGAATCGCCTTAGATTGGCGCAGATTTTCACCGAGGCGCGGAAAAAGATGCGTCAAAACAGTGCGGCTGCATTGATCCGTGTTTCTTTATAGGAATGATATGGGAGGTATACTATGTTCACGACGCAGTACATGCGCACAGTGCTCGCCGCAGTGATGCTTGGCCTGCTCGTCCTGACGAGCGGCTGTTTCAGCGGCGACGTGAACGTCACGGTCAACAACGACGGCTCTGCCGATCTCAAGACGACGCTCGTCAGCGCGCCGATGCTCGCCCAGATCGTCGAGCAGAGCAAGGCGTCCATGATGGCAAAGAACCCCAACGCACAGGTCGCACCCGTCACAAAGGAAAATATGTCGGGCTACGAGATCACGGAGCACTACGACACGGTGGACAAGCTGTCCGATCAGGAATTCTTCGCTGCACATGACGGCAAGAACACGGGCATTACGGTGAAGAAGGGCCTCTTCTACACGGACTACAATTTTGACCTCCTGTTCGAGGGCAGCCAGAACGGCGGCGGTGCAGGTGCATTCGCCAGCAACATCACGTTCACCTATCAGATGACGCTCCCGTCCGCGCCGTCGAGCTCCAACGCCGACCGCGAGGAAGACGGCGGCAGGACGCTCACGTGGAACCTCGGCAAGACGCTCGTCACGGGCGAGTCCTCGCCGATTCAGGTGTCGTTCCGTATATGGCATACGAACGTCATCATCGGCGCCGTCGTCCTCGTGCTCGTCCTCATCGCTGTGATTGCCTTCCTGATCTGGCGTCGCCGCAAGGGATCCGCGCCCGACGAGGAGCCGCAGCTGCTTGATGGTCCGGTCATCGACGTGAAGGCGGAAGAAAAGCACTGATCGCGAATTGAATATGAAAACATCCCTGCCGCATGGCAGGGATGTTTTTTGTGTTAGTCGTAATGCCCGCGACAGGCAAAGATCAAAATGCTCTCGTCCTCAACAAGATAAACCAGTCGATGCTCACTATCAATGCGCCGACTCCAAAATCCTGCAAGATTTCCTCGCAGAGGCTCCGGCTTTCCCATGCCGCAAAAGGGATCGCGAACCACTTCTCGGATGAGTTGATTGATACGCTTTAGGATTTTCTTGTCGTTTCTCTGCCAGTCGAGATAGTCTTCCCATGCATCGAAATCCCACTGAAGCCTACGTTTTCTCATCGTCAATTCTCAACGAGATCATGTTCGGCAAAGCACAGCTTTCCCGCTCGGTATGCTTCCAGCTTTTGTTCGAGATAGTGCAGATTCCGCTCATCATAAAATGGATCCACAGAAACGTCGAACGGGATTCGGCGTTCCCGCCCCACTTTCTTTGCAAAGATCGTAAACGCTGCACTCATGGAGAGTCCAAGTTCTGCACAAACCTGCTCCATGTTCTTCTTTACCGCTGGATCCAGTCGAAAGTTTACATTAACTGCCTGTTCCATCGCACTCACTCCTTTACAAGGATAGAATATGCAAATGTACCGATTTTTGCAAGCGTTTTTCTTTGTTTTTTATCCACACTGCAAAATCAATCGGACGCGATGAAAGTTCCGCGCAGCAAGGTCTTCCTTCCGAATCCAGAAGTAAATCAGACCGCAGTCGCCGTACATAAGCTCCGTTTCATCGTCCTCGACGGTGCCCATCTGAAACAGCAGTACCCACCGATCTGCAGCATTTCTCACAAGTTCCGCTTCCTCCTCTTCGGAAAACTCTTCCTGCACGTCTCCGTCCATGCCTCTGCTGTAGAGTTCGCACTCCGGCTCCATTTCGCCCTGAATCTCATCCGCATAGCCGAGCATCTTCATGGGATTGTCCTCGAGAGCGGCAGCATCGTACCCGAACTCCGCCCGCAGTTCGTTGTAGGTATCCCAATCCACCTCTTTGCCGCAGCTGCGGCTGTATGCAGAAGACGACAGGAGACTGACGGCATCCGCAAAGGTCAGCGCCTGCTCGCCCACGCTCCACTCCTTCGTTTCCTTCGGAATCTGTGTCGGGACAAGCCCCTCCGTCTCGGGGAAATAATAGACGCGTGCATATCCCTCAGACTTTAGTTCAAATCCCCACTCCATCGACACGGTCTCATAGAAGAAGCTGAGCACGCCCGTCTTCGGCAGGAGACCTGTACGGTCATACGGCGCGGCTTCGTCAAGGTTGATCTGCGCGAGAAAGGCAAGCGGGCGGTTCTTCGTCACGCCCTCGAAGTCCGTTCCCTTATAGTGCGGCCAGTCAAAATCTGCGGGCAGATCGGGCGTTCCGTAGAACTTGCTCGCACCGACGGGGAGTTTTTCCTGTGCAGGATGATGCGAGATCGCAATCTCACGCCGCTGCGTGCGTTCAAAGAACGCCGTCACCTCACGGCGCACACGCTCGCGCTCTGCCTCAGCCTCACGCACGAGCTGCTCCACACTCATAGAAACAGGCTCCTCCGCATACCAGCCGTGCTTGTTTTCAACCGCCTCTTGGCACCGCGCCGTCATGCCGCCGGGCTTGCCATAGAAGACGCGCTCGATCTCTGCCTTGCGCTCCGCATCCTCGTCTACACGCTCCAAATAGCCGAGAGCCAGACGCAGAACACAGAGCTTCGGATACCGATTGACCGCAAAAAAGTACAGGGAGTAGCCCATGCGATAGTTCCAGAGCGCATCGCGCTCGGCTTCCGGAACTTCGTACAGTGCCTTGACCGCATCGAAGAAGCTGCGTTCCTCGATGTATTCCTGTGCCGTCTTCATGCTGCCTCCTTCGCCCGACGATACTGCATGATGAGGATGACGGCGAAGATAGCAAGTCCGACGAGGTCGGTGATGCCGCCCGGCTTGATCATGAGAAGGCCGGCGACGATGAGGAGGCTCCGCTCATAGGGGCGGCAGTGATCGGCGAGGAATCCGCAGAGCGCGGAGCTGATGGCGATCATACCGAGAAGCGCCGTGAGCGTCACGGCGATGATGCCGAGCGGTGTCGCATCAACCATGAGGAGGACGGGCGACAGGACGAATACATAGGGGATGATGAACGCCGCTATCGCTAGTTTTGACGCGTGTACGCCTGTTTTCAGCGCATTTCCGCCGCTGATGCCCGCTCCTGCGTAGGCAGCGAGAGCAACAGGCGGTGTGACGTCCGCGATGATGCCGAAGTAGAACACGAACATGTGCGCAGCGAGCACGGGCACGCCCATCTGCTCCAGTGCAGGCGCGGCGATGGTCGAGGTAATGACGTAGTTCGCCGTCGTCGGCACGCCCATACCGAGCACAATCGCCGTAATCATGGTGAAGAACATCGCAGGCAGGAGCATCCCACCTGCGAGATCAATCAGTCCCGACGCGAGGCGCAGGCCGACGCCCGTCTTTGTGACGACGCCGATGATGATGCCTGCTGACGCACAGGCAACGAGCACGCCGAGCACACCCTTCGCGCCGCGCTCAAGGCCGTAGACGATCTCGATCGGCTTCATGCGCGTCGATTTGCGCAGCATGGCGCAGAGGATGGAGAGGAAGATGGCGACGAGTGCCGCGCGCATGGGTGTATAGCCCGAGACGAGCAGGTAGACAATCACGATGAGCGGGATCGCGAGATGCCCGCGCTCCTTCAGGAGCGTCAGCGGATTCGGCAGCTCGGCGCGCGGGATGCCCTTCAGCTTCTTGCGCTTTGCCTCAAAGTGAACGCCGAGCCAAACCCCCGTAAAGTAGAGGAGTGCGGGGATCGCCGCCGCCTTGACGACGTCAATGTAGGGAACGCCGACGAACTCCGCCATGAGGAACGCCGCCGCGCCCATGACCGGCGGCATGAGCTGTCCGCCCGTGGAGGCCGCCGCCTCGACCGCCCCCGCAAAGTTCGCGTTGTAGCCGAGTTTTTTCATCATCGGGATGGTGAGCGAGCCCGTGCCGACGACATTTGCGACCGAGCTGCCCGAGACCGTCCCCATCAGTCCACTGGAGAGGACGGCAACCTTCGCCGGGCCGCCGCTCGCCCAGCCCGCGAGCGCATTGGCGAGGTCGATGAAGAACTTGCCGAGCCCCGTGCTCTCAAGATAGGCACCGAAAAGGATGAAGAGGAAGATAAACGTCGAGGAGACACCGAGCGGGATGCCGAAGATGCCCTCCGTCGTAAAGTAGAGGTGGCCGATCAGCTGCTCCGGCGTGAGTCCGCGATGCGCGAGCACGCCCGGCATGTAGGGACCGAGGAAGGCATACGCGATGAATGCGAGCACGACCGTCACCATCGGCAGCCCCACGACGCGCCGCGTCGCCTCGATGACGAGGAGGATGCCGAGTCCGCCGACGACGGTGTCCACGGGCGAGACCGTGCCCGCACGCGTGATCAGCTCGCGGTACTGGATGACGAGATAGGCGGGTGTCGCCGCACCGAGGACGGCGAATACGATGTCGATCGGGTGAAAGTAGTGATCCCGCGTCCACGCGCGCCGAAAGGGATAGAGGAGATAGGCAAGCGCGAGTCCGAACCCGAGGTGGATGGCGCGCTGCAGCTGTGCATCGAGCACGCCGAAGATCGCCGTATAGAGCTGAAAGACGGAAAACGTAATGGCGATCGCCGCAACAATCTTCTTCGGCCAGCCCGTATAGTGGGCGGTATTGGACTCGCGGTCATACTTTTTGAGTACCTTTTCCGCATTTGCAGCATGGTCTGTCATAGAGGTTCACATCCTTAAATGATTTATAGCCCCGAACATTTTCACGATATACAAAATATTTTATAAAGATGCAGAAAAAGAAATACGAGGCCGCGATCCGCAGCCTCGGAAATCTTATCATAGGCTTGTATAGAGTGGCGCAGCGACGAGATCGATGCGCGTGCCGTCAGGATAGCGCTCATAGAGGGGGTAGTCCGTGCCGCCCGCCGTAATGGTCAGCTCCGTCCCCACGCCCGTGCGCAGGCTCAGCGTGTCATAGTCACGATCCATATCGAGGATGAAATGTCCATCCTCCTCGCGAAATGTTCCCTCCTCGGGGAGAAAGGGCAGCCCCACGCCGTGTGACTGATAGCGCGTGCCCGTGAGGTGGAAATGCCCATCCGGATAGACGGTGAGGAACTCCTCCACAGGCGTCTTCTGCACGGAGTGGATGAACCGCACCGTGAACGGCGTGCCCTCTCTGCCGATCTCCCGCACGAGGACGGTCGTCTCACCGCCCGCGTGCATGAGGAGCGCCGGCGCAGAGAGAATGTCAAACGCGATGAGGAGCACGGCCGCCGCGAGAGCGATCAGATAGGCTCTCATTTCTCGTTAAAGTACTTCTCCGCGCCCGGATTCATCGGCAGAGACATGCCATCCTCCGCCGTATCCTTCGTGATCTGCTTGCCGACTGCATGTGCCGCCTGCAGACGGTCGAGATGCGTGAAGATCGCCTTCGTGATGCTGTAGCCCATATCGGCATCCACCGAGGGACCCGCAACGAGCATCGCCATGACGGAGACGCCCGGGACTGCCTCATCAAATCCTGCATACGTACCCGCAGGGATCGTGGTCTTCGTGTAGAACGGATACTTCGCGATCAGCTCATCCGCGACCTTCTCCTCTACGGGGAGGAGACGGACGGGGTTCTGCGATGCGATATCCTGCACGGACGCCGTCGGATAGCCCGCCGTCAGTACGGCGACATCCACGTTGCCGTCCTTCAGTGCGCTCGCGCCCTCAGCGAACGAGAGGAACTGTGCGTCAATATCGTTATAGGAGACGCCGTATGCCGCGAGAATCTGGCGCACATTCGCCTCGACGCCCGAGCCGGCCGCACCGACCGCGACACGCTTGCCCTTGAGATCGGCAATGCTCTTGATGCCCGAGGACTGGAGCGTCACGAACTGGCAGGTCTCGGGATAGAGCGAGGCAATCCCCTGCAGACCGTCCACCTTCTTGCCGTCGAACATCTCCGTGCCCGTCACGGCGTAGTACGTAATATCGTTCTGCAACGTCGCGAGATCGATGGCCTTGTCGCGCAGCATATTGATGTTTGCCACCGACGCGCCCGTGCTCTGCGCACTCGCGTTCATGCCCGGGATCTCCTTGTTCAGGATCTCGGCAATCGCGCCGCCGATCGGGTAGTAGGTACCCGCCGTGCCGCCCGTGCCGATGTTGAGGAACTTCTTCGCCGATGCAGAGTCGCCGCCGCAGCCGGTGAGGAGTGCAGCAGAGAATACAAGGACTGCACCTGCCGCAAAAAACTTCTTTACGGTAGAGATGTTCATGTTCTTTCCCTCCTAAAAAATGAGCGAATTTCCGCAAATGGAAATATGATAACGAAAATATAGTACCATAAAAGCCGCCCTGCATGCAAGCGGGACGGCTTCTGTATGGCAGTATACAAGAAGTTTCAAAGATCACAGTCTGCAAACGCCTCGCGGGAGCCCCGTTCAGTTCTTCACGATCTCCGCCGGCTCTCCGTTCGCCTTGGCGCGCGCAATGCACTCCTTCAGACGTTCGATGTTCTTCACATGGAGGTCGATCGCAAAGCGGATCCGCTTCTTCTCCTCCTCCGTGAACACGGGGTTCTCGTAGGCGGCGCGGATGCGCACGAGACGCGCCTCCACGTCGTGCAGCTCATCCTCCATCGGCCGCACATGCTGCAGCGCACAGCCGTAGACCGCGCGCATCGCATCGAGGACGTACTGTGCGTAGCCCGGCTCGCCTGAGGCTTTTTCCAGCCACTGTGCAACATGGTAGATCACATCGTAGGGCGGCTCGCCGCCGTGGATCATGGAGACGATCTCCATCTTCACCTGCTGCTCCCTGCCGTGCGGCTGACGGATCAGCTCCTCCGCACCCGCCATCAGATGACCTTCTCGCCGTGGTAGCGTTCTCCGCCGATCTCTGGATAGACGCCGTACTCCACCGACCACTCGCATTTGTACTTGATTGCTTGCGCGTGGATCGTCTTGATGCGGTCGATGTTCTCGCGCACGATCTTGCCCGGGACGCCCGCGACGAGCGAGTTCGGCGGGATGACTGCGTTCTCCTTGACCACGGCGCCCGCCGCGATAATCGAGCCGCGCCCGATCTTTGCCCCCGTGAGGACAATCGCACCCATGCCGATCAGCACATGATCCTCGATCTCGCAGCCGTGGATGCACGCGCTGTGCCCGACCGTCACATAGTCGCCGATGATGCACGGATTATCATCCGCGACATGCAGGCACGTGAGATCCTGAACATTGGAGCAGACACCGACCGAGATATAGTTGACATCGCCGCGCGCGACAACCCCCGGCCAGAGGCTCGCGTACTGCCCGAGCCGTACGTCGCCCGAGAGAAATACCTGCGGCGCGACGAACGCCTCCTCGTGAATCTGCGGCGTGATGCCGTGAAAAGGGGGGAATCCGTCTCCTTTGAATGTAAACATGGCTGTCCTTTCTAGCACGAACCCCTTATTTCGCAGGCGTTCGCGCAGCAGCATATTGCTCAGCCCTTCGCCTCGAAGGACGCTCCGCGCTGCGCCGCATGATAGTAGCGCTGTGAGGCGAGCACCTCTGCGGCACTCGGCGCAGGATGCGAAGGAATACGTGTGGCATCCGCATGCTGCTTGCGGTGGATGCCGCGTGCCTCCTCCGCTGCTGCATCGCGTATCGTATCCGGGAGGTTCCGGTACTCCTTGGAGTTCGCATACTCCATCCACTCACGCTGGAGCGCGCGCAGGAGATATACCCTCTCATCGTCGATCGGCAGGCGATTGCCCGCCTGCTGTGCCGTGCGGAGCATCTCCGCCATCTCCGCCGGCGGGGGCGTGCGGCGATTGCCGCAGGCGTCCTTCTCCGCCCCGCACGAATGATCCTGCACGCCGTCTGCGTGCCCACCGTCCGCGCCTCCCTGTACGGCATTCGGCACAGACAGCGCCGCGTCACTCTGCGCGGCAACAGCCTCACGGCCGATGGCGCCCTGCATATCCCCTGTCGTCGGCGCAGCATCCGCGTCCGTCGCCTGCGGTGCATCGAGAGCATCGCCCGCCGCAGCCGCACTGCCGTTCGCCGCCGCGGCAGGCATCTCCGCATGCCCTGCGGAACCCCCGCCTGCGCCCGACACGTTCGACGCACCGCCGCCCCGCTGCATCTCCGCGAGCACGGAGATATTCGCCTGTGCCACCGCGAGCCGTGCCTCCTCCTTTGACTTGGCACGTTTCAGCGCACGCTCCAGAGCCTCACGCCGCTCCTCGATCCGCGCCACCTTATCGTAGAGATCGGGATCCTTATCCTTCAGATACTGCTTGTCCATGGGAGAGAGCTTCTGCCCATTCCGCAGTTTCTGGCGGATCAGGCTCTCGCGCTCCGCGTCGCGTTTTGTATTTGACTCCTGCGCCTCACTGAACCTCTGCCTGCTGATCTGCAAGGGCGCACCCATCGCCTGCACGAGACTCTGTCCCGTCTTTACGCGATACTTCGCCTCGCGCCTGAGGTTATTCAGCTGTGCATAGTCGCTGACTCGTCCGATTCCTTCAAACAGCGCCATACGATTACCTCCGTGTAATATCTGTTATATCCATATAATTAGAATCGGCGGCAGATGCCTCCTCTATAAGCCCTCGACCATATTCTATCCTATTTTGCGCAAAAAGAAAAGCTGGTGATCCCCACCAGCCTTATATTTCCTGCCATTTGGTCGTCGATGCACGACGCGCTTGCGCGCGCCTCCCCCGTGCAGACACTAATCATCCCGCCAAGTTTCCAGATATCCCTCAAGGCCGGCTAACCCTTCCAAATGTACCGCATGCCGTTCCCCCCATTCCCCTTCGAATGTTTGGCACACGTACAAGAAATACTGTGATAATTTACCATATCCACCGTGCTATTGCAATAGTTCTGCGCCCTCCGAGAAAATTTAATAGAACATAGCATTACGAAAAGACAGACGATTTTTTTGTTCCAAAGGCAGGAAAAAAAACATGCTGAATGTATCCGTGATTTTCACATCTCCGCTTGACTTTATCATGCTTCTGCGTCATAATCAACGTATGAATAACTGTTCATATAAAGGCAGAAAGCGGTGATCCATCATGGATTCAGCAGCACAGTCTCATGATTGCGGGTGCGGATGCACGCACGGGCAGGCAGAGGGACGCACGTACTTGTCCGCGCGCACACGCATCGCGGCGGCAGCTCTGCTCTTTCTCCTCGGCATGCTCTGCGGCGAGGGGACGGCGGGCACCGTTCTCCTGCTCGCGGCGTATGTCCTCGTCGGTGCCGATGTTCTCTGGCGCGCCGCCGTGAATCTGCGGCAGGGGCATCTCTTTGGTGAGCACTTTCTCATGAGCACCGCCACGCTCGGCGCCCTCGCGCTCGGCGACGTTGCCGAGGCCGCCGCCGTCATGCTGCTCTATCAGCTCGGTGAGTTCCTGCAGGATCGCGCCGTCCAGCGTGCACGTCGCTCCATCATGGCACTCATGGACATCCGCCCCGACACGGCGCGCGTCCTCATGGACGGACGCGAGGAAGTCGTACACCCCGAGGCGGTCGCCGTCGGCAGCATCATCCGCATCTATCCGGGCGAGCGCGTGCCGCTCGACGGGACGGTGACCGCAGGTGAGAGCACGCTCGATACTGCCGCCCTCACGGGAGAGTCCCTGCCGCGCGCCGTGCGTACGGGAGATACGCTCCTCAGCGGCTGCGTCAACATCACGGGCGCACTGACCGTCCGCGTCACCGCCGCCTATGCACAGTCCGCTGCGGCGCGCATTCTGGATCTCGTGGAGGAGGCGGCGGATAAGAAATCGCGGACGGAGGCGTTCATCACGCGCTTTGCACGCATCTATACACCCGTCGTCGTATGCGCCGCTCTCGGCATCGCCGTCCTGCCGCCCCTCATCACGGGAGACGCCTTCGCGCCGTGGGTCTACCGCGCGCTGACCTTCCTCGTCATCTCCTGCCCCTGCGCCCTCGTCATCTCCGTTCCGCTCACCTTTTTCGCGGGGCTTGGCGCGGCATCCCGTGCAGGGCTCCTCGTCAAGGGCAGCTCCTATCTCGACGCGCTCGCCCGCACGGACACTGTCGTCTTTGACAAGACAGGCACGCTCACCGAGGGCAAACTCCGCGTGACGCGCATCCTCCCCGCCGCAGGCAGTGCGGAACAGGAGGTGCTCGCCCACGCCGCCGCCGCAGAGCAACACTCCTCCCATCCGATGGCGCGCGCCGTCATGCGTGCCTTCGCGGAGTGCGGCAAAGCTCCTGCGGCTGTCCATGACATCGAGGAGCACGCGGGATGCGGCATCACCGCGCGCAGCGAGGAACGCATCATCTGCATCGGCACCCGCGCATACCTCAGCGAGAGCGGCGTCACCGACCTCCCGCCTGCCGCACCTGCGGGTGCGATCTGGCTCGCCGTGGATGGAGCGTATGCGGGCATGATCTGCGTCGCCGACACCGTCAGGGCAGGTGCTGCGGACACCGTCCGCGCGCTGCGGGAGCACGGCATCCGCGAGACCGTCATGCTCACGGGCGATGCCCGCCCCGCCGCCCAGCGTGTCGCTGCGGCGGTCGGCATCGACACGGTATACGCCGAGCTCCTGCCGCAGGACAAGGCAGCGCATCTTGAGCGCCTGCTCACCGCCGAGCATGCGGGCAGGACACTCGCCTACATCGGTGACGGCATCAACGACGCCCCTGTCCTTGCGCGTGCCGACATCGGCATCGCCATGGGCGGCATCGGTGCGGACGCCGCCATCGAGGCGGCGGATGTCGTACTCATGACCGACGAACCGCGCAGGCTCGTCTTCCTCCTCGCCCTCGCACGCCGCACCGTCCGTATCGCACGGGAGAACATCGCCCTCGCCATCGGCATCAAGGCGGCCGTCCTCCTCCTCGGTGCACTTGGCTGGGTGAACCTCTGGGCAGCGATCTTCGCGGACGTCGGCGTCACCCTCCTCGCCGTCCTCAACGCCATCCGCGCCATGCGGGCGTAAAAACTTCATCTATATTTAAGGAAGTCCCCCTTCCACACGATATGACAGGTAAAGGGATATCTGCGGAGGTGCTGATGATGCAAACACAGCGTATTGATGAAAAACTTTCCTTTCTGCACACGGATGCTCATCCCGCGCGTCAGACCGCACGCCAGACCACGGGGCAGGCAGCAGGGCAAAACGCAAAAACTGCACCGACCATCCTCTCCCGCGCCGCCGAGGTCTATATCAGCGCGAAGGGACGCGAACTGAGTGCGACGGATGCCCCCGACGACCGCCTGACTCCTGCCGAGACGGCACTCGCCGCCGAGCAGAACGAGCTGGATGAGAAACGCGCGAAAAAGGACGAAGCCGCCGCCATCGAGCAGCGCATCGCGACCGATGAAAAGCTCACAGACGACGATAAGGCGCTCCTGCAAAAGGAAGCGGACAAGCTGAAGCGGGCGGGAATGACCGACGAGGATTGGCTCAGCACATTCTACAAGAAGGGGCGCGAATTGGAACGGCAATATAATGCCGAAGGGCTCACAGGAGAGGATAAGCGACTCATCGACACACGAATAACTGAGAACAAAAAAACCATCGGTGAGTTCCAAAATATCATCAAGGAAAAAGCAGAGCATACCGACGCCCTGCGGCGTCAGTCCGTGCAGGAGCGCGCCGATCTCGAAGCTGCGACGGCAAAGGAAAAGGAAAACGCCGCCCCCAAGGAGGACAATGCGACGGCAAACGCCGTCACCTCCCTCACTGCCGCACTGACGAAAAAGGCACTCGATGATGCGGAGAGCAAAGACAAGGACGATGCAGGGCACAAGGATGCAGCCCGCAGCGAATAAAACTTGCACGTTACGTGGTTCTCTGATATAATAGAGACATAGAGAAGAGACCTTGACAGGACGTCTACTTCTACACCGATAAGGTATAACCGCTCAGTGTGGTCAGCAGAGGGCGGTTATTTCTTTTTTATCGCAACAATGTAGCCAGTGACGAGAATCAATGCGAATAAATCTTGCACATGATGCAGCTCTCTGATATAATAGAGACATAAAAGAGAACCGCTCGATAGAGCGGCTACCTTCATCACGGATATGGATTTAACCGCACCGTTTCTCAGGCAGGGCGGTTATTTCTTTTTTACAGCGAGGATGTAACCCGTAGCGAATACAATAAGCAGTATGCACTCGTAGCTATCCATTTGCACCACCTCCCATGTATAGAATAAGGAAGGTGAAGAAGGTTGCCGCCCAAGCTTATCGATTGGTTCTCTCCTATATTATACAAACATCTGTTCAAATCCGCAACTGGAATCTCACACAAAAGCCCCCGACCATCGTCGGGGGCTTTTCTCATCTCTTTATGCCTCACCGCGGCGTCCGTGATACAGACACCACGGCTCCTCCGCCATGAAGTCGCCGCCGTGGTAGTACGCGGCACGCGCACGGCAGCCGCCGCACGCCTTCTTATAGCTGCATGAGCCGCAGCCGCCGCCGTAGTCGAGCGTGCGCAGCTCCTTGAACACCTCGTTTTTCGCCCAGATCTCGTCGAACGGCGTCTCGCGCACATCGCCGAGCTCACGGTTCAGGTATGCGCACGGCTGTACCTTGCCGCGCGGACTGATGATGCAGTACGTCAGCCCCGCCAGACACCCGCGCGAAAAGCGCGTATCCACGCCGAGCTGGTCGGCGATGCGCAGGAACTGCGGCGCACAGGTCGGCTTCAGCTCGATGTCCACCGTCTCCTGCTTCTTCATGATGCGCGTGAGTACATCCTCATACGCCTCCGCACGCAGCGACTCCTCCTCGATCGTCTCCGCACGCCCCGTCGGCACGAGGAAGAAGAAATGATGTGCCTTTGCTCCGATCTCCACGGCGAAATCCGTCATCGCCTCAAGCTCGTGCGCATTCCAGTCCATCACCGTCGTGTGGATCTGGAACGGCAGCCCCGCAGCACGGCAGTTCTCCATCCCGCGCACTGCGCCATCCCAGCCGCCCGGGAACGAGCGGAATGTGTCGTGCTTCTTTTTGTCGAGCGAGTCGAGCGAGATGCCCATCCCGCACGCGCCCGCCTCCTTCAGCGCCTTCGCCATCGGCAGGTCGATCAGCGTGCCGTTCGTGCCGAACACGGGGATCAGTCCCAGCCCGCGGGCATAGGCGACCAGCTCAAGAATATCGGGGCGTGTCAGCGGCTCACCGCCCGAAAAGATCATGATGCGGAACCCCGCCTTTGCGATCTCGCGCAGGAGCTTCTTGCCCTCCTCGGTCGAGAGTTCCTCGTCCGCACGGCAGCCCGCGTCACGGTAGCAGTGCGCACAGTACATATTGCAGGCGTTCGTCGTATTCCACGAGATGATCTTCACTCCGCCGCCTGCAACGCCCTTCGGGTGCCCCTTTGGCATCCCCGCAGGATGCCCTCCGGGATGACCCATGCCGTGCGGGTGCCCGCCGGGGTGACCGCCTATCTGCGCGTGGGGATGTCCTGCACCCGCAGGGTGTCCCGCCGCGTGCGGATGTGTCCCCATCGTGCCCTGTGCGGCGTGCGCCGCTTCCATCGGCGCGCTCACAGTGCCGCCCCCGCGACGCCGATCTCCTCATCCGTCAGATAGCAGGACGGATCGGATGCCCAGAAATCCCCCGTCCGTGCCTCGGCACGCGTGCGGAAATTCCCGTTGCACCAGTCGAGATACTGACACTGACTGCAGCGTCCCTTCAGGAGCGGCTTGCGATCCTTCAGCCCCGCCATGATCGGATTCGTCACATCCTGCCAGATATCGCCGAACTTGCGCTCACGCACATTGCCGAACGTATGATGCTGCGTAAACTGATCGGGATGCACATAGCCCATCGGATCCACCTCACCGAACGCGATCCCAGAGCGGTTGCCGCCGTTCGCGCCGATCAGCTTCTTGATCTGCTCCGCGCCCGCATCGTTGCCCTCCGCGAGTGCCTTCAGATACATATAGACCCCGTCGCAGTGGTTGTCCACCGTCAGGATTTCCTTCTTGAGGCCACGCGCCTCAAAGTCCTTCGTCCGCGCGATGATCGTATCCATCGCCCGCCGCGACTCCTCGGGCGTCACATCCTCATCCATCATCTGCCCGCCGCGTCCCGAGTAGACGAGGTGATAGAAGCAGACGCGGTTGATCCCCTTTTCCTCGATAAAGTCAAAGATTTTATCCAGCTCCATGATGTTGTGGTGATTGATCGTAAAGCGCAGCCCCACGCGCTGACCGACGGCGACGCAGTTCTCGATGCCCTCCATCGCCCGCTGGTACGCGCCGTCCACCCCGCGGAACATATCGTTCACATCCGCCAGACCGTCGAGCGAGATGCCGACATAGCCCACACCGAGATCCTTGATGCGCTGTGCCACATCACGCGTGATGAGCGTTCCATTCGTCGAGAGCGTCGGACGCACGCCGCGCTTTGCCGCGTGCTCCGCGAGCGCAAAAAAGTCAGGGCGGATCAGCGGCTCACCGCCCGAGAAGAGCAGCACGGGTACGCGGAACTCCGCGAGATCGTCGATGAAGCGCTTTGCCTCCTCCGTCGTCAGCTCCCCGTCGTACTTCTGCCCGTCCGACTCCATATAGCAGTGCCGACAACGCAGATTGCACGTGCGCGTCGAGTTCCAGACCACCACGGGCCCCATGCCCTCCGCTGCACCGCTCTTCATCCGATGCGCATTGTGCGAGTAGCGCAGCGCATCACCATAGTACTCATCCATAAAAAGAAGTTTCGTTACACTGATCATTGGTTCTCCTAAAATACACAGATGGGGGAAACACTCAGCTCTCGGGCTGTCCGTCCCGCCTGCGGATGCCATCGAGGAGGAGGCGCGTCTTGAGCGCGATATTCTCCTGAAAACTCAGCTCCAGCTGGCTGAACGCCGCCGCCTGATACAGCGAGTGGAACATCTCCGCGATCAGATCGACGGGGACGTCGCGGCGAATCTCGCCCGCCGCCTGTCCCTCGCGGATGATCTCGGTAAAGACCCGCTTCACCTGCGGCGCCATACGGCTCGGATGCGGCTTATCCTCTGCCTGCTCCTGCGGGGGAGCTCCCTGCGCCTTGTGCTGCGAAGCAGAGAGAAAGAGCGGCATCACAAAGCGGTTCTCATCGAGGAACTTCGCCGTCACACGCGCACCGACCTCGAGCAGCTCCAGGGAACTGCGCTCCGCTGCCCGTGCCTCGGTGAGCGCGATGCGAATCGTCTCGCCCAGCCGTCCGAGCAGAGAAAACAGCAACTCTTCCTTCGACGCGAAGTAGTTGTAGAACGTCCCGATACCGAGATCCGCCGCCGCCATGATGTCTGCGACCGACGTCTCCTTGTAGCCCTTCTTCGAGAACTCACTGACCGCAGCTTCGAGAATCATCTTGCGCGACTGCAGCTTCTTGCGCTCACGACGCCCCATCTTTTCTTCCAAACGAATCGCACCCTCTCTCGTTAGTAATACTATTATAACGAAAAAAAAGCCATTTGAAAAGGAAAATATGAATCTCGTTCATATTTTCATTCTCAATGGCAAAAAATCATTGATGTACAAAAAAACGCCGATCTTCATCGGCGTCTGCGTTCAAAGTGGTGACCCAGGAGGGATTCGAACCCCCGACCCTTTGATTCGTAGTCAAATACTCTAATCCAGCTGAGCTACTGAGTCACGTGTCTTGCGACGGTGATTATAATATCATCTTTGGGGAGGGCTGTCAAGGGGGATTTTTGAAAAAAGGAGAAGCGCGACTATTGACAGAGAGCATCTGTTTTACTATAATAAATATAATTTAAATGTTAGTTGCTACCCGACAGGCGACAACAAATTGTCGGGACTTACATGTTTGGTCGCTACCTAGTAGGCGGCAGACAAATTACTAGGACATACATAAAACCTCGCCTTTGGACGAGGTTTTTTTATTACAGGAGGGATTTCCATGTATCCGGTATCAAACGGGTTCTGTTTCCTGCACGATCAATATTTCATCGACTTTCCTGACAGGAATCTGATGCGCGGTCACGGAGCAGGACATGGACGCCCTTGCTTCTTTTGGATGCGTGATCGTCAATATCCCGATATTTTATGGCTGATACCAATCTCAACAAAGGTAGAGAAATATCGTGCCATCATGCAAAATAAAATTGAGCGCAACGGCGAATGCTACACCATCGTTATTGGCAAAGCCGCCGGCAAGCACAGTGCCTTTCTCATCCAGAACATGTGCCCCGTAACGGAGCAATACATCAAAAATCAGTATATCCTCAACGGAAAACCCGTCCGCATCCCATCTGACCTGGCAAAGACCATCCGTCGCAACGCACAGCGTGCCATGCGCATCTACCAAACGGATAAACGCATTATTTTTCCTGACATCGATACAATCAAGGCGGCACTCATCACACAGATCGCCGCCAAAAATGAGTAGCGATCACACCCGCTCGCCCCAGACGCCGTCGCGATAGAGGCGCACAAGGCGCATCGGAACGATCTCGCCGCGTGGGACGGCGGCATCCGTATAGACGCGGATGTACGTCCCCGTCAGCCCGTCCGTCACACCATTTTCCTCCGTCTCAAAGAGCACCCCCTCCACCGTGCCGAGTGCCGTGCGGTGATACGCCTCCGCCAGCTCCTCTGCGACTGCCTGCATCCGCGCCGCACGCTCCTTGCGCACCGTCGGGGAGGTCTGATCCGTGCGCCGTGCTGCCGGCGTCCCGCTCCGCGCCGAGTAGGGGAAGACGTGCATCCGCGCGAAACCCATCTGACGCACGAAATCCATACCGGCGGCAAAGTCCTCCTCCGTCTCTCCCGGAAAACCGACGATGATGTCCGTCGAGATCGCCACGCCCGGCACGGCGCGGCGCACGTCCGCGAGGAGCCGCGCAAACGCCGCCGTATCGTAGTGGCGGTTCATCGCGCGCAGGACGTTGTCGCTCCCCGCCTGCAGGGGCAGATGCAGATGCGGAGCAAAACGCGGCTCCGTCCGCACGAGCGAGAGGAGATCCTCCGACAGCTCCACCGACTCCAGTGAGCCCAGCCGCAGCCGCCGCAGCCCCTGTGTGCGCAGTGCGGTGCGGCACGCATCGGCGAGCGTCGGACGCTGCGGGAGGTCGATGCCGTACGCGCCGAGGTGAATGCCCGTCAGCACCACCTCGCGAAAACCCGCCGCCGCGAGTTTCTCCATCTCGCGCGCCACCGCCGCGAGCGGACGCGACTTCACGGGACCGCGCGCGTATGGGATGATGCAGAACGAGCAGAAATTCTGGCAGCCATCCTCGATCTTGAGAAAGGCACGCGTGCGGTGCGGTACGCCGTGCAGGGGGATGTCCTCAAAGGCACGCGCCTGCATCACATCCGTGATCTCCTCCACCACGCCGTCTGCGCGAAGCGCCTCCTCCACATAGTCCACGATGCGCGCGCGCTCCTTTGTCCCGATCACGACGCGCACACCTTCGAGTGCACGCACCTCGGCGGGCGCGACCTGCGCATAGCAGCCCGCCACAGCGATGCACGCCGAGGGATTCGTGCGCGATGCACGGCGGATGATCTGGCGGGACTTGCGGTCGCTCAGATGCGTCACCGAGCACGTATTGATGACATAGACGTCTGCCCGCTCCTCGAACGGCACGACCTCATAGCCGCGCGCACGAAACAGCCCCTCCATCGTCTCCGTCTCGAACTGATTCACCTTACAGCCGAGCGTCATAAATGCAGCCTTCAAGCCGCACCTCCTTCCGAATATTTTCCTATTCTACCACAGAACGCCTGCGAAATGATAAATTTTTCTCTCCCGCCTAATGACATTTCCATAAAATGCGATATAATACGTATAGCAACTTATTCCTATGCCATGACCACGGAAGGAGGAAAACTATGGCAACGATCACACAGATGACCAGCGCATCGAGCAGCATCTACCGCTCGCTCTATGCCGGTAACTCTCGCACGGATGCGACGCGTGCCATCTTCGGCGATCCCACGCAGCGGCAGGGCAACAACAGTCTCTACTCCGCACAGTACCGCGGGCAGGACTCAAGTGCCGAGGAGCTCAGCTCCATCCTCGCCATTGCGAATCAGGCGGCAAAACTGCGCAAGACCTATGCAGAGACCAGTTCCAAGTTCTATGCGGAATACGACGGCAACATGAAGGATCTGCGCAAGGCGGCACGTGCCGTCGAGAACACGGACTTCAAGTTCAGCCGCAGCGACATCACGACGAACGCCGATGGCTCACGCTCCTACAGTGACCGTCTAAAGAGCGCGATCTCGGACGTGAAGGATCTCGTCAGCAAGTACAACGAAACGAGCGACTTCCTGCGCGAGAACAAGGAACTCGGCAAGGGCGTACAGGCACTCGCGAGCGAATTCTCCGACACCACCTATATGGCGGGGTCGTATGCGAAGATGGGCATCTCCGTCGACGGCGCAACGGGCAAGCTCCGTGTCAACGAGAACCTGCTCGCCGACGCACTCATCGACTCCCCCGCACGCTCCGAGGCCATCCTCGGCAGAGGAGGACTCGCGGGACGCGCCGACCGTCACGCAGAGGCGGCACAGTTCTCGCGCCGCAGCGTCATCCCGACCATGGAGCAGGCGATCGGCGGACAGCTCAGCTACGCGTCGAACATCCTGAACGGACGCTCCCTGCCCACCATGTCGCGCTACTCGAACATGCTGAACCTCTTCAGCATCTATGTCTAAACAAAGGGGAATATAGTATGGATATTGCACAGCTTTCCGTCAGCATGGCAGCGCAGCAGACCGCACAGAGTGTCGGCATCGCCGCCGCCAAGATGGCGATGGACGCGAGCAGTGAGGCGCTCGACCTCATCGAGCAGAACACCGCGAGCCTCGACCCGAGCCTCGGAAACAGCGTCGATATTTACGCGTGAATATGGAAAAGCCCGCCGCATGGAACTCGTGCGACGGGCTTTTTAAGGAGAAATAATATGCTCGTTACAACAGCAGATTTTCATGCAAATATGGATAAGTACCTTGCAATGGTGCATTACGAAGACATTTTTATCACAGCAGAGGGGAAGCCCATCGCACAGATGACCGCCCCCAAAACAAGTGCTGTCGACTCTCTGCGGGGACTGCTGAAGGGGGTCGATACAACGACGAAAAACATACGCGAAGAAAGACGGGCACGCTATGAGAATTCTTTGTGATACAAACATCATTCTCGACGTGCTGCTCGACCGAGAACCATTCGTCGCAGCGTCTACAGAGGTTCTGAAACGCTGCGAAATTGGTATTATCGAAGGGTTTACAACAGCCTCTTGCATAACGGATATCTTCTATGAAATATGCCATGCAGAAGGGTTCCCCCACGCACGAGCATATTCTCTCGCTCAATCGTCCGGCAACGATGAAGAATATCAAGGCATTGATGGAGAAATATCGCAAGAATTAAGAAATGATATTCACGCTCTCATACTCTGTGAGGGATTCTCAGTAACGCCGAGGTAGGATTTCAGCGCAGACTGCAGCAAATGCGAGTAATTCACCTTCTCGCGACGCGCTAGGATATCAAGCCACCGTGGAATTGTAACCGTCGTATTCGTCGCCTTGTTGCTCATCTTCTCACGGAACGGCGGCATCCATGCCTCGATCAGACCAATGGTCTCCCCACGTGATGTCTTAATCTCCATCAGAGATGTGGGAGAGGGAATCGCCTCTGCATCCTCCTCCATCCCATAGAGGTGGAGCTGAACAGCCTCCTTCGCACGGACAAAAGCCTCCTCCATCGTATCAGCACAAGTCAAACAGCCTGGCAAATCCGGGAAGTAGACCGAAACCCCTTCCTCATCCACATGAAAAACAGCAGGAAAGATATAGTTATCCTTCACAAGAATCATCCTCCTAGGAAAACACAATGCCGGACTGCTCCGAAATGCGTTTCAAAACAAATTGTGTAACATCCTTCACAGGATGCGGTACAGTAACGCGCCCCTTCTTCGTCGGGTGCTTGAATTGATGATGATCGCCGACACAGTGCACCTCATACCATCCATCACCCTTGAGCATCTTGATAACTTCCCGTGACGAATAGCTGCGCATGGCATCATCTCCCTTTTGTTTATTATAGCACATATTATTATATGTACTATAAGTTTTTCACAGCAAAAAAATCCCCCTCCGTAGGGAGGGGGATTTCGTTATGCGGTATATGCCGCAACTATGACGTATCGTCAATCAGAAGAAGAACTCAACCGAGCCGTAGAGCTTCTGAACCTTGTCGTGGTTGCCGCCACCGATCTCTTTGCCGTTGAAGTACTTACCCGTCAGCACCACGTTCTTGTAGGGGACATAGCCGAGACCGAGCTCGATGCCCTTCGTGCCGAACTGTGCGCCATCCTGCGTCGCAGCAACTGAGGCAGCACCGAGGTAACGGTAGGCGAGGTATGCGCCCCACGAGCCCTTATCCGCCTGATCTGCGCCCTTGTAGTCGACGCCGATCTGATAGGACTTCTTGAACTTGCTGTCCTCAATCTTGGTGTTGTGTGCATAGGAGCCGGCAAGCATCACATTCTTGTCGAAGTGGTAGCCCGCATTCAGCGCCCAGATACCCATCGTCGAAGAACCATTCTTGAGGATGGGTTTGAAAGCCTTCGAGCCCAAGCGATAGTAGGCAGCACCCGCCTGCCAGTTGTTCTTCGCATACTGGAGCTCAACGCCCTGATAGTTCGCAGTGCCCGCATTGTCAGGATCGTAAAGCGCGGGTCCGGAAACGCTCGGGATCTCAGTAAACGTACCCGCCAGATTTGCACGACCGGCCTGCAGCTTAGCGGAGAGATCCTTGCCAAAGGTAAACTCTGCACCGGAGAACTCCTTGTCAAAGACGAGGTTGCCCGCGCCCGTGTAGCCCTCAGCGGAGGAAAGCGCCATCTTGCCGAGCTTTACCTGGAACTTGTCATAGTCGCCCTGCACATAGGCACGCTTAAGCGTAACCTTGCCATCAGACCCCGCGTCTTCGCTCGGGTCCACGTTGGCATCGAGACGTGCGATGGCCTGCCAGTGATCATTGATCTCTGCCTTCGGCTCGAGGCGGAACTTGAGCTCGTTCGAATTGTCCTTTGCCTGATTTTCGCGGCGCAGGCTCTCATACGTGTACGAGACCTTGCCATTCCACTTCACCATGTCGGCATGCTTCTCGAGGTTCGAGACGCGGACACCGAGGTTGTTGAGCTCATCAGCGAACTCTGCTGCGAGGCGGTCAACGAGCGCACGATCCGATGCGGACATATCGCCCTTTGCCATTGCCTTCGCAACCATCTGCGCCATCTCGTAACGCGTGATGTTGCGGTCGCCGCGGAACGTGCCGTCGCCGTAGCCCTCGACAACGCCGTCAGCAGCGAGCTGCGTCACAGCGTCGTATGCCCAGTGGTCACGGGGCACATCGGAGAACGGGTTCGCAGCTGCGAACGTGGTGGATGCTGCGCCGACAACGAGTGCCGCCCCCAGTGCGGATACGAGTGTCTTCTTCATGAGAAACTCCTCCTTCAATAAATGAGAAATACTCGATTTCCATTCGGAGGAATACACGGGTGAAAGTATCCATGTTTCCTTTGCCCTTTGTATCCTCTCGTTTGGAACGTCTTTATATTACCATGCAGAAAAACAAAATGCAAGTCCTATTGTGAAAAATTTTTATAGCAGGTTATAATTTCCATCTTATTTTCAGTGGAGGACTCAGAAAAGCATGGATAAAATGAGGTCTGCCAGATTGGCGTAGATTTTTTGTCCTGTCAAGGAAACAAACCGGACGCAGCGCGGTGCTCTGCACGAGATTTTCCGCCGAAGTGCGGGCAAAAAAGATGCGTCAAGACGGCGCAGTTGAATGTATCCGTGTTTCCTTATATTTCAATAGATTTCTGCATCTCCGGCAGACTGCACACAAAAATCTCCCTCCGTTCGGAGGGGGATTCGCTGTGCAGCATACGTGCACGAGGGGCTATCGTCTTAGAACAAGAACTCAACACGACCGAAGAGGTGCTGTACCTTGTCCTTGCCATCGTCCTTACTAATGTCCTTGCCGTTGAAGTACTTCGCGGAGAGCACAACGTTCTTGAATGCCGTGTAGTTCGCACCGATCTCGATGCCCTTCGTGAGGAAGAGTGCTCCATCCTGTGTCGCCTTCAGCGATGCACCGTCGAGATACCGATAGGAGAGGTATGCGCCCCACGAGCCCTGATCCTTCGCATCTGCGCCCTTGTAGGCGTAGGTCACCTGATAGGACTTCTTGTCATTGCTGTCATCGGCATCGAGCTTGCTGTTGTGGGCATACGCACCCGAGAGAACATTGTTCTTGTCGAAGCGATAGCCGAGGTTCGCGCTCCAGATCCCCATCTTGCCCTTATGGTTTTTGGTAAGATCCTTGAAATCATCCGAGCCGAAATTGTAGTAGCCGACACCTGCGACAAACTTATCCTTGTCGTACTGGAGGCTGACGCCCTGATAGTTCGCCGTATCTCCCAAGGTCTTCATCGGCTTGTCGTCATCATCCTGGTAGCTGACCGTGCTGACACGACCTGCCTGCAGGACTGCCTTGAGATCCTTGCCGAAGCTGACCTCTGCACCCGAGAACTCGCCATCAAAGACGATCGCACCCGGTGCCTGATAGCCGCCCTCCGGCGTGAGAAGCCCCATCTTGCCGAGCTTCACCTGGAACTTGTCATAGTCGCCCTGTGCATAGGCGCGCTTGAGCGAAACATTAGAAGTCGTGTCATTCTTCGTATTGCCCGTGGCATCGAGGCGTGCCTTGACATGCCAGTGGTCGTTGACCTCAGCCGTCGGCTCAAGGCGGAACAGAAGCCCGTTGTCATTCACGCGTTTCTGATCCTCACGACGAACACTATCATAGGTGTAGCGGATTCTGCCGTTCCACTTTACCATGTCAGCGTTGCGCTCGAGGTTCGAGACACGGACGCCGAGGTTGTTGAGCTCATCAGCGAACTCTGCTGCGAGGCGGTCAACGAGCGCACGATCCGATGCGGACATATCGCCCTTTGCCATTGCCTTCGCAACCATCTGCGCCATCTCGTAACGCGTGATGTTGCGGTCGCCGCGGAACGTGCCGTCGCCGTAGCCCTCGACAACGCCGTCAGCAGCGAGCTGCGTCACAGCGTCGTATGCCCAGTGGTCACGGGGCACATCGGAGAACGGGTTCGCAGCTGCGAACGTGGTGGATGCTGCGCCGACAACGAGTGCCGCCCCCAGTGCGGATACGAGTGTCTTCTTCATGAGAAACTCCTCCTTCAATAAATGAGAAATACTCGATTTCCATTCGGAGGAATACACGGGTGAAAGTATCCATGTTTCCTTTGCCCTCTGTATCCTCTCGTTTGGAACGTCTTTGTATTACCGTGCAGAAAAACAAAATGCAAGCCCTATTGTGAAAAATTTTTATAGCAGGTTATAATTCTCGGCTTATTTTCAGTAGAGGACTCAGTTATCGGTCTACTTCATACGATAATGTGAACCACACTGAACAATCTGTATTGTATCGTTCTCTATGCGATAGACGATACGGTTCACATCATCAATGCGGCGGCTCCAATACCCCGACAAATCTTCTTTCAGCGGTTCCGGTTTCCCAATGCCACGGTAGCCATTACGGTCAATGTCGCGCAGAAGCTGAAGGATGCGCTTCAGTGTCTTTCGATCTTCGCGCGTCCAATGCTCAAAGTCCTCCCACGCTACATCCGTCCACGATTTAACCATCTACATCTACCTCATGTATGGTGCCGCCCGTCGCTTCCATCTGTGCAATCGACGCCCTGAGCAGCGCCATGTTCTCCGCACTGTAAAACGGGTCACTGCTGCGCTCCGCCGAGATCTCGAACGGTATTTTGCGCTCGCGCACCGCCGTCTTTGCAAAGACGCAGAACGCTGTCGTCATCGTCATCCCGATCTCGGAGCAGAATTCGTCGAACTGCCGCTTGAGGTCTGCATCCATACGAATGCTCACGCTGGTCTGTGCCATGTTCTCACCGCCTTTCTATTTTATTACATTGTATGAAAATATTTGTGCGTTGTCAATTTGTTTTGGTACACTATAAAACGGATGCAGGAGAGTCTGCATCCGTTCCCATTCACAGCATTGCCTTGTAGCGTGCCCATTCGGATTTTGGAATGGAGAGTGCCTCCATTGCCTTCTCTGCAGAGAATTTGAGGTTCTGCATAAGGTTTTTGATGGAGGAGAGCCGTTCCGTGTTCTTCCCCTCCATAAGAGCCTGCTCACAGCGCTCCGCGTTTCTTTGTTCAATTTTGGGCACAATATAGTCTCGGACATAAGCATCCCACAGTTGATTGCTCATCCTCTCATCTCCTCCCACGTTTCCTTTAAAGTGCCCAACGCGCTCAGCAAGGACTTCGTAGTACATATCCTCAGCGCGTGTACAGCGAAAGTCATGCATCAGACGGCCGAGCGGTGTTGCCCCATCATGGATGGAACTATTGACATAGATGATATGGCTTCCGTCGTCAAACGGCTCGTTCGTTCCGTCAATTCTGCGCTGGATGTGGTAGATCGGCTGCCCGCCCTGCAGGACATCTGTCTCTGTAATAAAGATTACATAGGTCTCCGGCAGGCGATCGTAGTCCTCCCTGTCTGCAACGCCGCCGCATCCATGATGCTCCCATTGTAACGAGCACGCCGCCGTGCCGCGCCGCCCGCCGCACGCTGGATCTCGATGTTGAATTCCTGTCCGTCGGCAAGTGCATGAATGTCCAGACGAACGCTGTGTCCGTGGAGGTTTTGAATGGTATCCTGCGTTATGACTCGCGTCGCATGGAGGTTTGGATTGTTCAGGACAATCTGGATGACAAGGTCAACACATGCAAGATTGTCTTGAAAGACAACCGTCATAAACGGATCGTCGAGTAGACAAAGGCTTGCTACTGCCTGCTCGAACCGTTGTCGCTCCAGCGCATCGTGCATCATGGTATTCACATCCTCACCCATATTTTATCGTATGGAGGAAGGCTGCGCAACTATATTTTCTCACTCCCCCACGAGTGCAACGGGCGAGGGGACGCGGATGCCGCGGCTGTTGGTAAAGATCTCGACCTCTACCCCGAACACGGCGGCGATGCGCTCCTCGGTGAGTACCTCGGCGGGCGTGCCCGTGGCGGCGATGCTCCCGTCGCGCACGAGGATGATGTCGTCGGCGTACTGCATGGCGTGCGCCATGTCGTGGAGCACCATGAGGATGGTCATGCCATGTATGCGGTTGAGCTGTGAGATAATATCCATGACGCGCAGCTGATGCGCGATGTCGAGGTAGGTGGTCGGCTCGTCGAGCAGCAGCAGGCGCGGCTTCTGGCTGAGTGCCATGGCGAGAAAGACGCGCTGCCGCTCGCCGCCCGAGAGGGTATGCACCTCACGCTCCGCGAACGCAGAGACGTGCGCGGTCTCCATCGCCCATGTGACTGCATCGCGGTCTGCTGCGCCCGTGCGCAGGGAGAACTGCCCCACATGGGCAAATCGTCCGTAGGCGACGAGCTCGCGCACGGTGAGCCCCGCTGCTGCCGCGCGCTCCTGCGGGAGGATGGCGCGCACGCGTGCCAGCTCCCGCGCCGTATAGCTGTGCAGCTCGCGCCCCGCCAGCTCGATGGTTCCCGTATAGCGCGGGTTCAGTCCCGCAAGGGCGCGCAGGAGGGTGGTCTTGCCCGCGCCGTTGGGCCCGATGATCGCCGTGCGCCGCCCCGCCGGGATCTCGATGTCCACGCCGTGCAGGATCTCCCGTCCGGCGGCGGAGACGGTGAGTCCCGCCGCCCGCAGTACGGCACTCATAGCTGCCTCCGCAGGAGATAGAGGAAGAACGGTGCGCCGATGACCGCCATGAGGATGCCGACGGGCAGCTCAAGCGGGGCAAAGAGCAGGCGCGCCGCCGTGTCGCTGAGGGTGAGGACGGCGATGCCGAGGAGTGCCGCCGCGGGCAGGAGGACGCGGTGATCCGCGCCGACCATGAGGCGTGCGGCGTGCGGGACGATGAGTCCGACGAAGCCGAGGAGCCCCACGACGGAGACGGCGCTCGCGGCGAGAAGGGCGGCAAGTGCCGTGAGCATGACGCGCGTGCGCTCGACGGCAAGCCCCACGCCGCGCGCCATGTCGTCGCCAAGGAGGAGGATGTTGAGCCGCTGCGCGGCGGCGAGAGCGCAGAGCCCCGCACCGACGGTGTACGGCAGGAGCATCTCGACGTGCGGCCAGCTCCGCGCGGAGAGTCCGCCGACCATCCACATGAGCGCACTGTGGACGCGGTCGCTGTAGAGGATCATCATGGCAGAGATGCCCGCGCCGAGGAATGCCGAGACGGCGACGCCCGCGAGGATGACGCGCGTCGGTCGGATGCCGTCACGCCACGCGAGGAGGTAGATGAGGAGCGCGGCAAGCATCGCCCCGCCGAACGCCGCTGGCGTGATGAACCACGCTGCGCCCGGCAGGACGAGCATGATAAAGATGCCCGCCAGCCCTGCCCCGGAGGAGATGCCGATGATGTGCGGATCGGCGAGCGGGTTTCGCAGGATCGCCTGCAGGATCGCTCCCGAGAGGGCGAGGTTCACGCCGACGAGTGCCGCGACGATGGTGCGCGGCAGGCGGATGTTCCAGAAGATCTGGGCGTGCGCCGTGTCTCGCACACCGCCGAGAGCGGCGGCGATCTCCGTGCAGGGGATGTCCACCGAGCCCTTTGCCGTCGATACGATGCAGCCGACGATGGCGAGCACGGCAAAAAGAGCGAGGACGAGGATGCGTTTTCTCATGGATAGACGAGCCCCGCCATGTACTTCGCCGCTGCGGGGTAGTCAAGCCCGGGGCTGAAGAGGAACATTTCCTGCGGCAGGTAGTAGACTCTGCCCTCGCGGATGGCGGTGACGCTCTGCCATGCGGGGCTCTCGGCAAACATCGCCTCCATGGACGCGCGGATCTCTGCCTCGTCGCCCATGCTCGTGACAAAGAGGATGTCGGGGTTCTGTGCGACGAGCGTCTCCATGCTGTAGGGGGCTGCGTCGGGGTTCTTGTCGAGGGCGGGCATTCCCGCCGCCGTGTTCTCCCAGCCGAGCATGTTCGCGATGCAGCCCGCGATGCTGCCGTCAAGCTGGACGGAGAGCCCCTGCCCCGTGCTGTGGATGATGGCGACGCGCTTTTTCTCCTGCGGGATGGAGCGGCGCACGGCGTCGAGGTCGCTGTCCATCTTCCGGACGAGCTCCTCCCCCTTTTTCTGCTCCCCCGTGAGCGCGGCGAGGATGCCGATCTCGCGCTTGACATCATCGTAGCTCTTGCCGTCGAGGACGAGGGTCTTGATGCCGTTTGCCCCGAGGGTGTCGATGAGTTTTTCGTTCATGCCGCGATTGAGGATGACGAGGTCGGGCGAGAGGGAGATCAGCTTTTCCGTGTCGATCTGGTAGGTTTTGCCGATGGAGGGCGCCGCCTTTGCCGCGTCCGGAATCTTCATCTTGGAGTCGGGGCGTCCGACGATCTCGCCGCCGACGGCGTAGAGCGGCTCGATGAAGGAGGCGGAGGTGACGACGATGCGCGCCGGCTTCTTGTCAAAGGTGACGGTGCGTCCGTTATCGTCCGTCACGGTGGCGTAGCTGCCGTCTGTGCCGCTGTCAGCAGAGGGTGCGGGGGCACCGCACGCGCTGAGGACGAGGGAGGCGGCGATGAGGAGAATCGTGCCAAGTCTTTTCATGTCAGTTCCTCCGTGCGAGTATGGTGGAGAGGTAGTTCAGCGGCGCGTCGCGATGTGCGCCGATGTCGCGGACGATCTTCTCATCGTCGAGCCCTGCGCGGCTGACGAGGACGGCATCCTCCGCCATGTCGTTTTTCGCGAGGAGATCGACGATCTCGGGGTAGTTGCGGTAGACCTTCATGACGACCGCACTGCCCACGACCGCCATGATTTTTTCGAGCTGCGCACGATCCGCCGTCGCGGGGATGATGGCGAGGATGTCGTCGCCCTCCACGATGGGACGATTGAGCCGGCTGCCGATCGCGGCAAAGGCGGGTACGCCCGGGATGGTGACGATCTCGACGTCCTCCTGCTCCATGAGGCGAAAGACGTAGATGTAGGTGCTGTAAAACATGGGGTCGCCGAGGGTGAGGAAGGCGACGTTCTTCCCCGCATCGAGGAGGGCGAGGATCTCTGCTTTGTTCTCTTCCCATGCTTCGGGATTTTTCGCAAAGTCCTTGACCATGGGGAATACCTGATAGACGATCTCGACGCCCTCTTTGAGGTAGGGGCGGGCGATCTTGAGGGCGACGCTGCCGTCCTTCTTCTCGGTCTTGGGGGCGATGAGGACGTCTGCCGCCTCGATTGCCTTGATTGCCTTGACGGTGAGCAGCTCGGGATCGCCAGGGCCGACGCCGATGCCGTAGAATGTGCCGCGCATAAATTTCCTCCCATGATGAAAGCCCGCGCCTTTCTTGTGTCTTGGGCGGTACTTTCCTTTCTTTTCCCACTTGTTCTTATCGGTTCTTCGGTGGAAGTGTACGAAGAATACAAAAATCCTTCCTCCATAGTACAGAGGAAGGATGATTTTGTCAAATCGAGAGCGTTCGCCAATGGGGGCGTCTTGGGCTTACAGGAGCAGACGCACGCATTACATCAGCATCGCGAGCATCGCACCTGCGGCGACGGCGGTGCCGATAACGCCGGCGACGTTCGGCCCCATGGCGTGCATGAGGAGGTAGTTGCCGGGCTTTGCCTTGATGCCGACGATCTGGCTGACGCGCGCCGCCATCGGAACGGCAGAGACGCCCGCCGAGCCGATGAGCGGGTTGATCTTCCAGCCCGTCGCGCGGCACATGATTTTGCCGAGGACGACACCTGCCGCCGTACCGAAGATGAAGGCGACCAGTCCGAGCCCGATGATCATGAGCGTTTCCTTGACGAGGAAGCTCTCGGCGCTCATCGTGAGCCCCGTGCCGAGTGCGAGGAAGATGGTGACGGTGTTGATGAGCGCGTTCTGCGCCGTATCGGAGAGACGATCCGTCACACCGCTCTCACGGAAGAGGTTGCCGAGCATCAGCATGCCGAGGAGGGCGGTGATGGACGGCAGGAGGAGACTGATGAAGATGGTCGAGACGATCGGGAAGGCGATGCGCTCGAACTTCGTGACCTCACGCGCCTGCTCCATGACGACCTCGCGCTCCCGCTTCGAGGTGAGGAGCTTCATGACGGGTGGCTGGATGAGCGGTACGAGTGCCATGTAGGTGTACGCCGCGACGGCAATCGCGCCGAGGAGGTGCGGTGCCATCTTGGAGGCGAGGTAGATGGAGGTCGGGCCGTCCGCACCGCCGATGATGCCAATGGAGCCTGCCTCCTGTGCGTTGAAGCCGAGCATCATCGCGCCGAGCAGGGCGACAAAGACGCCGAACTGCGCCGCCGCGCCCATGAGGAGGCTCGACGGGCGGGCGATCAGTGGGCCGAAGTCCGTCATCGCGCCGACACCGAGGAAGATGAGCGGCGGGAAGATCTCGTACTTGATGCCCATGCCGATGGCGGACATGACCCCCGGCTCCTCAAAGCCGTTGAACGGAACATTCGCGAGGATGCAGCCGAAGGCAATCGGGCTGAGGAGCAGCGGCTCGAAGTCGCGGGCAAATGCGAGATAGAGGAGAACCAGTCCGACGAGGATCATGATGAAGTTGCCGGAGGTGAATCCAGAGAAACCGCTGCCCTGTCCAATCGCTTGCAGGGAGACGACAAATGCGTTGATAAAGTCCATGATGATCCCTCCCTAGCGCATCCCGCGCACGCGTGCGTAGCGACTCCACGAGGGCTGCTCCGCCGGGCGTACGGCCTTGATCTGTGCCGGGCTGCAGCCGCAGGCGGCGACGGCAGCGGCGATGACCGCGATGGTCTCCGCGCTGATGCCCTCCTCTGCGGCAGGTGCGACTGCCATCACGGGTGCGGCAGGCGCGGCGGCCGGCTGGGGCGCCGCTGACGGCGCTGCTTTTTTCTTCGTTGGGTCGATGATGTGGGTCAGCTCGATGAGTCCCCACACCGCAGTCAGCACGGCAAAGACAATGACCATGTTGATGACCATGATAACAAAGGGGTTGTCTGTAACCGGTTGATGCATACAATCACCTCATCCTTTTCCTGCAATCTCTGTGCAGTATGTCATAATACTAATGCGTCACTTATTATGCGTCATTTCAAACGATTTTACAAGTTTTATTTCATTTTGTGAGTGAATTCTCACGTATTTGTTCCGCTATTCACGTGCGGCAGGCCCCTTACTCCGCGCTTGCCGCATCAAACGCGTTCTTTACCTCGGCATAGATGGCGTCGTAGCTCTGTCCCGGCTGTGCCTCGTAGAGTTTCGTGCCGTCCATGAAGATGCTCGGGACGTAGTAGTACTGCCCTGTGTAGGGCTGCGTGCGCGCAGGCTCGCGGTTCTCGTCGATGAAGGTGAGCGGAATGTCCGCGTACGCGCCGCCCTCTGCGCGCAGTGCGTCGATGGCGCGATGTGCGTTCGCACAGTAGGGGCAGCCCTGCATTTCGATCATGGTCAGTGTTTTCATGGAAATTTCTCCTGTCTGTTCAATCATTCCATATCTCTCACACGATATGATGAGACATACCGCTATGTCCGTGGCTATTGCCACACTATGTACCATCATACCACAACGCTACGCCTCAAGCAAAAATGCGGCAAAGACCGCATTGCCGCGTTTCATGCCTGCCGCCGTCAGCGCAGTGCCCGCCGCCGTGCGGCAGAGGAGTCCGAGCCCTATGTAGTGCGCGATGACCGCGCCGTAGACGTCCTCCAATCTCCGCCCCCAGCGGCGATGAAAGTCCGCCGCGTCAATGCCCGCCGCCGTGCGCAGCGCGAGGAAGGCATACTCCTCCATCTCACGCGCTCGGGTGCGCGCGCCGTCCTCGGGCGATCGCACGCACGCCCCCGCCCGCACGGCGCGGATGTAGGCGGGGATATCCGCCTCGTTCACCCAGCGCTCGCCGTCCACATAGCCGTGCGCCGCCGCGCCGAGTCCGAGGTAGGGCGTCATGTGCCAATAGCCGCTGTTGTGACGGCTCTCAAACCCCCGCCGCGCGAAGTTCGCGATTTCATAGCGGGCATAGCCGCGCGCGGGCAGCTCTGCCATGAGGAAGTCATACATCTCCTCGGCTGCGTCCTCCGTGGGGAGGTCAAGCTGTCCTGCGGCCTGCATTGCCGCAAGCGGCGTCCCCTCCTCGACGGTCAGCCCGTAGACGGAGAGGTGCTCCGGCGCGAGGGCGACGGCCGCCGTGACGCTGCGGCGCAGGTGATCTAGGGTCTGCCCCGGCAGTCCGTACATGAGGTCGATGCTGATATTCTCAAATCCCGCCGCGCGCGCCGCGTGAAATGCCTGCTCCGCCTCCGCAGCTGTGTGGATACGCCCGATGCCGTCGAGGAGCGCATCGTCAAAGCTCTGTACGCCGAGGCTGAGACGGTTCGCCCCCGCCGCGCGGAGTGCGCCGAGGTATGCCGCGTCCACGGTGCCGGGATTCGCCTCGACGGTGCATTCCACAGGCATTCCCGCCGCCGTGCGGAGCGTCCCCAGAAGACCCGTGAGGAGCGGCGCGGGCAGTGCCGTCGGTGTGCCGCCGCCCACGTAGATGGTCGCCGCCGCGCCCCACCGTGCACGAAGCGGCGGCACTTCGCGCAGGATCTCTGCCGTCAGTGCCGCCGCATAGTCCTCCATCTCTGCTGTACGCTGCGCGGACGGGACGGAGACGAAGTCGCAGTATGCACATTTTTTCACGCAATAGGGGATGTGGACGTAGATGCCCCACGGTTCGCCCTCTGCCCTACGCGGGTCAGTCATCAATTTTCAGCACCGCCATGAATGCCTCCTGCGGGAGCTCGACACTGCCGACGGCCTTCATGCGCTTTTTGCCTTCCTTCTGTTTTTCGAGGAGTTTGCGCTTGCGCGTGATGTCGCCGCCGTAGCATTTCGCGAGGACGTCCTTGCGGCGGGCGCGCACGTTCTCACGCGCGATGATTTTGCTCCCGATGGCCGCCTGGATGGGGATCTCGAACATCTGCTGGGGGATGATTTCCTTGAGCTTGGTCGCGAGCTGGCGGCCGCGTGCGGCGGCGCGGTCGCGGTGAACGATGGTCGAGAGGGCGTCCACGGGGTCGCCGTTGAGGAGAATGTCGAGCTTGACAAGATTGCTGGTCTGGTAGTCGATCAGCTCGTAGTCGAGAGAGGCGTAGCCGCGCGTGGCGGATTTCAGACGGTCGAAGTAGTCGTAGAGGATCTCGTTCAGCGGGATGTGGTAGAGAACCATGACGCGCGTCGCGTCGAGGTAGTCCATGGTCTGGAACACGCCGCGTTTTTCCTGTGAGATCTCCATGACGGCACCGACGTAGTCCTTCGGTACGATGACGGTCGCCTTGGCACACGGTTCCTCGATGTGTTCGATCTCCGTCGCGGGCGGGAGGTCGGCGGGGTTGCTGACCTCCCGCATGGTGCCGTCCGTGCGGTAGACGTGGTAGACGACGGAGGGCGCGGTCATGATGAGACCGAGGTTGTACTCGCGTTCGAGGCGCTCCTGAATGACGTCCATGTGGAGGAGACCGAGGAAGCCGCAGCGGAAGCCAAAGCCGAGAGCGATGGAGGTCTCGGGCTCAAAGACGAGGGCGGCGTCGTTGAGCTGGAGTTTTTCGAGTGCTTCGCGGAGGTTGTCATAGTCCTTGCTGTCCTCGGGGTAGAGGCCGCAGAAGACCATGGGCGTGACGCCGCGATAGCCCGGCAGTGCCTCGGCGGCGGGGCGCTCGGCACCCGTGACGGTATCGCCGACGCGCACGTCGCGCACGTCCTTGAGCGCCCCCGCAATGAAGCCGACCTCGCCCGTGCGGAGCTCGCCCGTATCGACGGGACGCGGGCGGAAGCAGCCGACGTCCGTGACCTCGAATGTCTTGCCTGTCGCCATGAGTTTCAGCTTCATGCCCTTTTGGATCACGCCCTCTTTGATGCGTACGTGAGCGATCACGCCCTTGTATGCGTCGAAGTAGGAGTCAAAGATGAGCGCACGCAGCGGTGCGTCCGCGTCGCCCGCAGGGGGCGGGATGTAGGCGACGACGGCGTCGAGGATTTCCTTGATGCCGATGCCGGTCTTGGCCGAGGCGAGGACGGCGGTACTCGTGTCGAGGCCGATGCTGTCCTCGATTTCCTCCTTGACGCGCTCGGGTTCGGCACTCGGCAGGTCGATTTTATTGATGACGGGCACGATCTCAAGGTCGTGCTCAAGCGCGAGGTAGACGTTCGCCAAGGTCTGCGCCTCCACACCCTGCGCCGCGTCCACGACGAGAAGTGCACCCTCGCACGCGGCAAGGCTGCGCGAAACCTCGTAGTTGAAGTCGACGTGTCCCGGTGTGTCGATGAGGTTCAGCTCGTACATCTCGCCGTCCTCACCGCGATAGTCGAGCCGCACGGTCTGTGCCTTGATGGTGATGCCGCGCTCGCGCTCGAGATCCATGCTGTCGAGCACCTGCGCCTCCATCTCGCGCTCACTGAGTGTCCCCGTGTACTCGATGAGGCGGTCGGCAATGGTGGATTTTCCATGATCGATGTGGGCGATGATGGAAAAATTGCGGATATGCTTCTGCTCCATAGAGTCCCTTTCCTATAAAATGATGTCGAATACGTCGCGCTGTTTTTCGGTGACGAGGATCTCCGCCGTCCCATGCTCCGCCGCGAGCTCCGCGCGCAGGAGGTCGGCGAGGACGGGGAGAACAGGACGCTCCGTGCCGAAATGCCCCGCGTCGATGAGGTGCATGCCCTGCTCGGCGGCGCGCTGTGCCTCGTGGTACTTGACATCCCCCGTGAGGTAGACATCTGCGCCGCGCCGCACGGCTGTGTCGATGAACTCCGCGCCCGCACCGCCGACAACGGCTACGCGCCGTACGGGACGGTCAGCGGCACGTACGAGCCGCACGTGGGAGACACCGAGCCGTTCGCGTACACGATGGGCAAAGTCGTCAATGGCGACGGGGGCAGGGAGCGTGCCGATGCGCCCGAGGCTCTCCGCGCTGCCGTCCGCCTGTTTCGTGACGACGAAGGCAGAGAGCTTTTCCAGTCCGAGATGCGCGGCAAGCACATCGTTCACGCCGCCGTGCGTCATGTCGAGGTTCGTGTGTGCCGCCGCGACGGCGATGCCGTGCGTGAGGAGCGCGGCGAGCCGCCGTCCGAGCGGGAGGTCGGTGCGCAGATGCTTCATGCCGCGAAAGATCGCGGGGTGATGCGCGACGATCATATCCGCTCTGCGTTCGATCGCCTCGGCGACGACGATGTCGTCCACGTCGAGCGCGACGAGGATGCGCTCCACCTTCTGCGCGTAGCTGCCGACAAGCAGTCCTGTGTTGTCCCAGTCCTCCGCCAGATGGCGTGGGGCAATGCGTTCGAGGGCGTTCATGACGACCTGACAGTTGAGCATGGGTGACCTCCTTCTTTTCAATGACAGAAAAACGTGCGTGCTCCTCGCAGAACCCTCGTTACGTAGGCGGTCGCACCAAGCATGGTCAACGATACGCAGGCAAATCCGTCGTCACTCCTGCGCGGTCGTACTTAGCAGAGCGAGCATCGTCCGCAGAGCCGCGAGACGTGATACGATGTCGCGATACTCCGCACTCTGCCGCGCTGCTGCGCTGGCATTCATGCCTGCGGCGGCACGGGAGAGCTTTGCCATCTTCCCTTCGATGTGCTCACGCAGGAGCGGGTCACGCTTCTCGAACAGTTTTGCGCCGATATGAAGGAGCACATCGTCGGGCATCGCCGTATGTCCGTGCACGGCACGGATGATCTCATAGAGATGCCCGCCCGCACGGGCAAGCGTCTCTCTCTCGATCGTCCAGTCATGGGCATAGAGCCAGCGGCGCAGCTTCTCCGCGCCGTTCATCGGCTGGAGGACGAGCGTCCCGACGTCCCCGAGGATGTCCTGTGCCCCCGCAAGGATCTCTGCGATGAGCGCACCGCCCATCCCCGCAATGACGATGCTCTCCGCCTCGCCCGGCAGGAGGACGGAGAGCCCGTCCCCCTGCCGCACGTCGATCTGCTGTGTGAGTCGCTGCGCGCCGACCGTCCGCCTCGCCGCCTCGCATGCGCCCGCGCTGAGGTCGCCGACGACCGCACGCGGCGCGTGCCCGTGCAGGACGAGCGTCGCTGCGAGGTAGGCATGGTCGGCGCCGATGTCCGCCAGTGTCGTTCCGTGCGGGACCAGTGCAGCAATCGCCGCCAGCCGCGCATCGAGCTGCATACACCTTCCCTCCTTTTCCGCGTGGACACACAATAGCATATAAGAAAGGAGTGTAACTGCTGCGTTACACTCCTGTTGTTACAAATGGCTCCTCGAACTGGACTCGAACCAGTGACATTCTGATTAACAGTCAGACGCTCTACCGACTGAGCTATCGAGGAATGTGTCAGACATGCGTATTATAAAGGCTGTATGCCCCGCTGTCAAGAAAAATGTTGGTTGTTTCCCCCAAATACCTATGCTATAATGCACACAAGCGCTGTCAACGGTAGGCGGTCGATTCTTAGCCCCTGAAAGGGGGCGTTCCTATGACATTTTATGATTTGCTTGCGTTACTTCTTGTGACCCTGTGGATTCTCGTCATAATTAAGGAATAAGAAGCCCCGCCGCACAGTCCGGAAAACTTCGGCGGGGTTCTTTCGTCAAGTAGGGGCTGCCCGTTTTACCGACAGCGCCTTTTTGTATGCTTATTATACGATATTCAGCCCACTTCGTCAACTACTCCAGGAAGTCGCGCAACACTTTGCTGCGGCTCGGGTGGCGGAGTTTGCGCAGCGCCTTCGCCTCGATCTGGCGGATGCGCTCGCGCGTCACGCCAAAGCTCTGCCCGACCTCCTCCAGTGTGCGCGATCGCCCGTCCTCAAGGCCGAAGCGTAGACGCAGCACATTCTTCTCGCGGTCGGTCAGTGTCTCCAAGACCTCCTCAAGCTGCTCCCGCAGGAGCATGAACGACGCCGCCTCCGCCGGTGCGGGTGCCGCCTCGTCCTCGATGAAGTCGCCGAGGTGGGAGTCCTCCTCCTCGCCGATCGGCGTCTCAAGCGACACGGGTTCCTGTGCGATCTTCATGATCTCGTGGACACGTGCGACGCTGATGCCCATCTCCTTTGCGATCTCCTCGGGGCGCGGGTCGCGGCCGAGCTCCTGCAGGAGCTGGCGCGAGATGCGCACGAGCTTGTTGATCGTCTCGACCATGTGCACGGGGATGCGGATGGTGCGCGCCTGGTCGGCGATGGCACGCGTGATCGCCTGCCGAATCCACCACGTCGCATAGGTACTGAACTTATAGCCCTTGCTGTAGTCGAACTTCTCGACCGCCTTCAGGAGGCCAAGATTCCCCTCCTGGATGAGATCGAGAAAGAGCATACCGCGTCCGACGTAGCGCTTCGCGATGCTGACGACAAGGCGCAGATTCGCCTCCTCCAGACGATGCCGTGCTTCCTCGTCGCCCGCCTCCATGCGGCGTGCGAGGTCGACCTCCTCCTCTGCCGTGAGGAGGGGTACGTGTCCGATTTCCTTCAAATACATACGGACGGGGTCGTCCAGTGAGATGCCCTCGGGCACGGAGAGATCGATCTCGACCTCCTCCTCCTTGTCGGGGCCATCATCGTCTGCCGCGTCCCCCGTCGCCGCCACATCATCAACAATCTCCACGCCCTCATCGCTGAAGCGTTGGTACATATCGTCCATCTCGTCGGGGGACATATCCTGTTTTTGCAGCGCGTCAATGAGCTCACCAAAAAGCAACGACCCACCGTTCTTCTTTCCCTTGGCAAGCAATCGCTCAATGATGTCAGTGCTCGGCGCTTTCTTTTGCTCCGTCCCCTCTGGCATAGGGCTGTCCTCCTGTCGATGTTGGGTAGGCTCTCCCACCTTACGCGTCGAAATTTCCCTGTAGTTTGCGCAGGCGCACGGGATGTCTGAGTTTGCGCAGCGCCTTTGCCTCAATCTGGCGGATGCGCTCACGCGTCACGCCAAAGTTCTGTCCAACCTCCTCGAGGGTGCGGGAGCGTCCGTCCACCAGGCCGAACCGCAGACGCAGCACCTCCGCCTCACGCGGGGCGAGCGTCGTCAGCACCTCCGAGATCTGTTCTTTGAGCAGCAGCATGGACGCCGCATCTGCGGGGTCGGGTGCCGCCTCATCCTCGATAAAATCGGAAAGATGCGTGTCCTCCTCCTCGCCGATCGGCGTCTCAAGGGACACGGGTTCCTGTGAGATCTTCATGATCTCACGCACGCGCGCCACACTCAGTCCCATGCGGTGCGCGATTTCCTCCGGCGTCGGGTCGCGGCCGAGCTCCTGCAGGAGCTGACGCGAGACGCGGATATACTTATTGATCGTCTCGACCATGTGCACGGGGATGCGGATGGTGCGCGCCTGATCGGCGATGGCACGCGTAATCGCCTGCCGGATCCACCACGTCGCATAGGTGCTGA
>CAUTTS010000004.1:0-48804 GCA_963541465.1 uncultured Selenomonas sp.
GCAAAGGAGTGCTCTGTGGAAGGTTTTTCGCTGCTGTGTGAAAAAAATTGTATCGAGATGGTGCGGCGGAATGTATTAGTGATTCCTTAGAAAGACGAGGATGCTATGCTGCGATATACTGCGTGGGCAGAGGTTGATCTCAGCGCAATCGCCCATAACTATCGCGAGATACGCAAGCGTATAGGAAAAAAGACAAAACTCTGTGCTGTTATCAAGGCGGATGCCTATGGGCATGGTGCGGTCGCCGTCGCGCGCATTGCACTCGATGAGGGCGCGGACTACCTCGCCGTAGCGACGCTCTCGGAGGCACTCAAGCTGCGTGCGGCGGGATTTACGACGCCACTGTTGATCCTAGGGCTGATCGGAGCGGAGAGCGCGAGCGAGATCGTCTACGATAATATCACGCAGACGGTTTGTCAGATGGATCTCGTTGAGGCTCTGTCGCAGGAAGCGGTACGGCAGGGTAAGACGGTCAAGGTGCATCTCAAGATCGAGACGGGGATGGGACGCATCGGTGTTGCTCCGAAGGATGCGGCGGATATGGCACGGCGCATTGTCGCGCTGCCCAATGTGGAGCTGGAGGGGGTGTCGTCGCATTTTGCTTTGGCAGATACGGCGGATCAATCCTTTACGGCGCATCAGATGCAGCTTTTCCAAGAGGCGTGCGACGCGATCGAGGCGATGGGGATTCATGTTCCTCTAAAGCACATTGCTGCCTCGGCAGCGGTTTTAGAATACCCTGATGCAGATTTTGATATGGTGCGCGCGGGGATTATCCAGTATGGACTTTGGCCCTCGCCTGAGGTCGTGCGCAGTATGGATCTGCATCCCTGCATGAAGTTCTGTGCACGCATTGTCTTCATTAAAACGATTCCTCCCGGGGCGTCTGTCGGCTACGGGCGGACGTTCATAGCGGGGCGTGAGACACGTATCGCAACCCTGACGGTTGGCTATGCGGATGGTTACATCCGCGCCTACGGGAGTGGGGCGGTCGAGGTCTGCGGGAAGCGTGCCCCCATTGCGGGGCGCATCTGCATGGATCAGTTCATGATTGATGTCACGGATATTCCCGAAGCACAGGTGGGGGATGTGTGTACGCTGTTTGGCTCGGAGACGTTGTCTGTGGATGAGGTCGCCGCGTGGGCGCATACGATCAACTATGAAGTCCTCTGTCTTATCTCTACGCGTGTTCCGCGCGTTTATATTGAGTAACTGAGGGATTTGTGATATTCTTTGGTCGATGTTATGTCGATCCATGAGAAAGGGGCTTCTATGAATACACTGGTTCGTCCGGAGAATACATGGGTGCTCATGAGCGTTATGCTGTTGGCTGTGGCAGCGTCGATTTATCTTGAGCAGAGGTATGTGTGGGCTTCCCGCATCACGGGCGCGGTGATTGCGCTCGTGATTGCACTCGTTTTAGTCAATACGGGGGTCATACCGGCCCATGCGGAGCTCTACGACGATGTTGTCTGGGGCTATGCTGTTCCAATTGCGATTCCCTTGCTTCTTTTACAGAGCAACATGCAGAAGATCTGGCATGAGACGGGACGTCTGGTGATTATTTTTCTGATTGGTGCAGCAGGAACGATCTGCGGTGCATTGATTGGCTGCGCACTCCTCGGCTCTGCTATCGACGGGCTGCCGAAGGTGGCGGCGATGATGACGGGGTCGTATATCGGCGGCGGCGTGAATTTTACCGCGCTTGCCGATGCGTTCAAGGTCAGTGGATCGCTCGTCTCGGCAACAACGGTCGCGGACAATCTCAATATGGCAATTTATTTCCTGATTCTTCTCGGTATTGCGGGAAATGCCTTCTTTCGCCGCATCTACACGCATCCGCTGATTGATGAAGTGGAGCAGCATGGCGCATCTGACGACGGGAAGACGCTCGCGGCAAAGTATTGGGGTCGTAGGGATATTTCTCTGCGCGATATTGCGATGTGCATGACCTATGCTGTCGTCGTCGTTACCGTGTCGAAATTCATTGGAGCGACGTTCGGCGCGGTGATACCCTCTGATGTCAGCTGGTTTACAAAGATGTCCAATACGTTCCTCAGTAGTCAGTATGTCTGGATTACGCTGATCTCTGTGATCTTTGCCACGTTCTTTGAAAAACAGGCTTCCTCGTTGAACGGTGCGCAGGAAATCGGCACGTTCTTTATCTACATGTTTTTCTTCGTGATCGGCGTTCCCGCGTCCATTATGGAGATATTGATGAACGCGCCGCTTCTCTTTGTGTTCTGTCTGATTGTCGTTGTTGTGAATATGCTGTTCTGTCTGGTCGGCGGGAAATTGCTCGATTTCGATCTGGAGGATATTCTTATTGCGTCCAATGCGAATATCGGCGGGCCAACGACGGCGGCAGGGATGGCAATCTCGCAGGGGTGGAATAAGCTGGTCGGCCCCGCAATGCTCGTCGGCACACTGGGCTATGTGATTGGAACGTATCTCGGTATTATCGTCGGCAGTCTGCTCGGCGCGTAGGGCAGTATGGCGTATACCCAAAGGCTGCTGTATGAAGGAGATTCGTCTTCGTGCAGCAGTCTTTTCTCATTTTTTCAGTGTACCTCTGAGAGCGACGATGAAGCTCAGCGCATAAATATATATGCGTATATTGTGATTTGTTTTAGGTCATGGTATGGTATAACATGAAGATGTTCGGAAAAGATACAGGAAGTCATGGTAGGCAGTGTGCGGATCGGAGAGATGGATATGTCGGAGACGGTTTATACATGTGATGAAATAAAACAACGCTTGCAGCCAATCTTTGCCGGGCATCGGATTCGACAGGCGGTTCTCTTCGGTTCTTACAGCAAGGGGACGGCAACATCCCAAAGTGATGTAGATTTGCTCGTGGACAGTAATTTGCGTGGGCTTCAATTCATGGGGCTTGTGGAGGAACTGCGAGAAGCTCTGAGCGGTAAGGATATGGATGTGTTTGATATCACGCATATCGAGCCAAAGTCTCGTATCGCCGAGGAAATCAAGCGAACGGGGGTAGAGATTTATGCGCGATGACATTATTCTTGGCAAGATGCTTCACTATGCTGAGAAGGTATGCGCATACAGCGCAGGTCTTTCTTACGAAGACTTTCGCGCCAACGATATGCTCGTCGAGGCATGTGTGTTTAACCTCGGGCAGATCGGAGAGCTCACAGCGAAACTGGGCGTGGATTTCAAGAAAAAGCATCAGGAGGTGGCATGGGCACAGATCTATGGACTGCGGAATCGCATTGTCCATGACTATGAGGGCGTAAATCTGTGCCTTATTTGGGAGATCATTTCTGAGGATATGCCGGAACTGAGTCGTGCTTTGCGTGCGATCAAGGGGATAGAGCCTCGCTCCGGGGTGTCCTGACCATAGGCCTGTGGCTGGCGCATAAAAAAGACCTGCTCTCTCGATCACCTGATGGTTTAGAGGGGCAGGTCTTTTGGCGTGTTGATGGAACTGTATCAGCGCTCGGATGCACGAGCCTTGATGATGGCGTCGATCTCGCGTTGCTGCTGTTGTTCGATGCGCCGCTGGATGAAGATGTTCGGGATGGAGACGCCGACGACGACGGCGAGGATGATGGTGATCCCGTTGACGCCGAAGCGGAGTGCCTCGAGCAGTTCTTCGACGGAGATGGTCTGGATGTGGAGGACAGCGAAGAGGAGGCGGTAGAGGAGGACGCAGGGGATGAGGGGGATGACGGGTGGGATGATGAGCAGGGTGTTCGGCGTGTGGACGATGTGGATGACCTTGAGTGCCGCAATGCCGACGAACGCCGCCGCCACGAAGGAACCGAGTGCCTGCGGCTGTCCGAACTCGAGGATGAGGACGTTGCGGATGAGCATGGTGACGATGCCCTCGACGGCGACGATGGCGAGGAGCTTCTTCGGTGTGTTGAACATGACGGAGAAGCCGCCGGCGGCGAGAGCTGCCGCGATTGCCTGATTGAGGTAGGTGTCTGTGGGCTGGATGTGGACGTCGGAGATGTTCCCCACGCCCGCGACGAGGATGGCAAAGGCGATGCCGAAGGTCAGGCCGCCGATGATGAGCATGGTGTCCATGGCACGCGTCATGCCCGATGTCGTAAAGCGATTCAGCACGTCGCTCGCTGCGTTGACGGAGGGAAAGCCGGGCATGAGGAAGATGGTGCACGCAACGAGTGCGTACCACATTGTCCCGAGGCCGAGCGCGGCGGGGATCGCCCATGCGAAGATGGTTGCGACAAAGCCCGTAATCATGGCACAGGCATAGGGGTTAAATGCGTACTTGTTGCTGAGGCGGTGTGCAATGAAGCCCATGAGTGCCGCGATGGTAGCGATGAGAGACTCCTCCCAGCTGCCGCCAAAGAGTTTGCACGAGCCGCCCGAGCCGACGGCAGCGCCGAGGGCGATGCCCCAGTGGGGATAGCAGAGCGCGCGTGCGCGAATGCGTGTGATGGCGTGCTCAATGGCAGAGATGGGCGTGTTGCCGCGCAGGATGCGCCATGTGAGCTTGCTGACGGCGGCGAGGACGGCGAGGTTGACGCCGTGTTTCATGCATTTGCGGAACTGGGTAAAGGAGCGCTCGCCGTCGCAGACGTTGAGCATGAGCGTGGTGTAGGTGACGTGGGACTGGATGTTCTCGGCGGGGATGCGCAGATGCACGGCTGCCCGCTTCATGTCGCGGATGACGCGCGCGCAGTCCGCCCCGCTCTCCATTAGGGTCTGTCCAATGTCCAGCAGGAGCTTCATCTTGTAGTTGAGTGTCTTATTGTCGTCGTCCGCCATGTTTCGGATTGCTTTGCGTTCCACGGTGCCGTGCTCCTCTCTTCCTTATCTTAGTCTCATTATAGCATAGGGGATGCAGGGTGCAAGATGGGGGCGGGGATAAAAAACTGCCGCACAAGGGTTTTTGCCCCTTTGTACGGCAGTTCTGCGTTTATCCGTGTTTCCCTAAGATGGTGGTGCCGAATTTATCCGTGCTTCCTTAAGTCTCATCAGCACTTGATGCCTGCACCCTTGCGCACGTAGAAGAACCACGTGATGGCGATGGTTAGCACAGTGAAGGCAATGAGGATGTTGAATGCGGGGGTAACGTTGCCCTGCGTTCCATACGCCCAGCCGAAGAGTTTCGGGATGAAGAATGCACCGTAGGCCGCAATCGCCGCTGTGAAGCCGGTGACGAGAGAGGAGTGCACGGGATTGTTGAAGACGAACGGGATCATGCGGAAGCATGCGGCATTGATGAAGCCCGTCGAGAAGAAGAGCACGAGGAACGATCCGAAGAAGAGCGGAAAGTTATGCGACTGGATGCCCATGACGGTCGCAATGCAGGCGACGAGCATCAGGATGAGCGAGTAGAGTGTGACCTTCGAGCCACTGTTGACCTTGTCCGCGACCCAACCGCCGATGGGGCGCACGCCGGCGCCGATGAACGGGCCGAGGAACGCCGCATAGGCGAAGGAGACCTCGGGGAACTCGCGGTTGACGAGCAGTGCGAGCGCGGCGGAGTAGCCGATGAACGAACCGAATCCGCAGGTGTAGATGACACAGAGCAGCCACGTGTGCTTGTTGCCGAAGATGGACATCATGCTGCGCGGGCTCTGGCGCGGGATGGGCAGATTGTCCATGCAGAACCAGATGAGGATGAGGCTCAGCGCGGTCAGGATTGCCCAGAAGTAGCAGACGCTCTGGAGGTAGACCTCATGGCCTGCCGCGTTCACGAGCGGTGCGCCGAAGAATCCGCCGAAGCTCAGGCCGAGGAGCATCGGTGCGGTGAGGTAGATGACGGAGACACCGAGGTTGCCGATGCCCGCGTTGATGCCAAGGGCGAGACCCTTCTCAGATTTTGGGAAGAAGAAGCCGATGTTTGCCATGGAGGACGAGAAGTTTGCCCCTGCGATGCCGAGGATGCCGACGAGCAGGACGAAGGTGTCGTAGGTCGTCGAGGTATCCGTGACCGCGCCGCCGAGCCCGATGAGCGGGATGAGCAGGGCTGCCGTCGAGATCAGCGTCCAGTTGCGTCCGCCGAGGATGGCGGGGAGGTAGGTGTAGATGAGGCGTCCCGTCGCACCGACGAGGCCCGGCAGCGCGGCGAGCGTGAAGATCTCGTTGTCGGAGAAGTGGAATCCGACGGAGTTCAGCTGCGGCGCGAGGGTCGCCCACATCGTCCATGCGACGAAGGCGAGTGTCAGAACGAACGTAGAGGTGTAGAGGTTCTGCTTGGCGATGCGTTCGCCGTATCGTTTCCAAAACACTTCATTTTCCGGCTCCCAGTGTGCGAGGATGTCGCGCCGGGATGGATTCTCGCCGAGCGTGGCGAGAATGTCCTTGTTTTCCATGACCATCTCTCCCTTTTCATATAACGTTGATAAATGAAATTATAGTGAAAAAAATTTGCTCTGTATGTGACGAATATCACATGAAGTTTTTTGTTTTTTCGCTACTATAAATATATACGATACGGTATCGTGGAGAGGGGGCGCAGATGAAACAGGAAGCACTCATCAAGGAACTGATGTCGATTCCAGGCAAGGTGATTTCCCTGCACGATGGAGCGTATCTCTATCGTGAGGGTGCGCCGGCACACTATTTCTATATCGTGCGCTCGGGGCATATCTTTGTGGTCAAATACGGCGCATCGGGGCGTGTTCTGGCGCTGCGCCTTGCGACGAAGGGGAGCCTCGTCGGGGAGCTGCCGATCTACGAGGATGAGCCGACCTATCTCTTCAGTGCGATTGCGCGCAGTGCCGCCGAGGTCTACGCCATCGAGTTCCCCGTACTGGAGGCATATCTCGAAAAGCATCCGCATCTCGCGGTCGCGCTGCTGAAGCTGATCGGGATGCACATGCGCAAGCAGCACCTCAAATTCCGCGACCTCGTGCTCTACGGGAAAAAGGGGGCGCTCTGCTCGACGCTCCTCCGTCTGGCCAACAGCTATGGGATGGAGACGGACGAGGGGATACTGATCTCCGTGCCGCTCACGAATCAGGAACTCGCGAACTACTCTGCATCGGCGCGTGAGAGCCTCAACCGGATGCTCGCCGAGCTGAAGAAGGGCGGGGTGATCGATATGCGTGGGCATTTGATCCTCATCAAGGACATCGACTATTTGAAAAAGTTCATTCATTGCGAGAATTGTGGTGTGGAGATCTGTAATATTGAGTGAATCCGAGGCACAGAGAAGGGGCTGCTGCACGAAGTTTTGATCTGACCCCCAAAAGTTATAGGATCTAACTTTTGGGGGGCAGATCACGAGCGTTTCGTGCAACAGCCCCTTTTTTTGTTTTTCTAATACTTTTGTTTTTCTGTTTATAAACAATTTTTGTGGTTATAAATAGTGTTTTATGCTATAATATCCTCATAGGAGGAGATTATATGATGGATTCTATCAAGATACTTCGTATACAGTACGAGAATATTCCACTCTTTCACGATGGATGCTTTGCGTTTAGCTTTCTGGCAGAGGATCGCGTTTCTGATCCTGCGCAGGTATTTCAGTTGCGCAAAAATCTCTACACGCAAAAACTCACTGCTCTGGTCGGTATCAACGCTTCCGGAAAGACATCAGTTCTAAAGCTGATTTATCTCGCCATATCGATTGTCTTGGCACGAGGCAGTCTCAATACCCTTGTTTATGATAAATCGCTCCTTCGGGACGAAACAAAAATCACCATAGATTTTTGCCATGGGGATAGTTGCTATAAGCTGCATTCTATAATTGGAAAAAGAGCCCCTTCCCGCAGTACGGGAACAGAGCTTTATTTCAAAGAGGAGCAACTTTTCAAAAAGCCTCTTGCATCTATAAAATCAAAGAAAGACGTATTCTGTTTTGACCAAACAAGGCTTGCTCTTCAACGTTCACAATTACCAAAGGACGCGTTGGGCTTCTTAAAATTTGACGATAGTATCGTTATCAGCATCATGATGGATCGTCAAGTACCAGCAATAAAATCGCTGATTTCCTATACAAACAACAACGCACTAATGCTATACGGACACCCCACCTCTGAGCTTCTTCAAGTTTTTGATTCCAGCTTAGAGAAACTTTCTTCCTCTATGATAGACAACAGTATATCCTATACCATAAAATTCAAAAACAATCCTCAAACCTTTCATGTAACGAGTGAATGGAGTCTAAATAATCTCATTTCCTCTGGTACAATCAAGGGGCAGAACATCATGATGCTCATTGAGGATGTTCTCCAAACAGGTGGGTATCTTATTGTTGATGAGCTTGAGAATCACATGAACAAAGAGCTCGTTCGTATGATTACGGACATCTTCAAAAACGATCGTATCAACAAGTATGGCGCATGCCTCATCTTCTCCACACACTACGCAGAGATTCTTGATTTCATGGATCGCAAGGATAACATCTATATCACGCGTCGCAATCAGACAGATGCCTCGATCGAGCTGCTGAACTACGCCTCCGAGGTCAAGCGAAACGATGTCAAAAAAAGCGATGTCATACTCTCGAACTATATTGAGGGAACGGCTCCGTCATACGAGAGCATTCAGGCCTTGGAGGACTATCTATGCAGCAGGATAGATTAACCTTCACGCACTTAAAAGAAGAGTATGTCATTTGTATCTGCGAGGGCGCGGCAGAGCAGGCAATCATCGAATTGCTGCTCGACCATAACAGCCTCGTATTTGCTCATGATAATCTGGTTGGAAGAGAAGTCACCCGCAAGCGAAAGTCCTCTGAGATTCAGTCTTCCTTTCTGAATCGAGCATACCAACGGCGTGTGAACATCCTGCGGATTCTGGATTCCAAAAAGGATTCCTTCAAACTCCCACCCCTCTATGCAGAACGCTATCCTGTGCATAACATCTACACACGCCCAGAAATTGAGATGCTGCTGATTATCGCCGAAGGGCAAGTCGAGAAGTATCTGCAAAAAGACAAGACGCGCTATAAGCCCAGCTCCTATTGCGCAGAGGTCCTCTTTCCGGGCGAGCACATCAAAAGCCGCGATTTCATACAGCGTTACTTTGCGGATATCGATAAACTGCATAATGCGATCCGCCTCTACCATGAGCAGTCAGGAAAACGCGGAGAAGCGCATCTGTTTCACCTACTCTCTGTAACCTTGATATGAACGCCGTAAAGCGTTGTGAGATCTCAGGGGCTGCTGCACGAAGGTAAATTTATCTTTGTGCAACAGTCCATCTTTTCGTATAGGGGCAGATCGGCGAAACAACGGTAACGAAAACTTGCACCTCTACAGAAATAGGGCACACGAATAAGGACGATTGCAATGCTCGCCCTTATTCGTGTGCCCTTATTGGTTGTCTATTCGCATGGAATGCCCTGATACGCTGTCCCGCCGAGGGTGCAGACGGCACGCCCCGCGGTAAGATCGGTCAGTGCCGCCGTGTGGCGTGTGATGTCGTCGGGCGGGATACGGAGGATGCACGTGACGCGCTCTGCGTATGTTGTTTCCCCTGCGATCAGTTCTTCTGCGCGGATGTAGCGCTCGATAGCGGCGAGCAGATCGTAGTCGATCGTGACGGAAAGCTCTCGCAGGAGTGTCATGCGCAGCTTGGATGCGGCGTCGAGCCCCAGTCCTGCCGCATGGGCGTATGCGCGGATGAGCCCGCCTGCGCCGAGCTTGATTCCGCCGAAATAACGGACGACGGTGACAGCGACGTCCGTGATGCCGCGCCCCTTGATTGCTTCGAGGATGGGGCTGCCCGCCGTTCCGCCCGGCTCGCCGTCGTCACTTGAGCGTTGCCGCGAGCCATCCGCACCGAGTACCATGGCGTAGGGTGTGTGGCGCGCATCGTAGTGTTCCTTTTTCAGTGCGGCGAGCCATGCGCGTACCGCTTCCTCGTCCTCCGCGTGTATGACGTAGGCGAGGAAGCGGGAACGCTGGATCTCATACGAAACAGGGGAGACACCGCCCTCCGGTATCTCCCCTGTGATGGTCGTGTAGTCACGATCCGTACTCATTTGTTCTTGCGGTTGAAGTACTCGACGATGCCCGCATCGAGCAGTACGTAGGTCGGCCCCGTGCTCGCGGTCAGCTCGCCCGGCTGAAAGATGGGGCAGACGAAGCCGCGTCCGCCGAGGAAGTAGTCGGTCGGAAGCTGGCGGATGGACTTTTCGGGCTGGATCGGCGTATTGCGTCCGTACTCGTTGTAGAGGTGTCCATTTACCGCCTCTCCGTCGAGATCGGACGGCGTGACGTGCACGAAGAAGGAGAGCGGCAGGCGCTGTCCCGTTTTCTTGTAGTAGACGATGCCGTAGTCGTGGCGCGTGGGCTGGTTGGCGTGCAGATCATAGCGCAGCTCCGTGAACGTCACGGACAGGAAGTTTGCGTCGTCGAGATGCACACGATAGCCGAGCTCGCCGCGGAAGAACGCCCCGCTCTGGTACTGGGCGCGAAATGTTTCCGCGAGTGCTTTCATGTCAGCATTGATGCGATCGGCGACCGCACTGTCATCGAGACTGATGACGGGGTACGCGATGGACAGGTTCTGCGCGACCTCTCGATGCTCGCTGAGGGCGGCGGATGAGGTTCCCGTGATGCCGACGACGAGCGCGAGGGCAATCAGTAAAGCTCTGAATTTCATAGTGGGTGCTCCTCCTTTTCATACTTAAGGAAGCACTGATAAATTCAGCCGCGCCATCTTGACGCATCTTTTTTGCCCGCACTTCGTCGGAAAATCCTCCACAGAGCACCACTCTGCGTCCGGTTTTCCACCTCGTTCGGACGAAAAATCTACGCCAATCTGACGGACTTCATTTTATCAGCGATTCCTTCATTGAATCATAATAAAAATTTACGTATTTGTCAAATAAATGATAGTAATTGACGCGCTCTTGTAGTATGATGAGAGCGCGTTTTTCATACAATATATATCGAGGAGAAAGGTTGTGTTACGGAGCCAATGGGCGAGTCGACGATGAAACGGAGGCTGAAGCACAGACATCTTCAGCTCATCTCTCTCGGCGGTGTGATCGGGAGCGGATATTTTTTGGGGACGGGCTACGTCCTCGAGCAGGCAGGGCCTGCGGCGGTGATTTCCTATCTGCTGGGCGGCATCATCGTGCTCGCCGTGATGCTCTGTCTTGCGGAGCTGGCGGTAGAGCAGCCGCTCTCGGGCTCGTTCGTCGTCTACGCGCGTGAGAATATCTCGGCGACGTGGGCGTGCGGTGTGGGCTGGTCCTACTGGGTCACGTGGGTGTCCTACGTACCCTCGGAGATGATTGCTGCGGGCATCATCATGAATACATTCCTGCCGGAGGTCGGGACAATCTGGTGGGCGGTGCTGTTTGGGCTGCTCGTCACCGTTCTCAATTTGTTTCGCGTCGATAAATTCGGCGAGAGCGAGTTCTGGCTCGCCCTCGTCAAGATTATCGCTCTCGTGGCGTTCAGTGTCGTCGCGCTCCTGATCTGCCTCGGTCTCATCGGAGATGAGGGCTATGTCGGCACGGGTATCCTGCTTGGCAGCGGCGGTTTTGCCCCGCGTGGATACGCGAGTATTGCCCTGACGATGGTCATTATCCTCGTCAATTTTCAAGGGACGGAGATCATCGGGCTTGCGGCGGGGGAGACGGCGGATCCAGCGCGCAGCATTCCGACGGCGGTGCGCAACGTGACGTGGCGCATCATCGCGCTCTACATCATCCCGATTACGCTGCTCGTCTCGATCCTCCCGTGGGATCACGCGTCTCTCTCTAGGAGTGTCTTTGCGGCAGCGCTTGCCGAGCATGGCTTCTCGCATCTGGGGGCGCTGTTCTCGTTCGTCGTGCTGACGGCGGCACTTTCCTGCTCCAACTCCGGGCTCTACGGCGCGGCACGCACGGTGCACGCACTCGCGACGATGGGGATGGCACCGCGTGCGCTCGGTGGGCTCAGCCGCAAGGGGATTCCCTCGCGTGCCATCTATGCTTCGATTGCCTTTTGCTGGGGCGTGATCGCGCTCTATGCGCTGCATCCCGATGCGGCGCTCTATACCTATCTGCTCGCGCTCTCGGGGTTCTCGGGCGCGGTCGCGTGGATCTCGATCTGCTGGAGTCAGTATCGGCGGCGGCGCAGGCTTGAGGCGGCGGGGACGGTGTCGCTCCTGCGCTATCGGATGCCGCTCTTCCCGTATGTCACGCTGTTTGGGATCTGGGCGCAGGTGCTCTGCCTTCTCTTTATGGCGTTTACCCCCGAGCTGCGTTCTGCACTCTATCTGGGCGTCCCCATGCTCATCGTCCCCATGCTTCTTTACCGCTTCTTGCGCAGGCGCAGGGCACATGATATAATTGAAGAATAGGGAGTTTTTCGTAGGGAGGAATGTTTATGTTTGGGCTTTTTGATAAAAAGAAAGAAGCGGAGGTTTCGCTCGCTGACCGCATTGCGGCAAAACCGCTGGCGGCAGCAGGTGCACCGCAGGGGGCGGCCGCCGCAAAGCCGCGTGTGCCGTTCGCGGGACTCGGCAGCGTCGGTGCAGGCGATATGAAGTCCGCCTATCTCTCACGTAGCGAGCTGACGGCAGAGCGACTGCGCGATCTCTACGATGTGCCGGGCGGCCCTGCGATTGTGCTCGGCTTCGTCTCGTCCGATCTCCCCATGGCAGAGATTGCACGCACGGTACAGACGGCATCGCCTCCCGATGTTCAGGTTCTGCTCATCTCCTCGTGCGGGGAACTGACGCATACGCCGGGGACGCGCTCCTACTATATGGATGCGAAGGACGGGCGCGCAAAGGTGTTGCTGCAGGTCTACAGCAAGCGCATGATCGCACAGACCCACATGATGACGATTCCCCTGCACAACGAGGACATACGGCGCGGCACGGTGGAGCTGACCCCTGACGAGCGCATTAAGAAAATCCGCGCGGGGATTGACGCGCAGCGCGTTCCGTTCCCCGTGCGCTTTGACAATACCTTTGCCTTTGTCTATATAGACGGTGTGACGTCGTGTGAGTCGTTCGTGCTGAAGGCACTCTATGACAGCGAGTTCCTGCCCTGCCCCTACATCGGCGGCAGTGCGAGCGGTGCACTCGATTTCTCCCACACCTATATCTACAATGGAAAACAGGTACTTGAGAATCACGCTGTCGTGCTTGTCGTTCGTCTTGCCGACGACTATCGCTACTCCATTTTCAAGTCGCAGGCGGCAGCACCGACGGGGGACAAGTGGACGATCATCGGCTCGGATGCGACGCTCCGCACGGTGGAGACGGTTGCCGATGCAGAGGGACATCCCGTGCCCTTTGCCGATGTGCTGATGAAGCATCTCCATGTCTCCGACGTGAATGCACTCAGTGATGCACTTGCCGGCTATACTTTTGCCTCGCACGTCGGCAAGCAGTATTTCATCCGCTCCCTGCAGCAGTTTGACGCGGCGGAAAAGCGGTTCCATTTCTACTGTGACATTACGGCGGGAGAGGAGATCTTCCTCATGCGGCGGGAGAACTTCGTCAAGACGCTGAAGGATGAGTACGCCGCATACGCAAAGGGGAAGCCAGCGCCGATCGGCGCAGTGCTGAACGACTGCATCCTGCGTCGCCTGACCTTTGCGGCGGAACTCGCGGGCGCGGATCTCTTCGATGGGATGCCAATAGCGGGGTTCTCGGCATTTGGCGAGGTGGCAGGGCTGCACATCAACGAGACGCTGACGGCAATTTTCTTCTACCAGCTCTCGGGCGGCACGTTCAGTGACGGCTATATGGATCGTTTCCCGTCGAAGTACGCACTGTACCAGAAGGCGTATCTCGAGCATGAGATCGCCCGCCGTGCGATCATCGCACATTTGCGCGAGGAAATCATTCAGGAGTTCGAGAGCTACCGCAAGCAGATGGTGGGGCTCTCGGATGTCATGGAACATGTGGCAGAGAGCGTCGAGAACGTCTCCGGGCTCGTCAACCAGATGAGCAACGGCATCGGCGACCAGGGCAATATGACGAAGGAACTCCTGTCGCGCAACGCCTCGATCACACCAAAGCTGGAGCATCTGACCGAGAGCACAAAGAAGACCGAGCAGGTCATGCACATGATTACGGAGATCTCCGCGCAGATCAATCTGCTCGCGCTCAACGCCGCCATCGAGGCAGCGCGTGCGGGCGAGATGGGACGCGGGTTCGCCGTCGTCGCAGGGGAGGTGCGTAAGCTCTCCGAGAATACCCGCGAGCGGCTGGAGGCGTCCGATGAGGCGATTCGCGAGCTCCTGCATGATGTGAATGAGATCGATCAGATGCTCGCGCAGAATCAGGAGTTCGATACGAAGGTCGAGGATTTCGAGCAGGGCTTTGACGGGCGCGTGACGGGTATGAAGAGCAGTCTCGCGAGCGGTGTCGATGCGATCCGTCATTCGAGCGGCTCGCTGGAGAAGGCAGGGGCGCTGGGCGCGGCACTGTCGAAACGTGTTGAGGAACTGGATGCGGTGATCCGCTCCATTCGATAAGTAATGGCATTTGATATGTGGGAGGAGCTCGAGTAGAGTGGAGAGATATTGTCCGCAGGAGATTGAAGCAAAGTGGCAGAAGATCTGGGAGACGGAGCACAGCTGCCACACGGAGATGGATACGACGAAACCGAAGTACTACGCACTTGAGATGTTTCCGTATCCGTCGGGAAAACTTCACATGGGACATGTCCGCAACTACTCGATCGGCGATGTGATTGCGCGCTTCCGCACGATGGAGGGGTATAACGTACTGCATCCGATGGGGTTTGACTCCTTTGGAATGCCCGCCGAGAATGCAGCGATCAAGAACAAGGTGCATCCGGCGGAGTGGACGTACGCGAACATCGCGAACATGGAGAAACAGCAGCGTGCGCTGGGGCTTGCCTACGACTGGGACCGCGAGGTGATCACCTGCCGTGAGGACTACTACCGTTGGACACAGTGGCTGTTCGAGCTGTTCTACAAGAAAGGCCTTGCCTACAAGAAAAAGGCATCCGTGAACTGGTGCGATACCTGCGGCACGGTGCTTGCGAATGAGCAGGTCGAGGATGGCAAGTGCTGGCGCTGCAAGTCCGAGGTACACAAGAAGGATCTTGCACAGTGGTTCTTCAAGATCACGGACTACGCCGATGAGCTCCTCGCTGATCTCGACAAACTCCCGGGCTGGCCCGAGCGCGTCAAGACGATGCAGGCAAACTGGATTGGACGCAGTGAGGGGCTCGAGTTCCGCCTGCCGGTGCCTGCGCTCGATGCAGAGATTCCCGTCTACACGACGCGTCCCGACACCGTGTTCGGCATGACCTTTGTCGCACTCGCACCCGAGCATCCTCTTGTCGAGAAGATCTGCGCCGTCAGCGACAAGGCAGAGGAGATCCGTGCGTTCTGTGCGCGTGTCAAAAAGCAGTCCGACATTGAGCGCTCCTCAAGCGAGTCGGAAAAAGAGGGCATCTATACAGGGCTCTGCTGCACGAATCCGTTCAACGGCGAGCAGGTTGAGATCTGGGTCACGAACTACGTCCTCTTTGAGTACGGCACGGGTGCGGTCATGGCAGTTCCGTCGGAGGATCAGCGCGACTGGATGTTCGCGGAGAAATATGGCATCCGCAAGATCCTCACGATTCGCCCGAAGGACGGAGCGCTGCGGCTCGAGGACATGACGGCGGCATACACCGAAAAGGAAGGCGTTCTCATCAACTCCGGCAAGTTCACGGGGATGGAGATGCACGCGGCGATGCAGGCGATTATGGACGAGGCAGAAACGCAGGGCTACGGCAAACGCCGCGTCAACTACCGCCTGCGTGACTGGCTGATCTCGCGCCAGCGTTACTGGGGGGCGCCGATTCCCATCATTAACTGCCCGCAATGTGGCGAGGTACTCGTTCCCGAGACAGACCTGCCCGTGCGTCTCCCCGAGGACGTCTCGTTTGAGCAGGGGACCGTCTCGCCGCTCTCGTCGAGCGAACACTTCCTCCACTGCAAATGTCCCACGTGCGGCGGTGATGCGACGCGCGAGACGGATACGATGGACACCTTTATCTGCTCCTCGTGGTACTATTATCGCTATGCAGATCCGAAGAACACGGAGCGTCCCTTTGATCGTGACAAGGTGAACTACTGGGCGCCCGTCGATCAGTACATCGGCGGCATCGAGCACGCGATCCTGCATCTCCTCTATGCGCGCTTTTTCACGAAGGTGCTGCGCGACGCAGGGATGCTCGACTTCGACGAGCCGTTCACGAACCTCCTCACGCAGGGCATGGTCATCAAAGACGGCGCAAAGATGTCGAAGTCGCTCGGCAACGTTGTCTCGCCCGAGGAGATCATCGACCGCTATGGTGCGGATACGGCACGGCTTTTCATCCTCTTTGCCGCGCCCGTTGACCGTGACCTTGACTGGAGCGATCAGGGCGTTGAGGGGGCATACCGCTTCCTCGGGCGCGTGTGGCGCATCCTGGGACAGTTCGCAGAGACGATCAAGGGCGCGCCTGCCTCCTACGATGCGGCAACGCTCAGCACAGAGGAGGCGGATCTGCGGCGCGTGCTCCACGCGACCATCAAGAAGGTCACAGAGGATGTGCGCGACCGCTTCATGTTCAACACGGCGATCTCCTCCATTATGGAGCTGGTCAATGCGCTCTACGCATTTCAGGACAAGGAACTCACGCCGGGGCTCGCGCGTGAGACCGCGTGTGCACTCGTGCGGATGCTCGCACCGTTTGCACCGCACATCACGGCGGAGCTGTGGGCGGAGCTTTTCGGCGGGAACGTTCACGAGGAGATGTGGCCGCAGTACGATGCAGCGGCACTCGTGCAGGATGAGGTAGAGATCGTCCTGCAGATCAACGGCAAGGTGCGCGACCGCGTCAAGGTCGCCACGGGGCTTGACCGTGTGGCACTGGAGCAGCTCGCAGCTGAGTTGCCGCGAGCGAAGGAACTTACGGCGGGCAAGACCATCGTCAAGGTCGTCTGTGTCCCCGGCAAGCTGGTCAATATTGTTGTGAAGTAAGGTGTAGCATCAGGGAAGGTAATATCAGGAGATAAGGGAGAGAACATCATGCTGAAAGCGTTTGCAGTACGAAGCCTTCTGCCGGAAATGCTGATCGGACGTACCGTCTACGATGGAGACAGTGAGGATGTGCTCGTCGAGGGCGGCACGGTACTGGACAAAGAGACGATCAAGCTGCTCAAGAAAAAGGGCATCGCCTCTGTCTACGTCGATGAGGACAGCATCCTCGCTGCCGTTCGGAAGGAAAAGGCGGTCAAGGCAGAAAAGGCAGCCGTCATCGGTGATGGCCCCGCCCCCGAGCGCGAGATCAAGCTGGACAGCAAATACGAAGAGGACTATCGTTACGTCTACGGCGAGATGGAGAAACTCTTTACCGAGGCGGCAGAGACCGGAAAGCTCAACATGGGCATCCTGCAGAGCGTGATGTCGAGCGGCCGCCTGCGCGACCTCTACAAGGAGGGGGCGACGGCCGTCTCTATGATGTACAGCATGAATCAGGAGGGCAACTACAACCTGCATCACTGCGTCCATCTCGCCATCCTCGGTGGTCTCATGGCGAAGTGGATGGGGCTCGTGGGCATCGACCGTCAGAACATGGTGCTCGCCGGGCTCTTCCTCGATATTGGTAAGCAGATGGTTCCGAAGGATCTCCTCGAGAAGAAGGGGCTCCTGACCGAGGAGGAGTTCGATATCCTGAAGAATCACGTTGTCGAGAGTTTCAAGATCGTGGAGAACAGCGAGCTCGAGGGGCGCACCGACCTCATGAACGGCATCATCCAGCACCATGAGCGCGACGATGGATCGGGCTATCCCTCGGGACTGAAGGGGGATGCGATCACGACCTTTGGCAAGGTGCTCGCCATCCTCGACTGCTATGACGCGATGGCATCCAGCCGCAGCTACGCGGTGAAGCGCTCCCCGTTCGAGGTGTTCAAGGTACTCTATGCCGACGTGCTGGACGGAAAACTTGACTCGGAGTACGCCGTTCTCTTCATGCGCAAGATGAACGCTGCACTCAACGGCTGCTGGCTCCGTCTCTCGGACGGTTCCGCAGGGCGCATCGTCTATGTCGATGAGTCACGCGTCACGGCAATGCCGGTCATTCAGCTCGCAGACGGCGGCTTCATCGACCTCAACACCGTCAAGGATCTCACCGTCGTCGAGATCATGACGGCAAGTGATGTCAGCAAGCTGTAAAAAGATGATGCTCAAGCACCCGTATGGGTGCTTTTTTCATGGAAATCGCTGATGCGCTAGGGGAATCTCTGCGCTTTTATTGCATCCCTTGACGGATACGATATAATGAAGGAATAGCTTTTTGTGAAGGAGGGGGACGCATGGCGATGGTGCCAAAACTCAATACAACGCAGTTCGAGGGGGAGATCCCGTTCAAGGTCGTCGCGCCGTTTGACCCGATGGGCGATCAGCCGCAGGCGATTGCCGATCTTGCCGGCGGCATCGAGAACGGCATGACGGCTCAGGTGCTGCTCGGTGCCACGGGCACGGGCAAGACCTACACGATGGCAAAGGTCATCGAGCGCGTTCAGCGTCCGACCCTCGTCATCGCACACAACAAGACCCTCGCGGCACAGCTCGCGAGCGAGTTCAAGTCATTTTTCCCCGACAACTACGTCGGCTACTTTGTCAGCTACTACGACTTTTATCAGCCTGAGGCGTACATCGCCCAGACGGATACCTATATTGAAAAGGATGCGTCGATCAACGATGAGATTGATGAGCTGCGTCACTCCGCGACCTGTTCGCTCTTTGAGCGGCGCGACGTCATCATCGTGGCGAGCGTCTCGTGCATCTACGGCCTCGGCTCGCCGGAGAGCTATCACGAGATGGTTCTCTCCGTGCACAAGGGGCAGACGATCACGCGCGAGGAGATCCTGCAGAAGCTCATCTCCATCCGTTACGAGCGCAACGATATCGCGTTTGAGCGTGGACGCTTCCGCGTGCGCGGCGATGTGGTCGAGATATTCCCTGCGGGGTACAACAACCGCGGCGTGCGCATCGAGATGTTCGGCGACGAGGTGGAGCGCATCATCGAGTTCGACGTGACGACGGGCGAGGTCTACGGCGAGCGGCTTCACTCCATGGTGTTCCCAGCGTCCCACTACGTTACAGACGATGAGGATATGAAGATCGCCATGGCGGACATTCGCACGGAGCTTGAGGAGCGGCTCGCCGTATTGAAGGGTGAGGGCAAACTCCTTGAGGCACAGCGGCTGGAGCAGCGCACGAACTATGACCTCGAAATGATGCAGGAGATGGGCTACTGCTCCGGCATCGAGAACTACTCACGTCACCTCACGCATCGTGCACCGGGCGCGACACCGTACACCCTCCTCGACTACTTCCCCGAGGACTTCCTCATCATGATCGACGAGTCGCATGTGACCCTGCCGCAGATTCACGCCATGTACGGCGGCGACCGCAGCCGCAAGGTCTCGCTCGTGGACAACGGCTTTCGCCTGCCGTCCGCGTTCGACAACCGTCCGCTGACGTTCGAGGAGTTCGCGGCGCGTATCAATCAGATCGTCTATGTCTCCGCGACACCCGGAAAATACGAGATGCAGCAGGCACAGCAGGTCGCCCAGCAGATCATCCGCCCGACGGGACTCCTCGATCCCGAGGTCGAGGTGCGCCCGCTCGCAGGACAGATCGACGATCTCATGGGCGAGATCCGCCTGCGCATCGAGCGCAATGAGCGCGTTCTCGTCACGACACTCACCAAGCGCATGGCAGAGAACCTCACCGAGTACCTCCGGGAGGCGGGCGTCAAGGTGCGTTACCTCCACTCGGACATCGCGACCATCGAGCGCGCGGAGATCATTCACGATCTGCGCGCAGGCGAGTTCGACGTGCTCGTCGGCATCAATCTCCTGCGTGAGGGGCTCGATATGCCAGAGGTGTCACTCATCGCCATTCTCGATGCGGACAAGGAGGGCTTCCTGCGCTCCGACACCGCACTCATCCAGACCATCGGACGTGCCGCCCGCAACGCCGGCGGGCACGTCATCATGTACGGCGATGTCATTACGGGCTCGATGCAGCGCGCCATCGACGAGACGGAGCGCCGCCGTACGATACAGCAGGAGTACAACGAGGCGCACGGCATCACACCCAAGACCATCGAAAAGCCCATCGTCCCGCTCATCGAGATGACGCTTGTCGCGGCTGAGGATAAGAGCCCATACGGGAAGAAGGACGGCAAGGCAAAGAAAAAACTCGGCAAGAAGGAGCGCGAGAACCTCGTCAAGAGCCTTCTGCGCGAAATGCAGCAGGCGTCTCGCGCCCTCGAATTCGAACGTGCGGCCGAGCTGCGCGACATGATCGTGGAGCTCGAGGGCGAACTGCCGAAGAAGAAGAAATAAGGACATACAGATACAATGAACGAATACATCAAGATCGAGGGGGCACGCGCCCATAATCTAAAAAATATCAACGTGCAGATACCGCGTGATAAACTCGTTGTGGTGACGGGGCTCTCCGGCTCGGGGAAGTCCTCGCTTGCCTTTGATACGATCTATGCCGAGGGGCAGCGCCGCTATGTGGAGTCGCTGTCTGCGTATGCGCGGCAGTTTCTCGGGCAGATGGACAAGCCCGATGTAGACAACATCGAGGGACTGTCGCCCGCGATCTCGATTGACCAGAAGACGACGAGCCACAATCCGCGCTCGACGGTCGGGACGGTGACGGAGATCTACGACTATCTGCGCCTGCTCTATGCGCGCGCGGGACGCCCGCACTGCCCGAACTGCGGCAAGCCGATCACGCAGCAGAGCGTCGATCAGATGGTGGATCGGATCATGCAGCTGCCCACAGGGGCAAAGCTCCTCATCATGGCGCAGCTCGTGCGCGGCAAGAAGGGCGAGCACAAGAAGGTGCTCGAACAGATTCGCCGCGAGGGCTATGTGCGCGTGCGCATCGACGGAGAGCTGCATGATCTCGGCGAGGAGATCGCGCTCGAAAAGCAGAAAAAGCACACGATTGAGATTGTCGTGGATCGCCTCGTTGTACGCGAGGGCATGGAGAGCCGTCTGGCGGACTCATTGGAGACGGCACTTCACGCAGGTGAGGGCGTGGTCTACGTACAGGTGGTGGACGGCGATCTCCTCATGTTCAGCGAGAATTTTGCCTGTGTGGACTGCGGCATCTCGCTGCCCGAGATCGCACCGCGCATGTTCTCGTTCAATAGTCCATTCGGCGCGTGCCCCGTCTGTACGGGGCTCGGCAGTCACAAGGAGTTTGACCCTGCGCTCGTTGTCCCCGACCCGACGCTCAGCGTGGCAGACGGTGTCTTTGCACCGCTCTCGAAAAATCCGAACTCCTACGGGATGCGTGCGATCACGGCTCTCCTGGCGGCGCACGACTATGACGCGCACACGCCGTGGAACCGCATGGACAAGAAAACGCAGAAGATGCTGCTCTATGGGTCGGATGAATATGTTTCGTTCCAGTACACGAATATGTTCGGTGAGGAGAAGGAATATCATGTCCCGTACGAGGGCGTTCTGCCCGCGCTCACGCGCCGCTACCGTGAGACGGACTCGGAGGAGATGCGCGAGAGCTACGAGGACTATATGACGGATACGCCGTGCTCGGCGTGCCACGGGGCACGGCTAAAGCCCGAGGCGCTCGCCGTGACGGTCGGCGGGAAGAATATCGCCGCACTCACGGCACTCACGATTCGTGAGGCGGACGCATTTCTTACGACGGCAGAGCAGGATTTTTCGCCGCGTGAGGCGAAAATAGCAGGAGAGATCCTAAAGGAGATTCACGCGCGGCTGCATTTTCTTCTCGATGTAGGGCTCGACTATCTGACGCTCTCGCGCGCAGCGTCGACGCTGTCGGGCGGGGAGGCTCAGCGCATTCGCCTCGCGACACAGATCGGCTCGGGGCTGATGGGCGTGCTCTACATCCTCGATGAGCCGAGCATCGGGCTGCACCAGCGGGACAACAACCGCCTGCTCGCGACGCTGCGGCATCTGCGTGACCTCGGCAATACGCTCATTGTCGTGGAGCATGACGAGGATACGATGTATGCCGCCGATCACATCATCGACATCGGCCCCGGGGCAGGGGAACATGGCGGCGAGGTGGTCGCGGAGGGCACGGCGGCGGAGATCATGAAGAACCCCGCGTCCATCACGGGGCAGTATCTCTCACGCAAACAGTTCATCCCCGTGCCCGCCGCGCGGCGCAGGGGGAACGGCTATTTTCTGGAGATCGTGGGCGCGGCGGAGAACAATCTGAAGGATGTCAATGTGAAGTTCCCGCTCGGGACGCTTACACTCGTGACGGGCGTATCCGGCTCAGGCAAATCGACGCTCGTCAACGAGATTCTCTATCGCGGTGTCGCCTCGCGGCTCTACCGCGCGAAGGGAAAGCCCGGCAAGCACAAGAAGATCAAGGGCCTTGAGCACATCGACAAGGTCATCAACATCGACCAGCAGCCGATCGGACGCACACCGCGCTCGAATCCCGCGACCTACACGGGCGTGTTCGATGCGATCCGCGAGCTGTTCAGTCAGGTGAGTGAGTCGCGCATGCGCGGCTACAAGGCGGGGCGGTTCAGCTTCAATGTGAAGGGGGGGCGCTGTGAGGCGTGTCGGGGCGACGGCATCCTCAAGATCGAGATGCAGTTCCTCCCCGATGTCTACGTTCCGTGCGAGGTCTGCAAGGGCGCGCGCTACAACCGCGAGACGCTCGAGGTGCACTACAAGGGCAAGACCATCGCCGAGGTGCTTGACATGACGATAGATGAGGCGGTGGCGTTCTTTGCGAACGTGCCGCGCATCGCACGCAAGCTCGAGATCATCCGCGACGTGGGGCTCGGTTACATTCGCCTCGGACAGCCTGCGACGACGCTCTCGGGCGGCGAGGCGCAGCGCGTCAAGCTCGCGACGGAGCTGGCGCGGCGCAGCACGGGCAAGACGCTCTACATCCTCGATGAGCCGACGACGGGACTGCACGCGGCGGACATCCACAAGCTGCTCCTCATCCTGCAGCGCCTCGTGGACGGCGGCGATACGGTGGTCGTCATCGAGCACAATCTCGACGTCATCAAGACGGCGGATCACATCATCGACCTCGGCCCCGAGGGCGGCACAGGCGGCGGAACGATTGTCGCACAGGGGACGCCCGAGGAGATCGTGCAGGTGAAGGCGTCCTATACGGGGCAGTTCCTAAGGCCGCTGCTGGAAGAAAAACATGGGTGTCTTGCATGAAAGAAATGCGTCTTAATTTACGAACTAAAATAAAGAAGGTAATGTAGAAATGTTGATTTTAGGGCAGATGATCGTATTCTTTCTGATGATCTTTGCAGGGGCGCTTGCCCGCCGCTACAAGATCATCATTCCGAACAATCAGGAGCAGTTTTCCTCCTTGATTGTCAACATCGCGTGCCCCTGCCTCATCATCTCCTCAGCGATGCACGCGCAGGAGCACATGGATCTGGCACAGGTCATTGACACCTATCTCGACTACGCCATCCTTCTTGTGATGATGTGCATCGTCGGTTTCCTGCTGCCGATTCTCCTGCGCTATCGCGGACGGCTGCGCGGTGCGGTGAACCTCTCGTTCTGGTTCAATAACTCGCTCTTCATGGGCCTGCCGCTCGTCCAGGGTGTGTACGGCGATCAGGCAGTCGTCTATATGACACTGTTCTTCATCCCCGTCAATCTGCTCTTTTTTATCTATGGTGTGTCCTCCATCAGCATTCATAAACAGCGCGGCCTTGAGATGGTGCGCATGCTGCTGAATCCAGGCATCATCGCCTCGCTGATCGCCTGTGTGATCTACTTCGGCGAGATTCCGACGCATCCGCTCCTCCTGCAGGCGTTCACGATGGTCGGTGCAATGACGGCTCCGCTCGCGATGATGATGATCGGTGCATCGCTGAAGGACATCCACATGCGTCACATGCTGACCGACCGCAAGTTGCTCATCTACACCTTCCTCAAGGCCGTGGTGCTGCCGATCCCCATTCTCTTTGCGATGAAGTTCTTCGTCACGAATCCCTACATCCTCGGATGCAGCCTCGTTATCGTCGCTGCGCCGACGGGCGGTATGGTGGCGATGGTCGCTCTGCTCTACAACAAGGTCGCCTATCCGCTCATGACGGAGATCATCGCACTCTCAACGGTGATCTCGGTGGCGACGATACCGCTCGTGTCGATGATTACGGGAATTTGAGGAAGCACTGATAAATTCGGTACGACCATCTTGACGCATCTTTTTCGCCCGCTTTTCGTTAGCAAATCCTCCACATAGCCTCTGCTATGCGTCCGGTTTGCTGCCTCAATCGGACAAAAAATCTACGCCAATCTGGCATACCTCATTTTATCAGCGATTCCTTGACGGGGAGGTACATTTGCCCATCTTTGTTTTGATCCTCGTGTCTGCCATTGCCCTGATCACGGGGTTGTCGGTATTCTTCTTGCGGTACCTTACGGAGGGACGGCGGCTGCGCGCAGCGCGTGCGGCGGTCGTCCTCTTTGATGTCCTCGGCGTCGGTGCGATGCTCTTTCTTTTTGCCTCGCATCGGACGGAGGGCTGGGCGGGGATGATCGCCCTGCCGATCTTCCTCGGTTACGTCGCGCAGATCATCACGCTGCTCCTAACGATGCTCGCCGTCCTTGTGCGTGCGGCAGGCCGCAGGCTGCGCGGCGTCCCGTACAGCCCTGCACGGCGGCGCGTGCTGAAATGTGCCGCGCTCTATCCGGCGGCGGGGGCTCTGCTCGGCAGCTACGGCGCATTCATCGAACGGACGGCGACCGTGCGCCGTGACTACCGTATCCCTATACGGAATCTTCCGCCTGAGGCGGATGGGCTGGTGATCGCGCAGATCAGTGACGTGCATCTCGGCGCGTTTTTCTCCGTGGAGGAGCTTGATGCGCTTCTCACCGAAACGGCGGCAGGGGGGGCAGACCTGCTCGCCGTAACGGGCGATCTCTTTGATGCGGAGCATCTGAACGAGGCGGCTGCTGCGGTGCTTGAGGCGCACGCCGGGGATTTTCCGCGTGGAATCTGGTACTGCATCGGCAATCACGAGTACTATCGGCGGAATGCGCTCCCCATTGTCACGCAGATGGCACGCAGAGGACATGTCCATGTCCTTCTCAATGCGGCAGAGCGTGTTCCGGGCTGCGGCGCACTCTACCTTGCGGGGACGGATTATCCCTTTGCGCGCGGAGATGCGTTCTACACGGAAAAGGCCGAGTTCTTTGCAGCGGCGATGGAGGACGTTCCTGCGCATGCAGTGACGGTGCTGCTCGCGCATCATCCGGAGTTTATCGACGATGCGGCAGCACACGGCTCTGTTCCGCTGACGCTGACGGGACATACGCACGGCAGTCAGTTCGGTATCCTCGGGCAGCCGCTTTTCCCCGTCTTTAAGTACACGCGCGGGATGGTGCGCATCGGGGAGAATTATGGCTATGTGCATACGGGCAACGGCAGTTGGTTTCCCCTACGGATCGGTTGTCCGCCCGAGACCGTTTATTTTAGATTGGAGCGAAGCGACGTATGAGCTGGATTGAGGACTACAGTGCCCTGCGTGAGGATATTCATACGGGGTATATCTACGAGGCGATTGAGGCGATTCTCTACATGCGCGCGCATGAGGAGATTCCCGCAGAGGAGGAATGGCGCTTCTCTGAGATGATGGGGATGTGCTGCCGTGCGCTCGCCGATACGGAGGGGGCGATTGCCGCGTATTTCGAGGCGGCGACCGAGGACAAGAGTCTGCGCCTTCAGCGGGAACATTTCTCCCGCTACATCTATCTCTGTCATGCGGCGGCGCAGCTGACACCGAAGGAGCTGCAGCCACAGTTTGCGATGTGTGCGTCGCTCTATCAGCGTGAGGAGCCGCTGTCGCCGCGTACCCCCGTCCATCACGCGCGCCTGCGCATCGGTTTTCTTGCACCACAGTTTGACCATGCGGAGCTTTATGGCGTACTGGCAGCACATCTGACAGAGCGGTACGATGTCTATGCCTATGCGCTCACCGACCGCACGAATGCACCGACGTCATGGGAGGCGGCGGACGTTCATACCGCCGTGCTCGCGCAGGGGACGCCGCAGGAGCGGGCGGAACGCATTCGTGCGGATGAGATCGATATCCTGATTGACCTCGGCGGACATCGGGAGGGCGGTGCGACGCTCCCCGTGCTCGCGCTGCGCCCTGCGCCCGTGCAGATGGCGGGGCTGGATGCCGCCTCGACGACGGGGATGCCTTTTGTTGATGCGTTCCTGACGGATGCGCTGCTCTCTCCTGCGGGGACGGAGGAGTTCTACAGCGAGGAGTTGCTGCGCCTGCCGCATGCGCTGTGCTATGCGGCGGATGATGCCCTGCGCCGTGCGCCTCTCGCAGAGCGTGCGGCAGATGCACCGCTGACCTTCGGTGTGACGCAGGACTTCATGTGCATCAACGAGGAGGTACTGAAGGTATGGGGGCGCATCCTGAAAAAGCTCCCGAAGGCGCAGCTCGTCCTGCAGGATACGGAGGATAGCCCTCTGCGCGTGACGACGATTGTCGAGATGCTGGACGGGCTGAAGCTGCCCATGAAGCGCATCTTTGTGAAGCCGGGCGACGCGGGGACGGCAGACGATGGATCTGTCGATGTCGTCCTCGATACCTTCCCCTTTTCCAGGGCGGCTGCGGCAGCGGAGGCACTCCTTTGCGGCGTTCCCGTTGTGACCCTGTGCGGGGAGACGCACACGGCGCGACGCAGTGCGTCCGTGCTCGCGGCGGCGGGGCAGACGCAGTGGATCGCGTCTGATGCGCGTGCCTATGAGCGGATTGCCTGTGCGTTCGCGGAGGATGTCGCCGCGCTGCGTACACGCCGCGCCGCACTGCGTGACGCGGTGCTCGCATCTCCTCTGTCGGATCTGACGGCGTATACGGCATCCGTTGCGGCGGCACTGGACGGCTATTGGGACGCACATGGAGCAAAGGTAAACCAATAGACAATATTTAGTTGACGTAATAAAATTCCTGCTCTATAATAGACCCCATACGTGTGATCTATGATAAGGCAGGGATTTTTTTATGCAGAAACGCCGTATTGCTGAACTGACGCAGAAGATTATCGCGGGCTACCGCGTCCGCCGTGAGGACGACCGCGCGATGTTCATGGATGCTCCGCTGGAGGAGCTGCAGGAGGGGGCACATCGTCTGCAGCAGCAGTTCTGCGGAAACCACATCGATCTTTGCACGATCGTCAACGGCCGCAGCGGCCGCTGCGGGGAGAACTGCAAGTACTGCGCACAGGCGGCGTGTCACAAGACGGGCGTGGAGACGTATCCGTTCCTCCCGCAGGAGGAGATCATCGCTCATGCGAAGGCGAATCAGGACGCGGGGGCGAACCGTTTCTCCATCGTCACCTCGGGCGGTGCCCTCTCGGGCGAAGAGTTTGAGAAGGCTCTTGACACCTATCGGGCGATGCGGAAATCGCTGACGATTGATCTCTGTGCGTCGCATGGTCTCCTCACGCGCAGCCAGCTGCGTCGCCTGCGCGAGGCGGGGGTGACGAGCTATCATCACAACATCGAGACATCGGAGCGGTATTTCCCGCAGATCTGCACGACGCATACGTACGCCGACCGCATCCGTACGATCAAGGCGGCACAGGCGGAGGGGATGTGTGTCTGCTCGGGCGGCATCATCGGCATGGGCGAGACGTGGGAGGATCGCTTTGATATGGCATTCGCCCTGCAGGAGCTCGGCATCGAGTCCATCCCCATTAACTCGCTGATGGCAATTCCGGGGACGGCGCTGGAGCATCTCGCTCCGCTCTCGGGGGAGGACATCCTGCGTACGGTGGCGATCTTCCGCTTTATCAATCCGACGGCAAACATCCGTCTCGGCGCAGGGCGTAAGCTGCTCCCGGAGAACGGCGCGACGGCGTTCCTCTCCGGAGCATCCGCCTCCATCACGGGCAATATGCTCACGACTTCGGGCACGACGATCGCGCAGGATATGGAGCTGCTGAAGGCGCTCGGACTGACGAACCGCGACGAGGACTGCAGTGTGCACACGGGCTCGTGTGCCGCACGGTAATTCATCAAAAAACAAAAACCGCCAACGAAGCTGAACTGTTTCGTTGGCGGTTCTTTTGGTTATAGGAATCGCTGATAAAATGAAGTCCGTCAGATTGGCGTAGATTTTTTTCCCGAACAAGGAGGCAAAACGGACGCATAGCCAAAGCTATGTGGAGGATCGCGGGCGCAGTGCGGGCAAAAAAGATGCGTCAAGATGGCGCGGCTGAATTTATCAGTGCTTCCTATAGGTAGCTCTCAAATTTTTCCATATCCGTGATGCAGATCTTGCGTCCTGCTGCCTTGAGGATGCCCTCACGATGCATCGTACTCAGCTCGCGTGAGAGGGAGGGGCGGCTGACGGCGAGGTCGGCGGCAATAAACTCGCGGCTGACGGTGAGCGTGGCGCATCCCTTTTTGTCGATGTAGGGGAGGAGGTAGCGCACGATTTTCTCGCGCAGCGTACCACTGGCGAGGACTTTGAGCTTCGTGTGCATTGCGTACGCCTTGGCGGCGAAAATACGCATGAGGTTGCGCTGGACGAGCAGGGCGGAGCGGTGCGGCGTTTTGCCAATGTCCAGCGTGAAGAGGTGGCTCGATACCTCGAGCAGGGTCGTTCTGGTGACGGCTGTGACATACATATCGTAGGGGCGCTGCAGCACCTCGTAGACCTCGCCGAACATATCGCCCGGCTGATTGATCTCGGAGATGAAGATCTGGCGCCCCGAGCGCGTATCCTTGAGGATGTGCACCTCCCCCGCTATCAGGATGTAGAGGGAGTGGGGCATATCGCCGTCGTGAAAGATGATCGTGTCCTTCGGATAGGTGTGCAGGCGCACGTCGCTTGAGGCGAGGAGCTCCTCGACATCCTCCTCGTTCATATCGCGGGCAAGAGAGGAGGCGGCGAGGATGTGAGCGGCAGTTTCCTTGTCGTTCGCTGGCATAGTTACTCCTTTAGAAGGATGTTCTCGATCTCTGCGATATACATCGTGTGGTAGTCATGCTCCGGATAGTAGGTTTGAGGAAAATCCTCCTGCCCATTTACAGCGGCGTTCGTAAAGCAGGAGGGATCCAATTTCTGCGCATAGAGCTTCTTCGTGAGCATGGTGAGGCGCGCCTCCTCAAAGTAGATATAGGTACCGTGCTCCTTCTTCGTCAGCGCGTATTTTGCGATCTTATCCTCGTCGCGTCCGGATACCGTTCCAAAATACTGCATCATGGGCTTGTATTTCTTCTCAAAGATCGAAAGGGTGATGCCGTCGGATGCGTCGACGAACTCTTTCGTGTAGCGCGTCGGACGAATGAAAACATAGGCGACTGGGCGCGCCCAGAGAAAGCCAAGACCGCCCCACGATGCCGTCATGCCGTTGACCTTTCCGTCGTGTACGGCACTGACCAGCATCCAGTCCTGACTAATCAGCTTGAACACATTCTCCGTCAAATCCATGGGGCGAATTTCCTTGATTGCCATGATATATACCTCCTAGAATATTCTGTGTTGGCTCTCATTATAGCATAGGAGAACGTACAAAAAAACCGTCCCCGTAGGACGGCATCAGATATCTTTATGGTGCTCACTGAGGGATTCGAACCCCCGACCCCCTCCATGTGACGGAGATGCTCTACCAACTGAGCTAAGTGAGCCTTATTTTATCAGCGATTCCTAAGAAAAAATCCGCACAACTGCGGATGAAAAATCAAATGGTGGGGTTAACAAGATTCGAACTTGTGACCTCCTCGATGTCAACGAGACACTCTAACCAACTGAGCTATAACCCCATTTGCTTGTCGCTCATTTCCAAACGACAAGACGAATTATAACAGAAGAAATACAGCCTTGTCAACCCGAAATTTTCAAAAACTTGGCGGCGCGAGAATCCTCCATTTATCGGTTCAGGATCAAAATGTGGTTGACAAGACAGACGACACAATATATAATTCCACAATAACATATCGCACATATATGAATTAAGAGGAAGGATATCATGGCAGCAATTGAGGATATAGATGCGTTCATCGTAGAGGAATTTGAGTGGTTCCATCGTCATCCCGAGCTCTCCTACGAGGAGGTCGAGACGACGAAGCGCATCCGTGCATCCTTGGATCGTGCGGGAATCCGTATTCTGGATCTGCCGCTCAAGACGGGACTTGTTGCGGAGGTCGGGCAGGGGGAGCCGATTGTTGCACTGCGCACCGATATCGATGCTCTGCCGATCGAGGAACAGACGGATCTGCCGTATCGTTCGGAGCATGCGGGGCGGATGCACGCCTGCGGGCACGACTTCCATATCTCGTCAGTACTTGGCGCGGCGCTCCTGCTCAAGCAGCATGAGGCGAAGCTCACGGGGCGCGTGCGCATCTTCTTCCAGCCGGCAGAGGAGGCACCGGGCGGTGCGAAGGTGCTCATCGAGGCAGGCGCGTTGAAGGACGTTGCGGCGATTTTCGGGCTGCACGCATCGCCCCTCATGGAGGTCGGCACGGTCGGCATCTCGGAGGGGGCGGTGATGGCAGCGGTGGATCGCTTTGTGTTCCGCTTTCGTGGCAAGGGTACACACGCCGCGCATCCCGAGGCAGGTGTGGATCCGATTGTCCTTACGGCGGCGTTCATCCAGTCCGTGCAGACGGTTGTCGCACGCAATCTCAATCCGTTCTCTGCAGGGCTTGTGAGTGTCACGCATATTGCGGCGGGGAATACGTGGAACGTGATTCCCGAGGAGGCATTCGTCGAGGGGACGACGCGCAGCATGAATGCAGAGGAGCGCGCACAGATCCGCGCGCGTGTCTGCGCTCTCGCAGAGCAGCTGGCAGCAGCCTATAGCGCGACGGTAGAGACGGACTGGTACGAAGGCCCGCCGGCAACGTGCAACGATGGCTTTTGGGCATCGTACGCTGCGGAGAAGGCGAAGGAGTGCGGGCTGAATGTCGTACCCGCACCGAAATCGCTCGGCGGTGAGGACTTTGCCTTCTATCAGGAAAAGGTACCGGGCGTGTTTGTCCTCGTCGGGACGGGACTTTCTGCCGCCATCCACAACCCGACCTTCCGCGTCGACCCGCGCGCCCTTGCACCGACGGCACACTATCTGGCGGAACTCGTGTGCGGCGCATTGGGGAAGGTGAAGGAACGATGATCGAAAAACGTAGGTTCATCTCGTTTTTCTTGGGAATCGCTGATAAAATAGACCTTCAGATTGGCGTAGATTTTTCGTCCGAACAAGGTGGAAAACCGGACGCATAGCAAAAGGTATGTGGGGGGATTTGCCGACACAGTACGGGCAAAAAAGATGCGTCAAGATGGTTGTGCCGAATTTATCAGCGCTTCCCTAAAATGACGGTGCTGAATTTATCCGTGCTTTTCTTGTGTTTGCAGTGAAAAAAAGATAGAATATAAGAAGCTGCAAGATAACGAGGAGGGATGCTTGTGATGAATCGACAAGGGTACAACCCATTGAATGACTATCTCTTCAAATTCATCTTTGGCAGAGAGGAACGCAAGCGTATCACTCTTAGTTTTCTCAACGCTGTTTTGAACCGCGAGGGAGAAGATGCCCTCATGGATATCACCTTTATTGACCGTGAGTTTGATCCACAGTTTGCAGACGACAAGCAGTCACAGCTCGATATTTATGGAATTGCGAGCGATGGCAGTCAGATCAACATAGAGGTTCAACTCGTGAATCTCTACAATATGCAGAAGAGAACGCTCTACTATTGGGCGCGGATGTATCAGACCCTTCACAAGGGGATGGAGTATCAAGATCTGAACCCGTCCATTACCATCAATCTCCTGAACTTTCAGCTGCTTCCGCAGGAAAATCCACATAATATGTACGGGATCTATGACATTGTGAGCGGACATCGGCTGACGGAAGATTTGGAGATTCATTTCCTTGAAATTCCGAAGTTCAAGCTGAAATCGGTGAAGGAGATGAAGCGTCTTGAAAAGTGGCTTGCCTATTTTTCAAACAAACTGAACGAACGAGAAACGGAGGAACTGGCGATGAGCGAGACGGCAATTAACGAGGCGATTCAAGCAGAGCGTGTCTTTATGCAGAGTGATGTGGAGCGATGGCAGTACGAGCAGCGGGAAAAAGCAATGCGCGACTACATCAGTGCAATGTCCACCTCACGACGTGAAGGCCTTCGCCAGGGGCTTGAGGAGGGCCGGCGTGAGGGTCGGCGTGAGGGCCGGCGTGAGGGTCAGCGCGAAGGCCGCCGTGAGGGGGTGCTGGAGATGGCACGTTCCCTGCTTGCTTTAAACGTGCCCGTGGATGTGATCGAAAAATCCAGTGGGTTGACACACGCGGAGATACGCGCCCTTCAATCACAGAAAAAAGATGCGCTAAGATGATGCGGCTGAATTTATCAGTGATTTCTTGAATCAAAAAATGGGTGCTGCACAAAGCTGAAACGTTCGTGCAGTACCCATTTATTTTGTTTTTTTTCGTCGTGGCTTCTTGCGCTCGCTGGTTTGCTCTGTTTCAAAGGGAACTGTGCCGTGCTCACGCACTCCGAGCCAGAGGAAGAAGCCGAGGGCGATGAACCCGAAGGCGAGGCTTCCTGTCTGTGCACTCGTGAAGAGCCCAAAGCATTTCTCTGTATAGTCACCGCGCAGATACTCGAGCGCGAAGCGCACGAGGCTGTAAAGCATGACGTAGAGGGCGAAGCACTGCCCGCGTGCGTGTCCGCGCGCGCGGAAGAGGAGGAGGAGCGCGAAGATGACGATGTCGAGCTGTCCCTCCCAGACCTCCGCCGGCCAGAGCGGCTGTGCGCCGTAGGTGTGGTGGGCGAGGGTCGTAGTGGGATAGAGGATGCCGAAGTCTCCGCCGGTCGGTGCGCCGAAGGCGTCGCCGTTGAGGAGGTTTGCACAGCGCCCGAGTGACTGACCGAGGACGATGGCGGGCGCGACAACATCGAGGAAGTGGATGGTGTCAAGACCGTGCTTTCGGCTGTAGAGGATGCCGACGAGCACGCCGAGAAAGACGCCGCCTTGGATAGCCATGCCGCCCTGCCAGACGTTCAGCAGCTCGGTCAGGTGGTGCTGATAGTAGTCCCAGTCAAAGAAGAAGACATCCCAGAGCCGCGCACCGAGGAGCCCTGCGATGCCGCAGTAGATGCCGATGTCGGTGATGTATTTCTCGTAGCCGCGTCCGTCCGCCTTTGCAAGGTAGTAGGCGACCCCTGTGGCAAGAAAGATCGAGAGGGAGATCACGACGCCGTAGGCACGGATGGGAAAATCGCCGATGTAGAAGAGATATTGATGCACGAGATGCCCCTTCCTATGCGGGGGTATAGAGCGGCAAAGTTTCGAGGAAGATGATGTCTTTCCGCTGAGCTGCGTCGCCCTCGGCAAGAACGGCTGCCTGTCCGATGACGTGCGCCCCCGCCTTCTCGGCGAGGTGGACGAGTGCCTTCATCGAGCCGCCCGTGCTGATCACATCGTCGAGCAGGAGGACGCGGCGTCCCACGATGCGTGCGATGTCATCCGCCGTGAGGTAGAGCCGTTGTTTGCCGAGCGTCGTAATGGATTCGTCTTCGACCCAGATGGGATCTTCCATGTACGCCTTGATGGATTTGCGTGCCGTGATGTAGTAGGGCATGCCAAGCTGTCGTGCGAGCTCCGCCGCCAGGGGGATGCCCTTCGTCTCGGCGGTCATGAGGATCTCCGTGTCCGCCGGAATCACCTTTGCCAGCTCGCGTGCACACGCCGTGCACAGCTCTACGTCGCCCAGCATGACGAAACCCGCGATCGCCAGGTGTTCGTTGAGGTTCAGGATGGGGAGACTGCGGCGGCAGCCTGCGACGGTGAGTTCATGGTAGCGTTTTGCCATAGCGTTAGAGTCCTTTCTCCGTCAAGATGATCTCCACCGCATTCAGCACGTCGCTGATGTTCTGCTCCGTGATGATGAGCGGCGGCTGGAATGCCATGACGTTGCGGGCGATGCCGTTTTTACCGACGATGAATCCGCGGTTCTTGAGCTCCTCGAGCACAGCATCCAGCTCGGCGGCAGCGGGGGATTTGTCCGCGTGGACGAACTCTGCGCCGACCATCAGTCCGAGTCCGCGTACATCGCCGATGATGGGGTGCCGCGCTGCGATCTTCCGCAGCCCTGCACGCAGCTGTGCGCCGCGCCGCTCGGCGTTCCCTATGAGATCATGTGACTCAATATAGCGGATGACGCCGAGCCCTGCCGTGGAGGAGACGGGATTGCCGCCGAGGGTCGATGCGCCGGGTTTCTTGTACTTGTCGGCAACCGCCGGCGTCGCGATAAACGCACTGATGGGCGCACCGTTGCCGAGAGCCTTCGCCATGGTCATGATGTCGGGCTGCACATCGTAGTGCTCGATGGCGAACATCCTGCCCGTGCGCGCAAAGCCCGTCTGCACCTCGTCTGCGATGAAGAGTGTGCCGAAATGCGTGAGGATCTCCTTGATGCGCTTGAAGTAGCCGGGCGGCGGAACGACGATGCCCGCATTGCCCTGGATGGTCTCGGCGATAAAGGCGGCGGGGCGCCCCGATGTGACCATTCGGATGATGTCCTCGACCACATTGGCACACGCGAGGTCACAGGCGGGGTATTCCTTCCCCATGGGACAGCGGTAGCAGTATGGATTCGGTGCAAAGCTGATGCCTCCGACGGGGTTCGGGTCGGTGCGCCACATGGCGATGCCTGTCAGGCTCATCGTCAGTTTCGTACGACCGTGGAGCCCGCTGCGCAGGGCGATGAACTCGCTGCTGCCCGTGGCGATTTCGGCGAGCAGTGCTGCGCCTTCGTTTGCCTCCGTGCCTGTGGAGCAGAAGAAGCTCTTCTGCAGTGCGCCCGGGGTGATGCGTGCGAGCTGTTCGGCGAGATTGACGAAGTTCTCCGTGAGGTAGATATTGCAGACGTGCTGGAGGGTGTTGAGCTGCTCCGTGACGGCGGTGTTGATCTCGGGGTTGCAGTGCCCGCAGTTGATGACGGAGACGCCAGCGAAGCAGTCGAGATACTCTCGCCCCTCGCTGTCGTAGAGGTATTGCATGGAGCCGCGTACGATCTGACGCGGGTCACTGTAGAAATGCCCCAGACAAGGCATAATGTACTTCTTTTTCTTCTCCAGTATGGCGGCTGCGCCGATGTAGGAGTGATCGCTGATAGAATCTGTTGCCATGAAATGTTCTTTCTCATTCAAATGGAATTGCGGCTCTGATGGAAACGGTAGGTTCCGATGCCTAGGGGGCGCGGCGCGATCTCTGTGAGGCGGTCGAACTCCGCCGCACGATAGCCGTCGCCGCCTGCGGCGAGACGGTCGAGTGCTGCACGATAGATACGGACGATCTCCGCCGTCACATCCGCCGTATAGTCCTGCGCCTCGATGCGGTACGAGCCGAGTCCGTTGAACTTTTCGAGGTAGGGGTAGAGGCACAGATCCTTGGCAAAGTAGATGTGATTGCGCCCGTACTGGTCGATGCGGATCGAATGGACGCCTCCTGCCTCGTCACGGAACGCATAGTGCGTGTCGAGCAGCTCGGGCGAATCGAGGTCGTTGTATGCGGGCAGCGACATCGCGGGGAAGTTGTAGTCGCAGATCATGGACTCGTACGCGCCGTGGACGACCGCCTCAATCGGCAGGACGGCGTTCTCGACGATCTCGCGCAGCTGACGGAAGGACAGCTCATAGGATGCCGTCGCCATGGTGAGGCCGTTTTCCTTGAGGAAGGTCGCGGCGAGATGGTTAAAGAGGTTGAAGGAGTGATCCGCCTGAATGGGCAGCTTCGTGAGCGTGCGTGCGAGCTTCAGCGTGCCGAGGTTGCCAACCATGACTCCGTCCACGCCGATGTCGTTCAGGGCAGTGAAGAACTGCTCGAGCTCTCCGCATTCGCGGCGCATGGTTGTGCGCGGTGTATTCACGATGACGTGAGCGCGTCCTGCCGCGTCGCGCACGAGTGCCTCATAGTCGCGCAGCGTCCATGGACGCTGCGGACGGAATGCCTCACCGCCGACGTAGACGGTGTCGGCACCTGCGTCGATGGCGGCGCGCGCCGCCTCGGGGGTGCCGACGCGGACACTCAGACGTCGGCTGGGTTCGTTTTCCTTTGCTATCGGCGGCTCCTCGCGCAGTACCTCGTCGGCAAAGCCTGCCTCCTCGATCGCCTGACTGAAGAAGCGCGGCTCGCGCTCGCCCGTCATGCCGATGTCGATTGCCGTCGGCTGTCCAAATGCGAATGTGGTCGTGTAGTCACGCACGCGGTTTTCGTAGAGGCTGCGCCAGCCCTCCTCATCCGTCGTATAGCCGTTCGGGTCAGCGATGTAGGCGTCGATGGCGGCGCGGTAGGTGGAGACGAGGCGGCGGATGAACTCCGGCGCACGCATCCGTCCCTCAATTTTGAACGAAAAGACGCCCGCCTGTATGAGTGCGGGGATGGCACGATACATGCACATATCCTTGAGTGCCAGCTTGTACGGCCCGGGACTGGACGCGTCGAGCACCTCGCCCGTCTCCTCGTTGATGAAGGCAAACGGCCAGCGGCAGATCTTCATACAGCGCCCGCGGTTGCCGCTCTGCCCGAAGAGAACGCCCGAGTGGATGCACTGCCCGCTCTCGGAGATGCACATATCGCCGTGCATGAAGTACTCCACCTCGATGCCCGTGCGCGCACGGAAGAGGGCGAGCTCGGAGAGCGTCATCTCACGGCCGACCACGATGCGCGTGATGCCATACTCCTTGAGCTTTTCGATGGCGTATTCGTTATGCGTATTCATCATGACCGAGGTGTGCAGGGGCACGGTGATGCCCATCTCGTGCACGAGCTCGAGCACGGCAAAGTCCTGTACGAGAATCGCATCGGGGCGGATCTCCTCCAGATAGGCGAGATAATCGCGCAGGGCAGGCAGCTCCTCGTTGCTGATGAGGTTGTTGAGGGTTACGTAGAGGTGGACGTCATGGGCGTGGGCGTAGTCAATCGCCTCCTTGAGCCGCGCGTCGTCGAAGTTGAAATCGCCCTCGTGCAGGCGCATATTGAAATGTTTGCCGCCCAGATAGACGGCGTCCGCGCCGGCATCAATCGCTGCCGTCATGGCATCCCATGTGCCGGCAGGTGCAAGCAGTTCGACGGATTTACGGTGTAACAGCATTGTGTAAAGTCTCCTTTGTTGCCGGAGGTGCCGCTGACAGACAGGGACACTCCTCCATCATTGTTCCTGATTATAGCAGGAAATCCCATTTCTTTCAAATGAGTATGGCCTTCTTTTCCCTATCGTTTGATGGCGTTTATCAATAGAAAGTTTTTCACGCTGTATCTTGTAAAAAAGGCGCTTTTCGGGTATGATATATATAGATTTTATCGTTTATACTGACAATTATAAATACAACGTCTGTTAAGCCGCGATTATATTTTTTTGCCCCTGAATTATTGTTTTGAATCATTTGCTTTTCCTATGTATTTATTTAATTCTTCTATAAGGAGGGCTTATGTATGGGAGAATATGGGAGTTTGGGCGTTTTTCTTCTCGTAGCGTTGTTTTTCCCCGTCATGGCACTGGGACCGGCATTCCTGCTGCAGCCGAAGAAGCCGTCGCCGCAGAAGTACATTCCCTACGAGTGCGGTGTCGATTCGATCGGGTCGCCCTACGTTCAGTTTCGTGCGGGGTATTTCCTCTACGCACTGCTGTTCATCGTCTTTGACATAGAGACGGTGTTCCTCTACCCATGGGCGGTGGAGTTCCGCATGCTTGGCGCATTTGCACTCATCGAGATGTTCATCTTCGTCGGGATTCTGGTGCTCGGCCTTGCCTATGCGTGGCGAAAGGGGGATCTCACATGGAAATAGCAGAGCGCGTTCCAGAGTGTCTGCGGGAAAATGTCTTTGTCGTCAAGTTGGATGAGCTGCTGCGCTGGGCGCACGCCAATTCGATCTGGCCGCTGTCCTCGGGGCTCGCGTGCTGTGCCATCGAGATGATGACGACGGCGACGGCACGGTTTGACCTCGCGCGGTTCGGCTATGAGGTGTTTCGTCCCTGTCCGCGTCAGGCGGATCTCTTCATCGTCGCGGGGACGCTGACGTGGAAGATGGCGCCGGCGGTTGTGCGTCTCTATGAGGAGATGCCCGAGCCGAAGTATGTGATTGCGATGGGGGCATGCGCGATTGCAGGCGGCCCCTTTGCGGATTCGTACGCAGTCGTCTCGGGGGTCGATGAGCTCCTGCCTGTGGATGTTTACATCCCGGGCTGTCCGCCGCGCCCTGAGGCACTGATCGACGGCATGCTGAAGCTGCGCGAGAAGATCCTCCATCCCGAGCGCGTCCGCGCGGAGCGTGCCTACTGGGCAGAGCGGGCGGCAGAGAGGGCGGTGCACGCATGAGGAACAAGTATGTGACACCGCCGATGCTGGCGGCACTTAAGGTCGCCTTCTCGTCGGCGGAGTACGATGCGGAGGCGGAGCGTCCCGCGCTCTACATTGCTGCCGAGGAGCTCCTCGGACTGCTGCGCGTTCTGCGCGACGACGAGACACTGCATCTGACGCGGCTTGAGAATGTGACGGCGGTGGACTGGAAAGACCGCTTTGAGATGGTCTACCATCTCTTTTCACCGACGGAGCTGCACTGGCTGACGCTGAAGGTGACGCTGCCGCATGATGCGCCCGTGCTCCCCTCGGCGACTTCTGTGTTCCCGGGCGCGGAGTTCGAGGAGCGCGAGGTGTACGATCTCATGGGGATTGTGTTTACGGGGCATCCCGATCTGCGGCGCGTCTTCCATGCGGATGATTTTGTCGGACATCCGCTGCGCAAGGACTTTGTCCCGCCGCCGCCGCCCGCTGTCCCATCCTTTCGGAAGGAGGAGTCCTGATGCTGCGTACCGAGACCTACACGCTCAACATGGGCCCGCAGCATCCGTCGACGCACGGCGTGCTGCAGGTGCAGCTCGAGCTCGACGGTGAGCGCATCGTGAAGGCGACGCCGATCATGGGCTATCTCCATCGTGGGATTGAGAAGCTGCTTGAGGCGCGGACGTATGCGCAGGGGCTGCCCTATACCGACCGCCTCGACTACATCTCAGCCATGAACAACAACTTCGGCTATGCGCGTGCGGTGGAGGAACTGGCGGGGATCGAGACAACGCCGCGCGCGGAGTACATCCGCGTCATTATGGCGGAGCTGAACCGCATCAACAGTCACCTGATCTTCATCGGGACGCTCGCGAATGATCTCGGCGCGTCGACGGGGATGCTCTATTGTTTCCGCGACCGCGAGCAGATCCTTGATATTTTCAATCTCGTCTGCGGTGCACGTCAGACCTTTCACTACATCCGCATCGGCGGGGTAAAGGAGGATCTCTCACCTGCGGCGGCGGAGATGATCCGCGCCTTTGTCGACCGTGTGCCCGACTTCCTCGCGGAGTACAACCGTCTCCTCACGGGCAACGAGATTTTTGTCCGCCGCATTCGCGGCACGTCGCCCATGACGACGGAGGAGGCTCTCGCGTGCAGTATGACGGGGCCGAATCTGCGCGCGACGGGGCTTGCCTTTGATCTGCGCAAGGTGGACGGCTACAGCGTTTACGATGATTTTGACTTCGATATCCCCGTGGGTGAGCACGGCGATAACTGGGATCGCTACATGGTCAAGCTCGCCGAGATCACGGAGAGCGCGAAGATCGTGCGGCAGGCGATCGATGGGCTGCCCGAGGGGGACTTTATGGCAAAGAAGGTGCCCAAGGTCATCAAGCCGCCCAAGGGCGAGGTGTTCAGTCGGACGGAGGGAACGCGTGGGGAGCTCGGCTTCTATATCGTCAGTGACGGGACAACGAAACCGTATCGCATTCATATCCGCCGTCCCTCGTTCGTAAATATGCAGGGACTTGATCCAATGTGCCGCGGCATGCTCATCGGCGACTCGGTCGCCGCCTACTCGTCCATCGACCCGATCATGGGCGAAGTGGACTGCTGAGAAAGGAGACGAATGATGGAGAGCTCTCTTCTTTCTGTGCTTGCGATGGAGCTGGACGGGCTCATCTACGGCCTGATTCCGATTCCGTTCGTGGTGGATCTTGTGATGACCTTCGTCGGTGTTGCCATCCTGCTTGGCATCATCTCGATGGCGGCGATTGTCTTTACCTATACGGAGCGCAAGATCTGCGCGTTCATCCAAGTGCGCATCGGGCCGAACCGCGTGGGCGGAAGATTCGGTCTGCTACAGCCTGTTGCGGATATGTTGAAGCTGATGAGTAAGGAGGACATTATGCCCGCCGGTGCGGACAAGGTGGTCTGGGCACTCTCACCCGCACTGCTCTTTGTCCCCGCGGCGCTCGTCTATGCGCTTTTCCCCTTCGATGTGGGGGCGGTGCTCGCCGATGTCAACGTCGGTGTGTTCCTCCTCTTTGCCATTTCGGGGCAGGCGGTGCTGCCGTTCCTCATGGGCGGCTATGCATCGAACAATAAGTATTCGTTTATCGGCGGCATGCGCATCGTCGGGCAGATGCTCAGCTATGAGGCGCCGCTCCTTTTCTCCCTGCTCGGCATCATCATGCTGACGGGCTCACTGCGCCTCGACGATATCGTCCAGATGCAGGCGCAGAACTACTGGTTTATCTTCATGCAGCCGCTCGCGTTCATCATCTTCCTGATCGCGGCGGTCGCTGAGACGAACCGTACGCCGTTCGACCTCGTGGAGGGCGAGTCCGAGATCATCGCAGGACCGTTTACGGAGTACTCGGGGATGCGCTGGGCGCTGTTCTTTCTCGCAGAGTACGCGAATCTCCTGACGGCGGCGATCCTCGCGACGACCTTCTTCCTTGGCGGCTACAGCGGACCGTCGTTCCTGCCGGGATTCGTCTGGTTCGGCCTCAAGGCGGTGCTCATGGTGCTGCTCATCATGTGGTTTCGCTGGACGTTCCCGCGCACGCGCGTGGATCAGATCCTGACGTTCGGCTGGAAGGTGCTCGTCCCGCTCTCGATTCTGAACGTTGTTCTGACGGGTGTACTGATGTTCTGGCTCGGTATCGTTTAAGGGGGATGCACATGTTTGGAAAAGGCCTTTTGACCGGCATGAGTGTCACATGGAAGCATCTCTGGGGCAAGAAGGAGACCATTTGCTACCCCGAGGAAAAGCTGCCCATGACGGATAATTTTCGCGGCGGCAATCTCGCGATGGACTGGCGCGTCTGCATCGGCTGCTCGATGTGCGCCAATGCGTGCCCGAACAAGGCACTCGATCTGACGATTGTCCCCGATGCGAAGAAGAAGCGCCACATGAAGTCCTACATTCATCACACGGGGCGCTGTCTCTACTGCAATCTCTGCGTGGAGGCGTGTCCGGTCCATACGCTTGTCTGGGATAAGGACTACGCCATCGCCACGTGGAGCAAGGAGACGATGACGCACGATGCCATGACGGACGAGGATCGTGCCGATCTCGCGGAGTTCCTCGCACAGGTGGAGGTCGAGGCGGCAGAGGAAAAGGCGAAGAAGGAAGCCGCCGCCAAGGCAAAGGCGGAGGCTGAGGCGAAGGCGAAAGCCGAAGCGGAGGCTGCCGCAAAGGAAAAAGCGGCTGCGGAGAATGCCGCGGAAGAAAACGCTGCGGCGGACACATCCGCCACGGAACCTACTGCCGCAAAGGATGCGCAGACGACGGAAGGAGGGGCGACATGAGCTTTATCTTTTACTTTCTCGCTGCCGTGACGATCATCGGCGCGCTCGGCGTCGTTCTTTCGCCGAATGTCGTGCACAGCGCGCTCTTTCTCGTGCTCTCATTCATCGGTGTGGCGGCGATCTATTTCTACATCGGCGCAGAGTTCCTCGGCGCGGTGCAGCTCATGGTCTACAGCGGCGCAGTCGCGGTCCTCATCGTCATGGCGATCATGTTGACGCGGCGGGACTCGATGGCGCAGTCCAACCCCTCGCAGAAGCTCTTTCGCCGTGTCGTGACGGGGCTGCTGGCGGGCAGTATCTTCTTCCTCATCGGATGCGGCATTGTCCTTGCTCCGCTTCCTGCGGGCGGATTTGCCGCGCCGACGGGGGCGGATGAGATCGCCCAGCTGATGCTCGGCACGTATCTCGTGCCGTTTGAGGTGACGGCGGTGCTACTTCTCGCGGCGATGGTCGGCGCACTGCTCTTGGCGAGAGGAGGGGATGCAGCATGATCGGTCTTCCTGATCTGCTCTTTTTGTCGGCACTGCTGTTCTGTATCGGGCTCTATGGGCTCCTCACGCGGCGCGGCATCATCCCGATTCTCATGTGTGTGGAGCTGATGCTCAATGCGGTCAACATCAACCTCATTGCCTTTGACCGTTTTTATGCGCACAACGCGGAGGGGCAGCTGATGGCACTCTTCTCGATTGCGGTCGCCGCATCCGAGATCGCCGTCGGGCTTGCTCTCGCATTCCGCCTGTATCAGATTCGGTTCACGACGAATGTCGATGAGCTGGATACGCTGAAAGACTAGGGGAGGGGAGTGCTATGTTTACCTTTGCTCTGACGCATGCGTATCTGATTCCCCTGTTCCCTGCGCTCGCGTTCCTCATCATCGCGCCCTTTACGCGGCGGGAGAAGAACCTCTCGGCGACGATTGCGATTGTGATGATGGCTCTGGCCTTTGCGTTCTCCGTCTTTGTCGCACTCGCCACGGTGGACTATCAGATCACGATGGGCGATCCCTACGTGATGAAGACGGTCTGGGCACACATCGGTGCGGTGGAGCTGTCGATGGGCGTCCTGATCGACCCGCTGACGGCACTCATGCTCGTCATCGTGACGCTGGTCTCGCTGCTCGTCTACATCTACTCCGTCAGCTATATGGAGCACGATGAGGGGATGGGGCGCTTCTTTGCCTTCATCTCGCTGTTTTCGGCGGCAATGCTCGGACTGGTCGTCTCGGTCAATTTCCTCCAGCTCTATGTGTTCTGGGAGGGCGTCGGGCTCTGTTCCTACCTCCTGATCGGATTCTACTATCATAAGGTCTCGGCGCGCGAGGCGGCGAAGAAGGCGTTCATCACGACGCGCATCGGCGACTTTGGGATGCTGGTCGGCATCCTGCTGGTGCAGGTTGCGTTCGGGACGATGGACTTCATCGAGCTGCGGCTCATGATGCCCGCGTATGTCCTCGTCGCGGGGACGGGCTACTTGACGGTGATCGGTCTGCTGCTCTTCATGGGGCCGATCGGAAAGTCCGGGCAGTTCCCGCTCCATGTCTGGCTGCTCGATGCGATGGAAGGCCCGACGCCGACCTCGGCGCTCATCCATGCGGCGACGATGGTCGCGGCAGGTGTCTTCCTCGTTGCGCGTGCCTTCTTCATCTTCCGTGAGTGTCCGCTCGTGATGGACTTCATCGCAGGGCTCGGGGCATTCACAGCGCTCTTTGCGGCGGTTATCGCCGTGACACAGCGGCGGTTCAAGGCGGTTCTTGCCTACTCGACCATCAGTCAGCTCGGCTACATGATGCTCGCGGTCGGGATCGGCGCGTTCTCTGCCTCGATGTTCCATCTTATGACGCACGCCTTCTTCAAGGCGATGCTCTTCCTCTGCGCGGGCGCGGTGATGCACGCACTCCACGATGAGACGGACATCACCAAGATGGGCGGGCTCTGGAAAAAGATGCCGCTCACCTTCGTAACGATGCTGATCGGTGTCCTTGCGATCTCCGGCATCCCACCGTTCTCGGGGTTCTTCTCAAAGGATGAGATCCTTGCTGCGGCGATGCACGCGAGCACGCCGCTCTATCTCATGGCGACGTTCACCTCCTTCCTCACGGCCTTCTACATGGCGCGTCTCCTCATTGTCGCCTTCCTCGGTGAGAGCCGCAGTGAACACGAGGCGCATGAGGTCGATGCCTTCATGCGCTGGCCGATGATAATGCTCGCGCTGCTCACGATTGTGAGCGGCCTGTGGGGCTACTTCGGCGGGTTCTCCCTGTGGATCTACGCGGATGCGCCGCATCATGAGGCGATCGACTGGACGGTGGCGGGGACGAGTACCGTGCTCGCCCTTCTCGCCTTTGCCGCGGCGTATCAGGTCTATGGACGCCATCGTCTGCGCGCGGCGATGCAGCAGCGGAGCTTCGGTTTTCTCTATCGCGTCATCTACAACAAGTTCTATGTGGATGAGCTGTATGGCTACTTCCGCGAGCGCTTTGTCTACGGTACGGCGGTGGTTCTCAAGTGGGTCGATGAAAAGATTTTCGACGGCATCATGAATGGACTCGGCGCCTATGGGCTGGCGATGAGCGAGGTGCTGACGGAGAACGTGAACGGGCAGGCACAGCGGTATGTCGTCGTGTTCTACACGGGCGTCGTGATTCTCCTGTGCTATGCGCTGTACTGGGCGGTACAGGTTCTGATGTATCTGGGAGGAGGTCTTCTGCGATGACATTTCCGATTCTCTCGGTCATTCTCCTCACACCGCTTGTGGCCGCGCTCATTCTCGCCCTGTTGCCTGGACGTCTGCACGATACGATACGTCAGCTCTCGGCACTGGCGATGATCATCGTGACGCTGCTGACACTCTTTGTCTACGCGGACTACGATATGGCACTCGGCGGGATGCAGTACACGGAGTATGTGCCGTGGATCACGGATCTCGGCGTTGCTTACTCGCTCGGCGTGGATGGGATCTCCCTGCCGATGCTCCTTCTGTCGAGCGTCGTGGGGCTCGCGGCCGTCTACAGCTCATGGCATGTGGAGAAGCGGGTCAAGGAGTACTTTGTCCTCCTGCTCATCGTGATCGCGGGTGTCTCGGGGGCATTTCTCGTGCGCGACCTCTTCTTCTTCCTTGTCCTCTGTGAGATGGTCGTCATCCCCGCGTATCTGATGGTGATGATCTGGGGCTCGTCCGAGCGCGTGACGAAGGAACACGCAGCGATGAAGATGACCATTTTCCTCCTCGTCGGCTCGGCGTTCATGCTCGTCGGCGTGCTCCTTCTCTACGTGAGTGCGTACGAGTCCGGGATGCGGACGTTCGACTTTGAGGCACTCGCCGCCGCTGCTCTCGCGGGACATATCTCGTGGGAGGTGCAGGTGACGGCATTCCTCCTCCTGCTCGTCGGATTCGGCTCGCATCTCTCGATGTTCCCGATGCATATATGGTCGCCCGACGGCTATGCAGGTGCACCGACGGCGATCTCGATGATCAATGCGGGCGTGCTGAAAAAGATCGGCGGCTACGCGCTCATCCGTGTCGGCCTCTTTATCCTGCCGCTCGGGGCAAAATTCTGGGCGCCGCTGATTGCGATTCTCGCCACGATCAATGTGATCTACGCATCCTATATCGCACTTGCACAGCGCGACATCAAGTACATGATCGCCTACTCCTCCATCTCTCACATGGGCTACGTTCTCCTCGGCTTCGCGGCACTCAATGTCGTGAGCGTCGGCGGCGCCGTTGCCTATATGGTGGCACATGGCATCATGCTCGCACTCTTCTTCTCGCAGGTCGGCTACGTCTACGAAAAGACGGAGCTGCGCCGTGTGGGCGATCTCTGGGGCTTGGCGCACTATATGCCGCATGTCACGGTCGGTTTTATGCTCGCGGGGCTGTGCTCACTCGGTCTGCCCGGTCTGATCGGATTTGTGCCGGAGTTTACCATCTTTGTGGGGACGGTGGAGGCATATCCAGCCCTCACGGTGATTGCGGTCTCCGGTATCATCTTTACCGCGTTCTACGTCCTGCGCATGCTCGCGCGCGTGCTCTTTGGCTCGAAGGTGGAACGCTTTGCGAAGTACCCCGATGAGCGGAAAATCGACATCGTCCCGCTCGTCGTCCTCGGCGTTTTCCTCGTCGGCTTCGGCGTATTCCCGGGGCTCCTCATGGGCATGGTGGATGCGGGGACGGCGCCGTTGGCACCGCTTCTTGAGATGATTCAGGATGCACCGACGATTCTGGGAGGTGGGCAGTGATGATGCAGGAAATGAATCTTGCCGCGATCTCCATCGAGCTGGGCATCGCCGTACTCATGGCGGCCGTGCTCCTGATCGACCTCTGTATGGCGCGTGGGACATCGCGCCGTGCCCTCGCACGCGTGACTGCGCTCGGACTGCTCGGCATCCTCGCTCTCGCCGTGCGGATGTATCCGCCGGATGGAGGGGCGACGGCGTTCTTTGCGGGGCTCTACATCGTTGACGGCTATGCCGTGTTCTTCAAGATTCTCTTTATCGTAGGCGTTCTCGCTGTCGTGCTTTTTGCAGAGAGCTATGTGGAGAAAATGATCCGCCACAGGGGCGAGTTCTATCTGCTCCTTCTGTCCGCCCTGCTCGGCATGTGTGCTCTCGCCTCGGCGAACGATCTCATGACGGCGTTTGTCGGGCTGGAGCTCATGACGATCTCGTTCTATACACTCGTTGCGATCCGTACGGATGCGCCGCTCTCGGCAGAGGCCGGCATCAAGTATCTGGTGTTCGGGTCGGGCTCGACGGCCGTGCTCCTCTACGGCATGAGCCTCGTCTACGGGATGACGGGGACGATGGTGTTTCAAGGGATCGCACAGGGACTTGGTCTCGTGCTCTCCCTCGGGCTCATCGGCGTGGTCTTCATCCTCGCGGGCTTCTTCTTCAAGCTCTCGATCATCCCGTTCCATCTCTGGGCCCCCGATGTGTATGAGGGCGCACCTGCGCCCGTGACGGCACTCCTCGCCATGTGTTCCAAGGCGGCGGGGGTGGCGATCCTCTTGCGCGTCCTCTTCGTTGCGTTCCCTGCGCTCTCGGCGTATTGGACGCATCTGATGGCGGCACTTGCGTGTGTCTCCATGGTCGGGGGCAACATCATGGCATTCCGTCAGACGAACATCAAGCGAATGCTCGCCTATTCCTCGATTGCGCAGGCGGGATACATGATGACGGCGATGGTCGCGACGAATGCGGCGGGCATCAAGGCGGTGCTCTTCTATGCGATGGTCTATGTCTTGGCGAACGTCGGGGCGTTCGTGACCGTCTCCTATCTGGAGACGGAGCGCGGCGGTGCCGACTTCTGCAGCGTGCGCGGCCTGGCGCATGACTCGCTGCTCCCGGCGGGCATCCTGATGGTTGCGCTCCTGACGATGGCGGGCATTCCGCCGACGGCAGGCTTTGTCGGCAAGATCTATATCTTCTCTGCCGCGATTGATGCGGGCTATCTCTGGCTCGCAGGGCTGGGCTTTGTCGTGTCGATGATGTCCGTCTACTACTATCTGCTCGTCATCAAGGAGATGTTCCGCGATGTCGAGGCAGATGAGCCGATGATTGACACGCCGCTGCGCCTCCCACTCTCGGCAGGAGCCATGGGCGTCATTGCCGTCGCCTTTACCCTCGTCATCGGCGTCTGGGCAGAGCCACTCTCGATCTTCAGCAATATCGCCGTCTATACCTTTATGCGGTGACGAAATTCCTCCGTGATGATATAGTATGCACGGAGGAATTTTTTCTTGCGTTTTTAGAAAATATCGGTATGATGGGGAAAAGAATACGTTTTATGGGAGAGGATGGATCATTGATGAAGGGGTTGAAAGTAGCAGGGCTTCTCGTATGCGGTCTTCTTTTCATTGGCAGCAGCGTGGAGGCATCCGGAGAGTTCTCGTATAAGAATACAGTGATCGCGCATCGTGCTCCGGATGGGGATATCGGCTTTGTTGCGGGACCGGATTTGCCCGTACTGAAGGTATTTCGTCAGGATGGAGCGGAGCCGGTTTACTATATCCGCTTTGATGCGGCGAAGGGATCGTTCAAGAAAGCAACTAGGATCCACGCGCGAATTTTTGCTGATGGCAAACCAATCGCACTCGAACCGCTTCGCCCTGAATCGGAGATGCACGACAATAAGTATTTCTATGGATGGTATCGCCTTTCTGGTGAGGCAATCGCGCAGATGGGGAGTGCTGTAGAATTTTCGTTTCAGCTTGTCGGGGCAGATGAAAAGGTGCTGTGGTCACAGAAGGGAAAGCTTAAGACCACGGAGTCTATGCAGAAAATTGCTGCAGCAGAGCCAACGATGTACCTCCGTGAGGGCAACATACGCCCTGTGAATGCGGAGGACTCTGTGAAAGCGGACTCAAGACCCCGTGTGTTTCTTCCCAATGTTACCCCCGAAGCGGTTAAGATCCGTATCTATGAGGATTTGGAAAAACGCAAGAAAGACAAGGAAATTAGGGCGGATTGGACGCAATTTTCTTTTTCGCTGCATACAAACGAGCGCCTTGTCAATATTGTAGGGGATCGGGTTGGTGACGGTGATTGGTGACCGCTCGTCACATTTGAGACAATTCCTTATCAGGGGGGGGACACTGCTTGCAATGATGAAGGATCAGGAGGGATACAGTATCGCTTTGCGATCGTTATGCACCGTTGGCATGATGACCTCAGATTCCTTTATTTTCAATTGGACAGGACGTTGGCGCAGTATTGCGGAACAGTGGGACGGCTTCTTGAACGATCTGTATTGTGAAATGAGTCCTCATGCAAAGTTTCCTTTTGAGTTGCGCAGTATACATGAAGAGAATGCAGGAAACCGTTTCTTTATTAAGGCGGCAACTGACACTGCACTAGCAGAGGGAGATGAGATCCTGACTGTCGATGGAGAATCCATTGCGTGGTACAAACCAAATGAACTGCGTCTTTGCCTCCTCCAGAAACAGGGGATGGCGAAATTCCTGATCAGGCATGCCGATGGGACGAAACAGGAGCTTTCCATAGTACCTGAGATGGAGCTTCCGGCGCAGCCCGTCAGCTTCACTGATTTGAATTATTTCGGCAATAAAAAGATGGTGGTTTCTGAATCGCTGGCAGTTACGCAGGGGAACTATCCGGAGCTCTTTCGCCTGATGGATGAGAGCTATCGTAAAAAAATTAAAGAGGTTCATTGTAAAATACAATCGGACACATAAAAAGTAGAACATACAGAATCCGTCTGGTAAAATATCTTTGCCAAAACACCACC
>CAUTTS010000005.1:0-44224 GCA_963541465.1 uncultured Selenomonas sp.
GTTCGTTCCTCCTGATCAGCCAAAAATCTCATGAACGGACTTGCAGCGAAGTGCTGCAACCTCTGCGGGACTCTTGAGTCCCATGAGGCCTTCCATCGTGGCACGCACCATGTTGTTCGGGTTCGACGAGCCGAGCGACTTCGTGAGGATGTCGCGTACGCCCGCGAGCTCCAGAACAGCACGCGCCGGGCCGCCGGCGATCACGCCGGTACCTTTTGCGGCAGGCTTCAGGAGGACGCGGCCGGCACCGAAGATGCCCGTGATCTCATGCGGAACCGTACGCTCTTCGCGCAGCGGCACCTCGATGAGGCTCTTCTTTGCATCCTCAATGCCCTTGCGGATCGCCTCGGGGACCTCGGCAGCCTTGCCGAGACCGACGCCGACCTTGCCTTTCTTGTTGCCGACAACAACAAGTGCGCTGAAGGAGGAGCGTCGGCCGCCCTTGACAACCTTCGATACGCGGTTGATGAATACGACACGCTCCTCGAACTCCGGCGTCTCGTTTTCGTTATGTCTAGCCATGCTTTCCCTCCTTTAGAATTTCAATCCGGCTTCGCGTGCCGCCTCTGCGAGAGCAGCGACGCGGCCATGGTAGATGTAGCCGCCGCGGTCAAAGACGACCTCGGTGATGCCCTTTTCAAGAGCCTTCTTGGCAACGGCTGCACCGATGGCCTTTGCGGCCTCGACGTTGCCGCCGTACTGCGAGAAGTCCTTGTCCTTCGAGCTCGCGGAGACGAGCGTCACGCCCTTTTCATCGTCAATGATCTGTGCGTAGATGTTCTTTAGGCTGCGGAATACATTGAGACGCGGACGTGCCGCCGTTCCTGCAATGTGATTGCGCACGCGCAGATGGCGCTTCTGGCGCGCCTGATTCTTATCCTGCTTGATAAGCACAGTGTGTCACTCCTCTCCTTCTTATTTCTTGCCCTTCGCGCCGGCTTTGCCTTCCTTGCGGCGGACGTGCTCTCCGGCATACTTGATGCCCTTGCCCTTATACGGCTCCGGCTCACGATGCGCGCGGATCTCAGCAGCGACCTGACCGACGGCTTCCTTGCTGATGCCGGAGACCGTAATGACCGTCGCCGAGGGACACTCGAACGTGATGCCCTCGGGCGGCTCGACGACAACGGGGTGCGAGAAGCCAAGCGAGAGGTTGAGATTCTTGCCCTGCTTTGCTGCACGGTAGCCGACACCGCTGATCTCAAGGGTCTTGGTGAAGCCTTCCGAGACGCCGACCACCATGTTGTGGATCAGCGCACGGGAAAGGCCGTGGAGCGACCTGTGCGTTTTATCGTCCGACGGACGTGCGACCGTAACGACGCCGTCCTCGACGGTTATTTTCATATCCGGATGGATCACCCGCGAAAGCTCGCCCTTCGGGCCCTTTACCTTCACGAGATTCTCCGCACCGACCGTGACGGTAACACCGGACGGAATGTGAATCGGTGCTCTTCCAATTCGTGACATTGTTACACCTCCTGCCTGTGCGTTACCATACGAATGCGAGAACTTCGCCGCCGAGTCCTGCCTTGCGGGCATCCTTGTCGCTCATGATTCCCTTGGACGTGGAGATCACGGAGATGCCGAGACCGCCGTAGACGCGCGGGAGCGCATCGTGCTTGGCGTACTGACGAAGTCCGGGCTTGGAGACGCGCTTCAGGCCGGAAATGACGTGCTCACGCTTTGCTCCATACTTCAGCGTGACGGTGAGGACGCCCTGCTTGCCATCCTCCTGGAAGGTATAATCCTCGATGAAGCCTTCCTTTTTCAAGACCTCGGCGATTGCCGTCTTGACCTTTGACCCCGGGATCGCGACGCTCTCGTGGTAGACCGAGTTCGCGTTGCGGATGCGGGTCAGCATATCTGCAATAGGATCAGTCATTGCCATGAATCGATATCCTCCTTATATACGTATTACCAGCTTGCCTTCGTTACGCCAGGGATGGCGCCCTTGTAACTCTGCTCACGGAAGCAGATACGGCACATATCAAACTTGCGGATGTAGCCATGCGGTCGTCCGCAGATCTTGCAGCGGTTGTACTTGCGCGTCGAGAACTTCGGCTCTTTGCTCCACTTCTCGATCATTGACTTCTTTGCCACAGTTGTTCCTCCTTGCCCGTCATGCGCGGAACGGCATACCCATGAGACGCAGGAGCTCTTTGGCCTCTTCGTCCGTATGCGCGCTCGTGACGATGACGATGTTCATGCCGCGGATCTTGTCGATCTTGTCGTAATCAATCTCGGGGAAAATGAGCTGCTCGCGCAGACCCACAGCATAATTGCCGCGCCCGTCGAATGCCTTCTCACTCACGCCGCGGAAATCGCGGACGCGCGGAAGTGCGACGTTCATGAATTTATCGAGGAACTGATACATGCGCGTGCCACGCAGCGTGACCTTGCAGCCGATCGGCATGCCCTCACGGAGCTTCCATGCAGCGAGCGACTTCTTCGCACGCGTGAGCTGGGGCTTCTGGCCGGCAATCGCGGTGAGATCCGTCACAGCGGCATCGAGTGCCTTCGGGTTACCGACGGCTTCGCCGACGCCCATGTTGATGATGATCTTCTCCACCTTCGGGAGCTGCATGACGTTCTTGTAGCCGAACTTCTCCGTCAGTGCGGGAGCAACTTCCTTCTGATACTTCTCTTTGAGTCTATCCACTTTGCGTATTCCTCCTTTCCTCGAAAATTACTGCTCGATGGGCTCGCCGCACTTCTTGCAGGCGCGCACCTTGCGCTCACCGATGACGCGGTGTGCGACGCGCGTCGCCTTGCCGCACGCGGGGCAGACGAGCTGCACCTTGCTCGCAAAGAGCGGTGCTTCCTTCGTGATGATACCGCCCTGCGGTGCGCTCTGGCTCGGCTTCGTGTGACGCTTTACCTTGTTGACGCCCTCCACGATGACCTTGCCCTTCTTCGGCTGTGCAACGAGGACCTTGCCCTGCTTGCCCTTATCCTTACCGGAAAGAACGACGACCGTATCGCCCTTCTTGACGTTCAGTTTTGCCAGCGACAAAATAACACCTCCTCCTTAAAGAACTTCGGGCGCAAGCGAGACGATCTTCATGAAATCCTTCTCGCGCAGCTCACGTGCGACCGGTCCAAAGATACGCGTTCCGCGCGGCGTGTGGTCGTCCTTAATGATAACGGCCGCATTCTCGTCGAAGCGGATGTAGGAACCGTCGGGACGACGGATCCCCTTGACGCTGCGGACGACGACCGCCTTGACGACATCGCCCTTCTTCACCGTGCCGCCCGGCGCTGCCGCCTTGACGGAGGCGACGATAACATCGCCGATGTTGGCATACTTACGGTATGAGCCGCCCAGTACGCGAATGCAGAGGATTTCCTTCGCTCCTGTGTTATCGCCGACATTCAGGATTGTTTCCTGCTGTATCATTGATCTGTTTCCTCCTTACTTCGCGCGCTCGACGATTTCGACCACGCGCCAGCGCTTCGTCTTCGAGAGCGGACGCGTCTCCATGATCGACACGCGATCACCAGTGTGTGCGTCGTTCTTCTCGTCGTGCGCGTGGAACTTCACCGTCTTCTTGACCGGCTTCTTATACATCTTGTGCTGCTCGAGCTCCTCGACAGCGACGACAACCGTCTTGTCCATCTTGTCGGACACGACCTTGCCGACTCGTACCTTGCGTACATTTCTATCGCTCATCTCTGTGAGCCTCCTTCCCATGCATATCAACGGATATCCTTATTCCTTAGCCGTTTGCCTGCTCGCGCTGAATGGTCTTGATGCGGGCAATCGTCTTCTTTACGTCCTTGATACGCATCGGGTTGTCGAGCTGTCCGGTGGCGTGCTGGAAACGGAGGCCAAAGAGCTCTTCCTTGAGCGACGCGAGTTTTTCCGTGAGCTCATCGGCACTCAGGCCGCGGATCTCATCAACCTTCATTCACTTCACCGCCCTCTACTTCTTCACGTACGACGAACTTCGTCTTGATCGGGAGCTTATGCCCTGCGAGGCGCATTGCCTCTGCCGCCACCTCGCGCGACACGCCGTCCATTTCAAAGAGGACGCGGCCAGGCTTTACGACGGCAACCCAGTACTCAGGCGAGCCTTTGCCGGAGCCCATGCGGGTCTCTGCCGGCTTCGCCGTAACGGGCTTATCCGGGAAAATCTTAATCCAGACCTTACCGCCACGCTTGATGTAACGCGTCATCGCGATACGCGCAGCCTCGATCTGGCGGTTCGTGATCCATGCAGGTTCCAGAGCGACGAGACCGTACTGGCCATGGCTGACCGTGTTGCCGCGCTGTGCCTTCCCTTTCATGCGTCCGCGGAACTGCTTGCGGTACTTGACACGCTTTGGAAGTAACATTACGCCTCGCTCCTTTCCTTATTGTTTTTCGGTGCCTGCTTCTTGTCGGGGAGAACCTCGCCCTTGAAGATCCAGACCTTGATGCCGATACGGCCGTAGGTCGTGTGTGCCTCAGCCGTTCCGTAGTCGATGTCTGCACGCAGCGTGTGCAGGGGAATGCTGCCCTCACGATAGGACTCGCGGCGGGCGATCTCCGCGCCGCCGAGACGGCCGCTGACGGCGATCTTGATTCCCTTCGCGCCGAGACGCATCGTGCGTCCGACCGCCTGCTTCATCGCACGGCGGAACGCGATACGGCGCTCCAGCTGTGCCGCGATGTTCTCGGCGACGAGCGTCGCATCGAGATCCGGCTGCTTGATCTCTGCAATATTGATGTCAACGCGCTTCTCGGTGAGGCCCTTGAGCCCCTCCTTGATCTGCTCAATGCCCGAGCCGCCGCGTCCGATGACCATGCCCGGCTTTGCCGTATGGATCGTGAGCTTCAGGCGGTTCTTGCTGCGCTCCGTCTCCACGCGGGGAACACCTGCGGTCTGGAGGCTCTTCTTGAGGTAATCGCGAATCTTGATGTCCTCATGCAGATTCTGCGCGAAATCCTTGTCTGCATACCAGCGGGCATCCCAGTCCTTGACGATGCCAAGGCGAATGCCATGGGGATTTACTTTCTGACCCAAACTGTTTCCCTCCCTATTACTTTTCGTTTACGGCAACCGTGATATGGGACGTGTGCTTCAAAATCTTGAACGCCTGTCCACGCGAACGCGGATGAATGCGCTTCAAGGTCGGCCCCTGGTCAACGAAAGCTGAGGAAATGAACAGTCGGTCTGCATCCATGTCGAAGTTGTTCTCCGCATTTGCGATAGCAGAGCGGAGCACCTTCTCCACGGCGTCCGCGCCGACCTTCGGCGTGAACTTCAGGATCGCCAGAGCGTCAGCAACACTCTTGCCGCGCACGAGGTTCATCACGATGCGAACCTTGCGCGGGGCGATACGGATGTATTTGGCGGTAGCCTTTACTTCCTGTGCCACGAATCGTCCTCCTCTCTATCAGCGCAGCGAGGTCTTGCGCTCTTCGCCCGCATGACCCTTGAATGTGCGTGTCGGCGCAAATTCGCCGAGTTTATGTCCGACCATATCCTCCGTCACATAGACGGGAACATGCTTGCGTCCGTCATGGACGGCGATCGTATGACCCACGAAATCCGGGAAGATCGTCGAGCTGCGCGACCACGTGCGCACAACCTTCTTCTCGTTCTTTTCGTTGAGTGCCTCGATCTTCTTCATCAGGCTCTCTGCGACGAAAGGCCCTTTCTTAATCGATCTTGACAAAGTTTTTCCTCCTTTCGTCGGACTGTAATCAATCCGACGAGGTTCTATCTGCAAGTTGCGTTATCTAATCAACTCTGTAAGGGACGCCCGAATTGGCGCAGATTTTTCGTTCTGTCAAGGGAGCAAACCGGACGCATAGATATAAACCTATGTGGAGGATTTGCTCTCCGCAGACAGGACGGAAAAGATGCCCAAAGCGGGTGTCCTGACGCATGAGCCGATTACTTACGGCGATGGACAATCAGACGGTTCGACGCCTTCTTCTTGCGGCGCGTCTTCTTGCCCATCGCAATCTTGCCCCACTTCGTCATCGGGCTCTTGCGTCCAACCGGCGAACGACCCTCGCCGCCGCCATGCGGATGGTCGTTCGGGTTCATCGCGATACCACGCGTCTCCGGACGGCGTCCGAGCCAGCGGCTGCGGCCTGCCTTGCCGATGGTGATGTTCTCATGCTCGAGGTTGCCGACCTCGCCGATCGTCGCACGGCAGTTGACGTGCACGCGGCGAATCTCGCCGGACGGCATACGCAGGAGCGCATAGTCGCCTTCCTTTGCCATGAGCTGTGCCGACGTGCCTGCGCTGCGGACGAGCTGTGCGCCCTTGCCGATCTTCAGCTCGACGGCATGGACGATCGTACCGAGCGGGATGTTCTTCAGCGGGAGTGCGTTGCCCGGCTTGATGTCCGCCTCGGCACCCGACTCCACGACATCGCCGACCTTGAGACCGTTCGGTGCGAGGATATAACGCTTCTCGCCGTCCGCATAGTTCAGGAGGGCGATGCGTGCGCTGCGGTTCGGATCGTATTCGATCGTCGCCACACGGGCGGGGATGCCGTCCTTCGTGCGCTTAAAATCAATGATGCGGTAGAGGCGCTTGTGTCCGCCGCCGCGATGGCGTACGGTCAGCTTGCCCTGCTGGTTGCGGCCGCCCGTCTTGGTGAGGCGGACGGTCAGGGACTTCTCCGGCTTATCCGTTGTGATCTCATCGAAGGAAGAGACCGTCATGAAACGTCTGCCGGCAGAATACGGCTTAAAACTCTTTACTGCCACGTTCGTACCTTCCTTTCGTCTCAGCCTTCAAAGAACTCAATCGTCTCACCCGGAGCAAGTTTCACAATGGCCTTCTTGTAATCCGGGCGTTTGCCCTCGGTACGTCCCATGCGCTTCTTCTTGCCGATGACGTTGACCGTGTTGACCTTTGCGACCTTCACCTTGAAGACCTCTGCGACCGCCTTGGCGATCTCGATTTTATTGGCAGCCTTCGCAACGACGAAGACGTATTTGCCCTCAGCCATGAGCTGCGTCGTGCGCTCGGTGATCAGCGGGCGTACGAGAATATCACGTGCTTCCATTATGCGAATACCTCCTCGATACGGGTGATGGCATCCTTCGTAATGAAGAGCTTGTCGTGATGGAGAATGTCAAAGACATTAATCCCACTTGCTGTGATGGCTTTTACACCCGGAATATTGCTCGTCGAACGCTCCACGTTCACCGCTTCGTCCGCCGTGATGAAGAGGCTCTTTGCATCCACACCGAAGTCGCTCAGAAGCTTCACCGCTGCCTTCGTCTTCGGCGCATCGAAATCGAGGTGATCGAGAACGATGAAATCGCCCGTGCGCACCTTATCGGAGAGCGCACACTTGAGGGCGAGACGGCGCTGCTTGCGCGGCATCGTGAAGCCGTACTTACGCGGATGCGGTCCAAAGACCGTGCCGCCGCCGACCCACAGCGGGCTGCGCGTCGAACCTGCACGAGCGCGACCTGTCCCCTTCTGACGCCACGGCTTGCGTCCGCCGCCGCGCACGAGACCACGCGTCTTCGTGGCATGCGTACCCAGACGCTGCGACGCGAGCTGGAGGACAACCGCCTGATGAAGGAGGCCGGCATTCATTTCAACATTGAAGAACGCATCGTTCAGGCTGATCTCGCCAACCTGATTGTGCGCCATATCATAGACTGCTACATTTGCCATACTGCGATTCCTCCTTCCTTATTCTTTCGCTGCCTTTGCAGGCTTTACGGTATCTTTAATCACAACGAATCCCTTCTTCGGGCCTGGAATCGCACCCTTGATGAGAATGAGGTTGCGGTCGGCGTCCACACGGACAACCGTCAGGCGCTGCACGGTAACGCGCTCGCCGCCCATGCGGCCCGGGAGCTTCTTGCCCTTGAGGACACGTCCGCCGGGACCGGAGATCATCGCTCCCGTCGAGCCCGGCTCACGGTGCGACTTCGAGCCGTGCCCCATGGGGCCGCGTGCAAAGTTGTGGCGCTTGATGCCGCCCGCGAAGCCCTTGCCCTTCGATGTGCCGACCACATCGACGAGGTCGCCCGCAGCGAAGATATCGACACCGATCGTGTCACCTACATTGTATTCGGAAGGAGCCGCAAGACGCATCTCACGAATGAAGCGTACTGCCTTCACGCCCGCCTTCTCAAACTGACCCTTGAGCGGCTTCGTGACGTTCTTCTCCTTAATGTCGCCAAACCCGATCTGCACAGCGTTATAGCCGTCCGACTCCACCGTCTTGCTGCGGAGCACGAAGTTGTTGCCGGACTCCACGACCGTCACGGGGACGACGCGGCCTTCCTCTGTGAAGATCTGAGTCATACCCAGTTTTCTTCCTAAAATAGCCTTAGCCAAGGCATCCACCTCCTATTAGAGCTTAATCTCGATGTCAACGCCGGCCGGCAGATCGAGACGCATGAGTGAATCGACCGTCTTGTTCGTCGGCTGCAGGATGTCGATGAGGCGCTTGTGTGTGCGCATCTCGAACTGCTCACGCGAGTCCTTGTTGACATGCGGGGAACGGAGAATCGTGTAGACATTCTTCTCCGTCGGAAGTGGAATGGGCCCGGAGACCATTGCACCCGTCTTCTTCGCCGTGTCGACGATCTTCGCCGCGCTCTGGTCGAGTGCCTTGTGGTCATAGGCCTTCAAACGAATTCTGATTTTCTGCTGTTTCGCCAAAGTAGTTTTCCTCCTTCGTCCGGGGTCCCGCCCCAAACATTTCTCCACGGCAGTTCCCTCTGCCCCATCGGGGCATAGCCATCTGCCATGTCATCGCATGGAGTACGTCGTCTGTCGTATGATTCCAAAAGATGAAAAAGAAGTTTTATCATATCCCCCGAAAAGGAGCGACGCGAGCGCCGCTCCTCTCCCTAGGGAATATCAGTAAGGGTGATTAGCCCTCGATTGCCGTAACACGACCCGCGCCAACCGTGTGGCCGCCCTCGCGAATAGCGAAGCGGAGACCCTGCTCGATGGCGATCGGGGTGATGAGCTCGACTTCCATCTCGACGTTATCGCCAGGCATAACCATCTCCGTGCCCTCGGGGAGACGAACAACACCCGTCACGTCCGTGGTACGGAAGTAGAACTGCGGACGATAGTTCGTGAAGAACGGCGTATGACGGCCGCCCTCTTCCTTCGTCAGGACGTAGACCTGCGCCTTGAACTTCGTGTGCGGGTTAATGGAACCCGGCTTTGCGAGAACCTGGCCGCGCTCGATGTCCTTACGGTCCACACCGCGGAGCAGTGCACCGATGTTGTCGCCTGCAACCGCACTGTCGAGCAGCTTACGGAACATCTCAATGCCCGTAACAACCGTGCTACGCGCCTCATCCTGAAGGCCGACGATCTCAACCGTATCGTTCAGCTTCAGCTCGCCGCGCTCCACACGACCCGTGGCAACCGTGCCGCGTCCCGTGATGGTGAAGACATCCTCAACAGGCATGAGGAACGGCTTGTCCGTGTCACGCGTCGGCGTCGGGATATAGTCGTCAACCGCATCCATGAGCTCCATGATCTTTGCCTTCATCGCATCGTCACCCTCAAGTGCCTTCAGCGCGGAGCCTGCAATGACGGGGATCTCATCGCCGGGGAAGTCGTAGCTCGAGAGGAGCTCGCGAACTTCCATTTCGACGAGCTCGAGGAGCTCGGGATCGTCCACCTGGTCAACCTTGTTGAGGAAGACAACGATCGCAGGGACGCCGACCTGGCGGGCAAGCAGGATGTGCTCACGCGTCTGGGGCATCGGGCCGTCTGCTGCCGAGACGACGAGGATCGCGCCGTCCATCTGTGCAGCACCCGTGATCATGTTCTTGACATAGTCCGCATGACCCGGGCAGTCCACGTGTGCATAGTGACGCTTGTCCGTCTCATACTCAACGTGTGCCGTGTTGATCGTGATGCCGCGCTCACGCTCCTCCGGTGCCTTATCGATGTCCGCATAGTCCTCGAACTTCGCATAGCCCTTCTCGGAGAGAACCTTCGTGATCGCCGCCGTCAGCGTCGTCTTGCCGTGGTCAACGTGACCGATCGTGCCGATGTTGACATGGGGCTTGCTGCGGTTAAACTTTTCCTTTGCCATTTAACAATTCCTCCTTATTCGCCTTTGTTCTTGGCGACAACAGCGTCAGCTATATTCTTAGGAACTTCGTCGTAGAAGGAAACCTCCATCGAGTAGTTCCCGCGGCCCTGGGTCTTGGAACGGAGATCCGTCGAGTAGCCGAACATCTCCGAAAGCGGAACGTATGCATCAATGACCTGTACGCCGTTGCGCGGCTCCATGCCGTCGATGCGTCCACGGCGCGAGTTCAGATCGCCGATAACATCGCCCATATACTCCTCAGGCACCGTGACCTCAACCTTGACGTACGGCTCGAGGAGAACAGGATTTGCCTTCTCCGCGCCTGCCTTGAACGCCATCGAGCCGGCGACCTTGAACGCCGCCTCGGAGGAGTCGACCTCGTGGAACGAACCGTCGTAGACGATGACCTTGATGTCGACCATCGGATAGCCTGCGACAACGCCGCTCTCCATTGCCTGGCGAACACCGGCCTCGATCGGGTTGATGAACTCCTTCGGAATCACGCCGCCGACGACCTTGTTCTCGAAGCTGAAGCCCTCGCCCGCTTCCTGCGGAATGAGCTCAAGCCAGCAGTGGCCGTACTGACCATGACCGCCGGACTGACGGACGAACTTGCCTTCCGACTTGACCTGCTTGCGGATCGTCTCGCGGTACGCAACCTGCGGCTCACCGACCTTGCAGTCGACCTTGAACTCGCGAAGCATACGATCAACAATAATCTGCAGATGCAGCTCGCCCATGCCCGAGATGATGACCTGACCCGTCTCCGTGTCCGTGTGAACACGGAACGTCGGATCTTCCTCAGCGAGCTTCTGGAGGGCAATGCCCATCTTCTCCTGATCGTTCTTCGTCGCAGGTTCCACAGCAACGGAGATAACAGGATCCGGGAACTCCATCGACTCAAGGATGATCGGGTTGTTCTCGTCGCAGAGCGTATCGCCGGTCGTCGTGTTCTTCAGGCCGACCGCCGCCGCGATATCACCGCTGTAGACGATATCGATCTCCTTGCGGTTGTTCGCATGCATCTGGAGAATGCGGCCAATGCGCTCCTTGCTGTCCTTCGTTGCGTTGTAGACGTACGAGCCGGAGTTCAGCGTGCCGGAGTAAACGCGGAAGAACGCGAGCTTTCCGACGAACGGATCCGTCATGATCTTAAACGCGAGTGCCGAGAACGGCGCGCTGTCCGATGCCGGACGGTGGTCCTCTTCGCCCGTCTCAGGGTTCACACCTGCGATCGGCGGGATGTCCGTCGGTGCAGGCATGTAGTCAACGATCGCATCGAGCAGGGGCTGAACGCCCTTGTTGCGGTACGACGTGCCGCACGTCACCGGGGTCATCTCGCAGGCAATGGTCGCCTTGCGGATCGCACCGCGGATCTCCTCCTCCGTCAGCTCCTCGCCCCCGAGGTACTTCTCCATCAGCGCATCGTCTGTCTCTGCGCACGCCTCAAGAAGTTTGTCGCGGTACTCTGCCGCCTGCTCCGCATACTCAGCAGGAATCTCGACCTCATCGGTCACCTTGCCGAGATCGTCCTCGTAGACGATGGCATCCATCTTCACGAGGTCAATGATGCCCTTGAACTCATCCTCTGCGCCGATCGGCAGCTGAATCGCCACCGGGTTCGCGTTGAGGCGCTCACGCATCATGTCCATGACGTTGAAGAAGTCCGCGCCCGTGATGTCCATCTTGTTGACGTACGCCATACGCGGGACATTGTAACGCTCTGCCTGACGCCAGACCGTCTCCGTCTGCGGCTCAACACCGCCGCGGGCGGTCAGCACGGCGACCGTGCCATCCAGCACACGCAGCGAGCGCTCTACCTCGACCGTAAAGTCAACGTGACCCGGCGTATCAATGATATTGATGCGATGGTCTTTCCAGTGGCAGGTCGTCGCCGCCGACGTAATCGTAATGCCGCGTTCCTGTTCCTGAACCATCCAGTCCATGGTGGCAGCGCCCTCATGAACCTCGCCGATCTTGTGCGTTACGCCCGTGTAGAAGAGAATGCGCTCGGTGGTCGTCGTCTTGCCGGCATCAATGTGTGCCATGATGCCGATATTCCGCGTTTTTTCAAGGGAATATTCTCTTGCCACTGTTTCCTATCGCTCCTTACACTACTGGGGATTACCAGCGATAATGTGCGAATGCCTTGTTGGCCTCCGCCATCTTGTGCGTATCTTCCTTTTTCTTGATCGCCGCGCCCGTATTGTTCGCAGCGTCCATCAGCTCTGCCGAGAGTCGCGCATCCATCGTCTTCTCGCCGCGCAGACGCGCATAGCCGACAAGCCAGCGGATGCCGAGCGTCATGCGGCGATCCGCACGAACCTCAACCGGCACCTGATAGTTGGCACCGCCGACGCGGCGTGCCTTGACCTCGAGCACGGGCATGACGTTGCGCAGTGCCGTCTCGAACACCTCGAGCGGATCCTGCCCCGTCTTCTCGCGAATCGTCTCGAACGCATCATAGACAACGCGCTGTGCGACGCTCTTCTTGCCCGAGAGCATAACCTTGTTGATAAACTTCGTCACCGTCTTGGAATGATATACCGGATCCGGCAGAACATCCCTCTTCGGCACAGGGCCCTTACGTGGCATAGCCCAACCTCCTTAACGATATACTGCCTTACTTCTTCTTCGCACGCTTCGCGCCGTACTTCGAGCGCGCCTGTGCGCGATCCTGCACACCAGCGGTATCGAGCGACCCGCGAATGATGTGGTAACGGACACCCGGCAGATCCTTAACACGGCCGCCGCGAATGAGGACGACGCTGTGCTCCTGCAGATTGTGCCCAATGCCCGGGATATATGCGGTCACCTCGATGCTGTTCGTCAGGCGAACACGAGCAACCTTTCTAAGAGCAGAGTTCGGCTTCTTCGGCGTGGACGTGTAGACACGCGTGCAGACGCCGCGCTTCTGCGGGCTGTTCTTCAGTGCTGGTGCTTTCGATTTCTCCTCAAGGCTCTTCCGGCTCTTGCGAATGAGCTGATTGATCGTTGGCATACTGCACCTCCTTCCTTTGTCGTCATTCCAATTCTTTTTGTATGAAAACGCAGATTCTGCGTTTTTACCGTAGGGACGCCGATACACCAGTCAAGCTGGATGTATCAGTGCTTCCGCAAAATTGCCACCGCCGCAGCACTCACGTCAAGGCGGGCATACTCACCCAGCTCTGCCCGTGTCGCCGTACGGTTCGGCTCGATGCCCGCCGCCGCACACGCCGCAAGCAGCGCAGCGAGCACGCGGTCATCCGCGTCCGATGCGATGAACACCGCCTCTGCCGCGCCGCTCTGCACGGCTTTACACACCTGATGAACGCCCGCAATGCAGCGTGCTGTGCGCAATTTCTCCAGAGACATAGTTCACCTCCAAAAAGGGACTTTCACATAATATCATTCGTAAAAAACCTTGTCAACGCATATTTTACAAAGTTTTTCATTTACACTTTTCCTAGCGTATCTTTCTGCGTCAAAAACAACGCTGCTTGCAAAAAAATACTGCACGAAGGATCGTCTCCCTCATGCAGCAGTCACATCTTCTCCTATTGCACCACGTGCATCCTGCTCCGCCGCACTTCCGGCGGTTCATGCTTCTTTTGTTTCACGGGCGGTGCATCCTTGCTGCGGTCTGCGATACCGAGCAGCATCCCCATCCCCGCCATCGTCACGATCAGCGACGAACCACCGTAGCTGATGAATGGCAGCGGCACGCCCACGACGGGGAGCAGTCCCGCAACCATGGCGAGATTGGCGAGCGCCTGTCCGACGACAAGGAAGATGATGCCGAGGGCGAGCACCTGTCCGAACGTATCCTTTGCCCGCGTCGCCACGCGAATGCTCGCAACCAGCAGAACGGCGAACAGGAAGAAGATCAGCAGCACGCCGAAGAAGCCATGCTCCTGACTGAAAATCGCAAAGGCGAAGTCCGTATGCGCCTCAGGAAGGTACTCATATTTACTCACGCCGTCGCCGAACCCCATGCCGAAAATACCGCCCGAGCCGATCGTCGAGAGGGACTGCACCATCTGATAGCCCGCGTTCCGTGCATCCGACCAAGGATCGAGCCACACCTCCATACGCTTCATGCGATAGGGCTGCAGCGTCCCGATCGCAAGTGCCGCCAATGCGACAGGAATCAGGATCAGCACCCAGCGGCGCGGCGGAACGAGCAGGACGAGGGCCATAAAAAGCGGCACACCGAACACGATGCATGCCGTCCCAAAGTCCGGCTCACGGTAGACGAGAAACGCCATGAGGAGAATCGCGCCGAACGGAATGGCAACACGCGGCCAGTCGCGATCCATGCGAAACCGCTCCTTCGCGAGCACCGCCGAGATCGAGAACGAGCCCATGAGCACGCCCATGAGCTTGGCGAACTCTGCCGGCTGAAAGCTCAAGGGGCCAAGGGCGATCCACCGCTGCGCGCCGTTGATCGTCGTCCCCACAAAAAGCACCGCCACGAGCAGGAGGAGATTGATCCCCAGCCCGATGAACATGAGCCCACGCAGCCGCTGATAGTTGATCCGCCGGCAGAGCCAGCAGGCAACCGTACCGAGCAGAAGCCATTGGAGATGCCGCTGCAAAAAATAATACGGATTCTCGAAGTTCATTGCCGCCAGCACATAACTCGAACTGAACACATTGATCGTTCCCGTCACGAGGAGAATCGCCATGACGATGACGATCGGCTCTGTCTCGCTCTTAAAGAGCGTATACCGCGTGCGCATCACACATCCCCTGCGGGGCGATGTGCCACGAGCCGCCCGATCTTTGCGCCGCGCGCGCTGAACTTTCGCTCATACTCCGTCATGATATTGTCCGCCTCGCCGCGCGCATGAAGATCGTGCGTCACATCCGTCAGACGCCACCCCTCACGCTCCATGGTCTCAAGCGAGTAGGTAAAAAGCCCTGTGTTATCCGTCTTGAAGCGAATCTCGCCGCCCTCCCTGAGCACCGTGCGGTAACGCGCGAGGAACACCTCGCTCGTCAGGCGGCGTTTCGCATGACGTGCCTTCGGCCACGGATCGGAGAAGTTCAGATAGATCCGATCGACCTCATGCGGGGCAAAGAGCTCCGTCAGACGCGCCGCGTCAAAGACAAGCAGACGGACATTCGTCAGTTCCCGTTCCGCCGCCTTGCGTGCCGCGAAGTAAAGCACGCCCTGCTGCGCCTCGAGCCCGACGTAATTCACCTCGGGGTGATGTGCCGCAAGCTCCGTCAGGAAATCCCCCTTTCCGACACCGATCTCCACGTGAAGGGGCGCACTGCGTCCGAACCGCTCCGCCCAGTGCCCGGCAGACCCCGTCCAGTCCCCACCGAGCGGCGTGACAAACGCCGCATAGTCCAAAATCGCCGCGTCAATCCACGGCTTTCTCCTCAGTCTCATATCCCCATCCCGCTCCGCAAAATAACGCGCCCCCGTCAGCGCAGCAAGCACGCAGAGGGGGCGCATCGCATCAATCGCTGCTTACCAGATTTTGCCCAGCTGGAACCAGACACGGCCGCGTGCGTTATTCTTCGGTGCGACCGACGCATCCGAGCCGATGCGCCGCGCATAGTCGAGACGTGCAAACCAGTCGCCCGGCGCACTGTACGCCGCGCCGATTCCCCAGCCGCGCAGCGACACATGGTTGTCCCCCTCGTCCACCGGACGCTTGCTCACGCGCACAACGCCCGTATCGTAGAACGTACTGAGCGTCAACCCGCGCACAGGCGTATGGTAGCGCAGCTCAGCCGTGCCGAGCACGCCCTCATCGCCCGAGCCCTCGCCCTGTGCGTAGGCACGCACGCCGTTCGGGCCACCGAGGTAGAACTCCTCCGAGCTGTCAAGATTGCGGCTCGCCTTCTGCCCCGACACCTTCACGAGGAAATCCGTCGCGTGCCCAATCTTCTGCACGGCCGTCAGGTCAGCCTCAAGTTTTGCATACGTCCCCTCGTCGACCTGGTTGACCATGCCGAGCACCGAGCTGTAGAACGCATCATAGCTCAGCCTGCCGAGCGTCAGATTCGTGCTGTAGTCGAGACTCAGCCCGCCCGACTGCTGCGAACCGACGACCCCCGCGTAGATGCTGTGCGTATGCTTCTTTCCCTCGAGGCCAAACGCCGTAATGTCGTCCTCCAGATCACGGTAGTTGTACCCATAACGCAGGGCGAGACTGCGGTTCGTCTGATGGAACATCGGCACGCGTCCAAAGATCGTCACCGTCGTCGACTTGCCCTCTGCGCCGATCTTTGCGAGATCCCCGCCGACCTCGTAGTTCATGCGTGAAATGCCCACGCCAAGCGTCGAGCCGCCGCGTCCGACCACCGTCTCATAGTTTGCGTAGAAATTGCGCAGGCTCCCATTGGAGATCAGCCCGCCGACATTCACCTTATCACCGGTACCCGACGGATCGTAGAGCGTCTCCTGCAGACCGTAGCGATAACGTCCCGTCGAGGGGCTGCCGTAGTTCTCCACATAGAAAATCGTATTGGACTCCTTCGAGTCCTCGATGCGCACCGTCAGCTTGCTCGTGCCGAACTCCCTGCCGGGGCTCAGCACACCCACGGCGCGTGCGCCCGTCGCATCCGACACAGAGTAGAGTGCCGTCTCAAGCTTATCCGTCGTGATGATGTCGTCCGCCTTCAGCGCCGCAAGGATACGCTGTGCCACAGGCGTCTTGAGACGGCTGCGATTGTCAATGGCGATCTCATCATAGCGTCCCGGGATGATGCGCAGGACGACCGTCCCGTCCGGACTGTCCTGCGGCGGGAGGTAAGCCGCCGCGGCAGGATAACCGTGAGTGCGGCAGTATGTCGTCAGCGCATCCACCGTGCGGCGCAGATCGGCAATCGTCTTGCCCTTGCCCATCCCCTCCTGCAGGAGCGTGACAAGCGGCGCCTTGTCAAGATTCAGATCGGGAGCCTCCAGAATGAAGTTCTCCACCGTAAACGTCGCATCATAATGATCCTGCTGATACGTCGGCGTCCGATCCTCCACGCCGATCTCAGGGGTCAGCATCTCACCCGCAATATCCGCCTCGGGCCGCGCAAGCGACGGTGCGGCATCTGCTGCCGTTCCCGCACAGAGCACCGCCGTGCAAAGCAGCGCCGCTGCGCCCCTATGCGCCTTCTTCCATCTGCGATGATACATTCCACTATGCACGATCGAACTCAACTCCTACATGATGCTGTCGAACACTCTTCCTCATTAGAGGTGCCATTGTACTAGACACACAAATCCATTTGTATTCTAACACCTTCATAAAAACATTTCAAGGAACCATGCGTAAAGCGCTGTGATATTTCCGCCGTCATATTGGCAGAACCCATCAACGCGTGGTATGATAGAGATGCAGCAAGCAGGCTTTAACGTCCGAAAGGCGGTGCTTATATGGGCGTCATTAGCAGAGAGATTCCACCGCTTTACCTTGACGCAATCAGGCGCTTTCGTCTCATTGACGACACCTTCTTCTCGCTCTGCTTCGACGGCTTCAACGAGGGAATGCAGCTTCTGCTCCGCATCTTCTTCGACCGTTCGGATCTCATTGTAAAGCACGTCGTCACGCAGCGCACCGTTGGGAATCTATATGGACGCGGGGTACGCTTCGACGTACTCGCCGAGGATTGTGACGGCAAACTCTACGACTGCGAAGTACAGCGGGCAGACGAAGGTGCTGCACCACGCCGCGCCCGCTACAACAGCAGTATGCTCGATGCACGGGAGCTGCCGAAGGGAAGCACATATAAAGACCTGCCGGAGACATGGGTCATCTTCATCACAGAGAATGACGTTTTGGGCTGTGGTCTGCCGCGTTATCATATCCGCCGTACGATTGAGGAAACGGGCACACCGTTTGACGATGGCGCACATATCCTATACATCAACGGTGCATGCCGTGATACTACTGCACTTGGTCGCCTGATGCAGGATTTCTTCTGCCCGAACCCGGCGGAGATGAATTACAAAGAACTCGCTGATCGGACATCATTTTTCAAAGAACAGGAAAAGGGGGTAAGCTCTGTGTGTGAAATCATGGAAGAACTGATGGCAAGAGGTCGTCAGGAGGGACTTAGTAAAGGGCGCACGGAGGAGCGTCGGCACAATATCCTACGTATGCTGTCCAAAGGAAAATCAACAGCAGAGATCGCTGACCTGCTGGATATCCCCCTGCACGAGGTTGAGTCATTGGCACGAGGAAAATCTGCATGACACAAAAAATGAAAGACAAGGTAAACATTCTATTCGTCTGCCACGGCAACATCTGCCGCTCACCGATGGCAGAGTTCGTGATGAAACATCTCGCTTGCGAGGCGGGACTGGCGGATCAAATCACCGTCGCAGCCAAGGCACTTCATACGGATGAAATCGGCAGCGACACCCACCATGGCACGCGTGCCGTGCTGGACGCACACGCCATCCCATACGAGAAACGCAGGGCGGAGCTCATGACACGCGCCGACTATGACGCCTATGACATCATCATCGGAATGGACGAGGAAAATATGCACGACCTCGCCCGCCTCACGGGCGGCGATCCCAAAGGCAAGGTACACCGTCTCCTCTCCTACATCGGCGAAAACCGCGATGTCGCCGACCCATGGTACACAGGGAACTTTGACGTGACCTACCGCGACGTGGATGCGGGATGCCGCGGGCTGCTCGCGGAACTAGAAAAATAAAACAAAATAAAGAACGCCCCATCGACACAACATCGTCGATTGGGCGCTCTTTATCGTATTCATTTCATCGCATCCCGTATATCCTGCGGAAGCAAATCTTGATTGATTTCATGCACAATCTTCTCATCAACGTATACACATGCCCACGCTTCTTTTGTTCCTACGCGCTTAGAGTATACTGCATAGACCTTCCTCAGCACATCAACATTGTCCCGTACTGATTGATTCTTTAATGACACAGGAACATCTTTATTGCCTGTCTGGTGAATCCCCAAACTAAGGCGATTCTTTGTATCGCCAACAAAATAATCAGCATTGATGTACACATCGTTATGAAGTGATATGCCAATCCAAAACTTATGATACAAAACCTCTGCCAGATAGGAAAGAACGGCCAGTTTCAGATGTGTTACTCCATCTTTTCTGAATCGAACTTTTGTAGGCGACAATCTATTGTTGCAGCACATCTGAAAGAACACCTTCGGCGTCACCTGCTCCGCATAGCAAACTCCCGTCAAATGCGCAAAATTACTCTCCGAAAAAACAATCCGTTTCCACGCCGTCCCCGCTCCTGCAGAAGAATCTTGATAAATGACAGCAAACACTCGTCCCGCGAGTTTCTCACGATAAGCAATACTCGACTCATGTAGAATTTTTACTGTTTCGTCGCGGGTAAATTTCTTCATCTTTGCGAAACCACCTGACTATAGAAATTGGGGGCATCCAAACGAATGCCCCCAACCATACCGATTTTACCGCCGCTCCCCGGCTTCCTAGCACTCATGTCTAGGTCTGCTGTAGAGTTTTACCGTCGCTCTCCGACTTCTCAGCCCTTACGTCTGAGTCTTAATGTGGAGTTTTTCAGGTGTCGGCTCACCCTTTTCCTATATTATATAGCACACCGAGTTATTTGACAAGAACGACTTTATGGAAGCACTGATAAACACTTCATTTTATCAGTGACTCCCTAGCAAAAGAGCGCCCCATCGACACAGTATCGTCGATGGGGCGCTCTTTATTTTGTGTTTTGTAAATCTCAGCCGAATACCTCGTCAACAATGGTATAGACCGTGTCGTCGAGGACGTTGATGTCGTTCTGACGGATGTCTACACCGTCCTTCACCACATTGATGGCGGGCGGAACGGGATCAACCTGTGCCGTCGGCTTGCGGCTGTACTGATTCGTGCGGTCGAGCGACGCATTCTCATACGCGTACTCGTCCGGCGTCATCTTGCTCACCTGCGTCATCGCTTTGTAGTACTCATAGTCGGGGATATAGGGTCCGATATAGAGTGCCGTCGCGTTCGCAGTATCCTCCACAAAGCGGTAATTCCGCGACACATTGTCGCCGTCCGCACCGTTCGGCGCATGGTACGTACCGTTCACGGCATAGTGTCCGACGCGCAGACGCGCATTCGGCGAACTATAGTCAATCGTGCCCGGAAGCGTGTCGCCCGGTACAATCTCCGGAACCTCATTATGACTGAGGTTTTTGCCCATCGGCGTCCCCGTATAGCCGGAGGGAAGCCCCTCATTGATCCAGCGCTCCTGCGGGTCAGCCTTCAGCACGATCTCCTTCGGCGTGATCCTGCCCTTGCCGACATACGGATTCGTCGGTGTCACAGCAGTACCGTCCGCATGGACAACCTCATAGTTGGCGGCATCGGTGCCGGAGATCGCGAGGTCATAGTTGACATTCTTATCGCCGACCACGCCGCGCCCCTGATTCCAGACATTGCCCTGCCATTCGACATTCTTGTCCACATAGGCCGCGGTGGTATTGTTTGACACGGTTCCCGCATTCACTTCCCTGTAGAACACGGTATCCTCCCCATCATCGGGCTTCGTCGATGTTCCGCTATAGTGATGGAACTTGACGAGATTGTCGCCGCGCCCTGTGATGAGTGTGCCCTGTGCGTTGCGCGCCTTGTCGATGATGTCCACCGTCCCGTCGTACTCCTTCGTCAGATAGTTCGAGGGGTCGGCGATCAGCTTGCGCGTGTCGATATGTCCTGCACCATCCCTTTGAACGATGCCGTCCCATGTACCGAAATCGAAGTTCTTGTTGCTGATCTTCACCTTGTAATGAACCGTCGGATCTCCGGCGTTCTTATTGTCATACTGCCCGTCAACCGACACATAGTCGTCATCCGTGAGGGTAATCGTCGATGACGTGCCGCCGACCGTGCGCGATGCGTGGCTCGCCGTCCTGTCGAGATACTGCGCCGCATTGTGCACGTCCGGCGTGCCGTCGTACTCTTTCGTCGCTTTCCTAAAGGACAGGGCAAAGTCTCCATCACTCATCGTCACCGGATGGATCGTCCCCGTGCCATAGCCGTCCACAGCGAACTCATAGTTCCCCGCATCGCCGCCGAGTGTCGTATTCATCGCCGCACGGAGACCTGCGTACTGCACATCTTTACCATTTGGAACGACGTTATTATTCGCATCGCGGACAACATTCGGGTTCGCGGTAAACTGCCCATGATCACGCTTGCCGTAGGCACTCGTGATGTTGGGAGCCGTGCCTGTCGCTGTCAGATTCGTGAGCTTGTTTGACGCATTTGCCAGACCCGCACGGTCAAGATTCAGCACCGCCGCGTCGGCAGCCGAAACAGCCGCATCGATCGTCGTATTGGCCGCTGTCCCGTCATAGTCCTTGGACACGGGGTCAAAGGTGACATTAACCGTGCGCTTTGTGATTTCATTGTTGGTCGACGGAAGCCCTGTCGTCGGTATCGCCACGCCCGACGCATCAACCAGGCGATAGTTTGCCGCATCTGCACCACTGAGCGACGGGGTATAGGTAACTGTCTTGCCCGTCCCCACATTCTTCGTATCATAGAACGCCGTTGTGGTGTTGCTGACGCGATCCCCCGCGATGAGCCCCGTGAGCTTTACGAGATCATCTGCCGTCCTAACCGTCGCCCCCGATGCGTTCTTTGCTACGCCGAGCACGTCCCGCGTCGCATCGTATGCCTTCGTCAGAGGGCTCTTCACGGCAACGGTAACATCCTTCGCCGTAATAATCCCCGTACTGACGCTTCTCGTAAAGTCGTCGATGGCAAAGTTATTGCCTGTATACTTCAGACCGTAGGTGACGTTCTTTCCTGTCCCCACCATCTTGTCATCATAATGTGTCTTTGTCGGGTCAATGACAATATCCTTCCAAATATTGACCTCTGTCCCGCCAGTGACTACACCGCCGGCAACCGTTCCGCCAAGGATTACCTTAGCACCCGTCAGATCGTTTTTCAGCGCATCTGCCGTACCGACGCCCTGATGTTTCACCGCCGCCGTACCGTCATAGACTTTGCTCGGCCCCGTCGCATCAAACACCATAGAAAGACGCGGATTCGGATGGTGCGGATCCGTGGGCGTGGGATCATACGGCGTGATACGCAGCGGACGAATCCGTCCCCTCGCATCCCCCACCGTATAGTTTTTCGTGTCGTCAACACGATAGTTGCCAGCCGTTGTATCACGCGCGGCACGGTCAATCAGTGCGGCGTTCAGTCCCGTGTAGCCGACCGCCTTATCCGTTACCTGACCGTTTGCATTACGGCGTACATCCGCGCTGGGCTGTCCCGCATCGTCGAGATACTGCCCGTTTATTTTCGTGAGTGAAGCCGCGTCAAGAGACAGCGCGTCTCCCGCGAGAACCCCATGGAATGTGATGTCTCCCGTGGTCAGTCCCGTGACATCCGCCGTGCCGTCGTAGTCTTTTACCTTGGGCCCAACATCAACCGTCAACTTCTTTTTATAAATATCCGCCGCACGCCCGTTCACATTTGTCGTACTCAGCGTGTAGTTCGAGAGCGCGTCAGGGTCACTGCCCGTAAGCGTCAGCGCATAGTCAACGGTGCGTCCCGGCGTGTGTGCGGGTGCGAGCGCATCTTCACGCGTCTCTGCCGAGGCATTCTTGGAGCTGTACGTTCCCGTGACCGCCAGATGAACCTTGTTGGCATCCCCCGCAACGATGCCCGTCAGCTTCTCATTTGCCATTGCATTGACGAAGTCTTGGTTGTCCTGATTGAACGTCGTCTCCCCGTCATACTCCTTGATGAGATGCGTCGGGAGCTTCGTCGCAAGGTCGCGCGGCTTGATCGTGCCCGCCGTATAGCGCACATCATCACGAGGACCCGTAAAGTCGAAGTTCGTCGTATTGATGCGGATGCCATAGTCGACCCCATTCGCAGCGGCAACATTTTCATCATTGTACGCCGCAGACAGGAGCTCAATGTCTGCAAGGTTGATGTTCTTCGTCGCGATAACGGCTCCCGTACTGTTGCGGAGTTTCAGCGTACTCGACGTGAAGTAGTTTTTGGCATGCTCCAGATCGTCATACGAGATATTGGTCGTCGGGTCAGTCCAAACAACCTTTTTCGTACCGTCATACTCCTTCGTCGCAGGGTCAATCTGAATGTCAAAATCATTCCGCGTTACCGTACGCTTCGTGATTGCCCCCTTGCCATAGGACGTATCCGCGATCTCGTAGTTCCCTGCGTATGGCTGTGCATGGAGTGTATTCTTTAGGTTACGATACTGCACATCCTTGCTGCGCGGGCTGACTGTACCGGAGGCATTCAAAACGACATTTGGATCGGCAGTAAAGGTCGCATCCGTCGTTCCCTTGCCGAAGTCACTGGCAACGCCTGTCATATCGAAGGTCGCCGCCGTGATGCCGTCCGCTGTCAGTGTCGCCGCACCGCGCCCGTCACTGTTGTCGGGCGTAACGGACGAGATGTTCTTCAACGTATTCTCAGACATCGTATCATACATCTTATCCGCATCCGCAAAGGCGAGCGTGATCTTACGCGGCGAGATCGTGCCCGACGCATTCATAGGAAGACCATTTTCAGCATCGACGGTCGTCGTGCCATGCGAGAGCTTATAGTTCTTCCCGCCGTTTGCGGCGTCAATCGTGACGTTATAGGCAATATCCTTCGCCGTCACAGCACCGCTCGTGTCACGGGCAACGTTCTTGTCCGCCGTGCGGCTCGTGAGATCATCGACATAGTTTGCCGTGATCGTCATCTTTGCGCCGTCGTTCACCGCTGCGCCGTTCGACGTGCGGACGAGCTTGTTGTCGTTCGTTGTTCCCGCCGCATAGATGACGTTGCCGCTTGCGTCGTCGTCGATGAATTTGTCATAGTGGCGCGTATTCGTGTCGATGAGCTTCGGATTTGCATCATAGATCTTGTCGATGCCCGACTTCTCTGCGAGGTCGAGCTTCAGCACGCGGCGCTCAATCGTGCCGCTCGCCGTCTTGGTAAATTCGTTCGTACCGCCGTCCACGATGATGTTGTTCGTGTTCAGACGGAACTTGTACGTCACCGTGTCAGGGGTGCCATTCGTCGCATTCGGACTGGAGTACTTCGTCCCCGTGAGATCCATAACCACAGAGCCGCTAAGGTCAACCCAGTTCCCATTCAGCGTCACGCCGATGGTCGAGATGTAGTTTTTGACATCATTCGATGCCGCAGAACCATTGTACTTCACATCACGTGTTCCGTCGTAGACCTTCTTTGCGTCGGTCGCTGTGAAGGTAAAGGTCGGGTCGTTTACATTGATCGTCGCCTTCTCAATATATCCCTTCCCGTAGCCGTCCGTATCGAACTCATAGTTCCCGGCATTGCCTCCGAGGGATGTATTCATCGCTGCAGCGAGCCCTGCGTACTGCACATCCTTGTTCGTCCCCGCATTGGCATCAGGGGTAAAGCCCGTGCCCGTACGCTTGCCGTAGTTGCTTACGATATTCGGCGTCGCGCCCGTCGCGTCCAGATTCGTGAGTTTGTTGGCGACGGCAAGCCCCGTCACATCACGGTTCAGCACTGCCGCGTCGGCAGCCGAAACAGACGCATCAATCGACGTATTTTTCGAAAGACCGTCATAGGATTTATGCTGCTCGCCAAAGGTGACATTTACCTTGCGCTTTGTGATCGTATTCCCCGCCTGTGTGATGGGCACAGTAATCGCTGAGCCGTTGTATTTGATGTTGTAGTTGCCCGCACTTGTGGTATCCAGCTTGATATCGTAGGTGACATTCTTGTTCGTGCCAACGTTCTTCGTGTCGAACGTCGCCGTCGTGGCGTTCGTCGCGTCGTCGCCCGCAACCAGCCCCACGAATGTCACGAGATCGTCTGCCGTCACAACCGCTGCGCCCGTCGTCTTGTTCGTTGCCGCATTGATCGTGTCCGTCGTCGCATCATAAGTCTTCGTCAAGGGTCCCTTGATGGTCGCCGTGACATCCTTCTTCGTGATAACGCCGTTGCCCTTGCCGTCAAAGGTCGCCGCCCCGGGCGCGAGGGTAAAGTTGCCGCTTGTGCCCGTGTATTTCATGTGGTATGTCACGCGCGGCTGCGTCCCGCCCACGACGTTTTTCGTATCATACTCCGCCGACTGCAGTGCGAGATCGGGGAGGACGCTCACCGTACTGCTTCCGACGGTCACCGTCGCGCCCGTGATGTAGTTCTTGACCGCACTGATGTCATCCGAGCCGTCCTTCTTGACCTTCACCCCGCCGTCGTATTCCTTCGTCGCCTGCGTGGTCACCAGCGTCACCGTCGACGGGTTCAGCTCCAGCGGCGTGATCTCACCCAGTCCCACGGCGGTCGTATTGATGGTATAGTTATCCGCAGACGTGCCGCCGAGCGAGAGTCCGGAATAGTTGACCCAGTTCTTCTGCGCCGCACCGTCAATGGTCTTTGTCGTGTCGTCGCCGCGCACGTTCGCACTCTGGAATGCCTCCGTGTGCGTAAAGGTAATGTTATCGCCCGCGATCACGCCGTCCGCGCCCGTCTTGAACTTCACATCGGCGGGGGGGACATTCGTCGTGCCGTCGTAGACCTTCGTGATCTTTTCAAACGCACCCGAAAGATCCTTCGGCGTGATCTTTCCTTTCGCCGAAAGTTTAAGTCCGATCTCCGCATTCGTCGGCGTGGGCGTGCCGTTGGCAAACGCATAGTTGCGTGTATCACCGCCTGTAATGGAGATGTTATACGCGATGTCTTTGTCCACGATCTGGCGCGGGGTCGCAGTGTCATACGCGACGTTCTTGTCGTCCGCCGTGTTCGCGCTGTCGCGGTAGTTCGCCACGATGTGGAAGGACGAGCCGTCGTTCACGAGCTCCTTTGAGCCTGCGGCATACGCCACGTTGCCCTTTGCATCGGTCTTCGTGAGCGCAGTCCAGTGCTTTGTATCGGTATCGACAACCCCTGCCTGTCCGTCGTACACCTTGTTGATGTCTGTATGATCCACGAGTGCGAGACTGAGCACACGGCGCGTGATCTTGCCCTCGCCGTAGACCTTTGCCTTGCCGTCCTCGAGTTTGCGTCCACCGAGTGTGTAGTTCTTGATCTTCTCCCGATCACCGCTCGCGACGACGTTATACATGACCTTGTCTGCATCGTAGGCGTTCGGCGTCGGGTTATGTGCAGCGGTGGTGAACTGCGCTCCATCCGACGTCAGGTGGAATGTCACATCATCTCCTAGGATCACCCCCGTCGAGGGTCCCGATGAGGGGTTGAGCTTCCAGCCTGTGGGGACGTTGTACGTCGTTGTTCCGTCGTACTCCTTCGTCGCATGTGACGTCACGTCGTGATCGTCCACCACATCGAAGTTATTCGGGTTGATGTCACGGCGTTTGATCGTCCCCTTGCCGTAGACATTCTTCTCAACAGAATAGTTTCCCGCCGAAGACGAGCCAAACTCCGTGCGGAATGCCTCTCGCATATTCGTATACTGAACATCGTGCGGCGTGCCGTTACTGGCGTTGACATTCTCGACAAACGCCGCATCGGTATTTCCGCGCCCGTAGGCACTCTTGTAGTTGGCAGGTGCAGCTGTCATTTTCGCCGTATATTGGGCAGTTAGATCGAGTGCCGTCACATTATCATCATTCAGGATGTCGTCAATGACCGCGCTGCCTATCGTATCCGTAATTTCCTTAACAGACACCGTCGTGTTCTTTGCGTTGCCGTCGTAGGTCTTGCTCACGTCGTCCATGACGATCTTCAGCGCACGCGGTGTGATCTTGCCCGCATCGGCGACGGTCGTCGTCACGCCCGTCGTCGGGGTCGCTGCGCCCGCGCCCGTGATGTCAACGACCCTATAGTCGTCCGCATAGTTTCCTGTGAGCGCTGCCGTATACTTGACATTCTTCGTCGTTACATCGCTCGAAATCGCATCGTAGGCAACGTCCTTGCCCTGACCGCCGCCAAAGCCCAGATACTCCGCCGAGGAGTTGTTCGTGCGCTTCTCCGTGATGCCGTCATGCACCGCCCAGCCGGTAAAGGTGATGATCGTGTCCTTGTCCGCCACAGCGGCGCGGTTGCCGTCCGTATGCTTCGCGAGCCCATCGTAGACCTTCTCGATGCTGTGCGTCTGCGCATGGAGCGGGGCAGCGGTAATAGACCCCGCCGCCGTGACATGGGCGGGGTTTGCGTTGTTGACATCTTCGAGATTTTTTAGCGTTGTCGCTGTCGCCGAGCCGAACGTATAGTTCGACAGCGGATTGTTCGTCGCATCACTCGTCTGCGCGACGATGTCATAAGCGACATACTGTGCCTCCGAGACGTGCGAGGTACGGTTGTTCCCGTCGGCATCGCGGGAGAAATACCCGTGCGTACCATCCTTCAGCTTAAAGGTAATCTTGCCCGCATCATGACTGACAATGCCCGTATCGCCGCTCGTCGCCGTGGGCGTGACAAGCGACGCCCCCGATGGAAGGTCGGAACGATCCGTCCCGTCGTAGACCTTCGACGCATCGGCGATTGTCCCGTCCTTCTTTCGCACTTGGAACCCCGAGGGGTCGATGCGGCGGCGTGTGATCGTGCCCTTGCCGTACTGCTTGTCTGCAATCGCATAGTTATGATTCGTGCCGAGTGCACCGGCGAGTCCGACGTACTCTACAACACGGCTGCCTGCGTTGCGGTTCGCATTGAACGTTGTCCCCGAGAAATCGCCATAGCTGCTCGTCGCACTCGAAAGAGCAGCCGCACTAATGCCCGCTGCCGTCGTACCATCTGCCGTCGTGACCGCCCCCGACAGGCCATCGTCGAGTGCTGTCACATTCTTCGTTGCGTTGTCCGCTGTGCCGTCATAGACCTTCGTCACATCGCCGAAGGTGAGCTTTAGGTCACGCGGTGTAATCGTCCCCGTATAGCTTCCTGACACACTCGCACTATTGGTGACCGTTGTCGTGTGCGCCGTGGGGTCGAGTGTATAGTTATCCGCTTCGGCACCCGTGCCGCGGTCAAACTTCGCCGTGTACGTCACCGCCTGCGACGTGGGAGCATTCGCCGTATTATCCCATGCGACATTCGGCGATGCGTACATCGCCGTCGAGGTGTTCGTGCGTGTCTCGCCCGAGACAAAGCCTGAGAGCGTGACGAGAGCATCACCGATGATGTCGTTGCGGTTGCCGTCCGTCTGGTTCTGCTTTGCGTCGTAGACCTTCGTGATATGATTGTTGACGACCGTCGCCGTGAGTGCTTTCGGCGTGATGCGCCCTTGTCCCGTCGCGTCAAACGCGCTGCTGAGTGAGTGCTTCGTCACACCATCTGCATCGAGGACGTAGTAGTCCTCCAGTTTATACCCGATACCGTCAGCATCCGTATGGGTATCCGCCACGCCCGTGACATTATAGGCAATCTTGCGCGCCTCAGCGACGTTCTTTGTACTATTTGCTCCCGCAGCATCCTTGAACGTCCCCGTGCCGCCCGTCAGAGCAAATGTGATATGTCCCTGATCGCGCGTGACGATGCCAATATTCCCACTTGCCGGCGCATTCGTCGAAAGATAGACGCTCCCTCCCGGCGTATAGGTCGCGTTTCCGTCATAGACCTTCTCCGCTGTGACCTCTGCATTCGTCGCACTGTCATAGACTTTGAAGCTGTCGCGCGTGATCTCGCGCGCAATAATCTTGCCATCGAGGTAGACCGTGTTTCCGACCACCTTAGTCCCATTTCCCGAAGCAGGGATGGGGGGCAGGTAGAGATCATAGTTCCCCGCATCCACGCCGCGCAGTCCGACGTTCTTATACTGCAGCTTATGGTCGCCGACATGAATCTGCTTAGCCCCTGTCGTATCGGTGTACGTCGGGTCAGTAACCTGCGTCAGGTAAACATCATCGGGGGTGTCGCCGTCGTCCAGCATGATTTCACCCTTATGGTGTGTGGGAGAAGCCACGGTGGAGGCAGGCGCATAGTTGTCCTTGTTCAGCGTGATGTTCGGCGTCGACGTCCCCGTCTGTTTCATCGCGAGATCGAGCACCGCATCCGTACCGTCGTAGATCTTAGCGTCAGCCGTACTCTTATTGATTTTTAGATAGAGCGGCGCCTTCGTAATGGTCGCTTTACCCGTGATGTTGCTAAGCGATGAATTGTCGAAATGATAGTTCGCCGCATCATCACCCGAAAAGTCAATGCTGCCTGTGAACTTGACGGGCTTGTCCGTGCCGACGTTCTTGTCGATATTTGCCCCCGTGGCAGGAAGTGTTCCATTCTTGACCATCACTGCCTTGAATCCACCCGTGGTAAAGTCAAGCCGGACAGACCCCGACGCAACATCCTCAGCCGTAAAGCCGTTGGATTTGATATTCCCACTTGAAAGCGCCTGAATAAACGCATCCGTAACGTCACTCTTGCCGTTATACATGCGTTTGGCTTCGATCGAATCACCATCAAGTTTAACTTCACGCTGTTTGACCGTGACATTGACACCGCGCAGGTTCGGACCATCCTGATCCGACCAGAGGATCGCCTTCGTCCCCGCATTGCGGATGCCGTTCGTCTTGTCGAAATCGTTGGTGCCCGTGTTCATATAGTCGTAGATATGGTCGAGGTTCGGCGTGCCGTCGGCGTTGTACTGCATCGCCCCCGCGTAGGTGACCACATTCGACTTGCCGCCCACGACGGCATCGTGCGTCGACGCATCCACGCCCACGATCTTGACATACTGGCTGTTGTAGGTCGTCTCGATATCTGCGCCCTTATTGGACTTCGCCGTATTTGCAGAGTCGTTGTTCAGCGTCCCATCCGCATTGAAGTACCGCGTGTCATACGTCGCCGTTGCCGTACCATCCATAAACGCCGTCAGGAGCGGCAGTGTCCGCCCCTCATAGATGCGCCACTTCGCCCCGGGCGCACCGGTGTTGTTGATGCTCCACCCCGCATAAGTGGCGACGGAGTTCATGTCCTTAGGAGTGGGCGCTGGACCAGCACTTGGCGATGAAACCAACGTCGCAGTTTTCGCAGCTTCATCAATTTTATATGTGTTGCTTATGTGGCTTGTTAAATTTGACCACGTGAATTGATTCCCTGTCGTGTAGGAATTTGATACAGACGTCCCATCCGGCGGCTGCATGTAGTAAATGAAATATGTACCCGTACCAGAAACCTTTGCATCGCTATAGGTATTCCGGACTACCGTCCCATTTAAGGCGTGTCCTATCACGCCACCGCCGGCGCCAATACTTGCTTTACTGTATGCACTATCAATTGTCGTTGCACTTGTACCGCCTGCAATTCCACCATGTTTTCCCATTGTACCAGATACCGTTGTCGTCTGGTCAACATAAACATTCTTGAGTGTCGAATTTCTGGCATATGCGACAATTCCCCCTGCATAATCTGCTCCAGCTGTCCCCCCTGTAATCGTAGCACCAATTATTCCAACATTTTCAATGCTAGCCCCATTTGTATCTCCAAAGAGCCCTGCGCGATCTCCTCCCATGACGGTAAAGTTTTTTACCTTATAAAAGTTACCATCAAACTTTTTCGTAAAAGGTGTCGTAATCGTACCAGTAGGAGAGAGTGCCGTTTCACCAGCAAAATCAATGTCGTTCTCCAGCATATAATTCTTAGTAAGATCCGAGCTCATATTTCGAAATTCGCTCGTCGTACTTACCAGCTGGTAGTAGTTATCTGCTGCCACCGCATTTGCGCCATTGATCTTGTATGCCGTCGCAGCAGGTTCTGCCCCACTCTGATGCCCGATATGCGCATAGCCGCCGTTTGCCGCCGTATCCGTATGGAGGATGACGGGACTTGTCCCTGCCGTGATCTTTGCCGCATCGAGGATGCGGATACTCCTGCCATAGACCTCGACCTTATTCGCCGTAACTGAGCCCATATTGACGACATCGGCTTTACCGACATCTCCTACCGCTGTACTGAGTGGAGATGCCCCGCCGCCCGTGAACGCTGTCGTGTTCAGCGTCGATTCTTCCTGTGTAGAGACATAGAGATTCCCTACATTCACAGATGCTGTCTTGCCGAAAATTACGCCGTTCGGATTGACGAGATAAACGTCACCGCCTGTATTCTTGATTGCACCGTTGATGGCAGATGTATTCCCACCCGTCACGATGTTCAGATAGTTCTTTCCATCGTACTTGACCGTCTCACCCTGTTTGACGGAGTAGTCTGCCCATTTGATGACGTTATTCGCGGCAGTCGCCGTGATATTGGTGTCTTTTCCTGCCGCTACCGTGGTGCGTCCGACAGTAACACCCGTTGTCATACCATGCTCGCCCGTTGGTGCAGCAAAGCCGACCTGCGGAATCAAAAAGGCCCCCGCCATCCCTGCAATGATTGCATAGCGCACACGCTCGGTCAGCTCCCGTGTCCGATACTTTCCCATGATTCCGGTCTCCCATCTGGTACAATATTTCTTATCTATATTTATCGAAACTTATAGCTCATTTTATAATAGCATAGATGCGCGAAGAAGACAAGAAATCCCGTCGAATAGTCCTAGGACAATTCGACGGGATTGATCTGTTCTGTGCTCATCAAAGCATCGCTTTGTAGCGTCCCCACTCAGAGCGCGGAATAGCAAGCACATCCATTGCTTTCTCCATACTAAGCTGAAGTTCCGACATCATACGGCGAATCGATGAAAGACGTTCCTGCTCGACCCCTTTTTCGATCCCTTTTTCGATCCCTTTTTCGATCCCTTCTTCTCTGCCCTGCTCATATTCTTCCTTCAGCAGCTGTTCCCATAACGCACTCACGTGACTCACTCCTTCCTCGTTCTGCTTGAATGCTCTCGTCCGCTGTGCAAGAACATCGTAGTACATCTTCTCCGGCTGAGCGCAGCGAAAGTCGTGCATCAACCGCCCCAATGGTGTCGATGTGTCTGCCATCGCACTATTTACATAGATAATATGCGAGCCGTCGTCAAACACATTACTGCATCCCTCTATCATACGGCGAATTACGTAGATAGGTTGTCCGAGGCCAAGAACATCATTCTCTGTGATAAATATAACATACGACTCAGGCAGCTTCTCATAGTCTACCCCTGCCGGCAGCGCATTCGCATCCATGATACTGCTGTGATAGCGTGCTCTGCGCGGATCTGCCCCGCTCTTTGCACGTTGGATCTCGATGTTAAACTCGCGCCCATCGGCAAATGCGTGCACATCGAGCCGTACATCATGCCCGCGTAGATTCTTCACCGTATCCTGCGTAATAACACGCTCTGCACGAAGATTGGGCTGATCGAGAATAATCTGCAAGACCAAATCTACGCACGGGAGACTGTCTTGAAAGACTGCGGTCATAAAGACATCATCAAGAAGTGTAAAACTCTGAATCACTTCTTGATAGCGCATGCGTCGTGCTTCATCCAAATCTCGTGCCATCAAATCGCCCCTATGACTATTTTAGCCGATTCTATTCCTGCGTGCAAGATCGAAAGAGAAAAACCTCCCCCGCTGTTGCGGGGGAGGTGAACCGCCTCAGCGGTAGTGGACACAAGCCCATGATATTTTACTTTAACAAACTGAGCACTGTGCTCGAGTTCTGGTTTGCCTGCGCGAGCATCGCCTGGGATGCCTGCGTGAGGACGTTGTTCTTCGTGTACGCCGTCATTTCCTTCGCCATATCCGCATCGCGAATGGTTGACTCCGACGCCTGCACGTTCTCCGATGCAACGACGAGGTTGTTGCTCGTATATTTGAGACGGTTCTGCACCGCACCAATATTGACAGCCTCATCTGTCGCACGAATCAAGGCATTTTCGAACACATTGATTGCCGCGTTCGCCGCTTCGCGCGTCGTGACCTGAATCTTCGGACCTGTCCCGACAATCTCACTTCCTCCATGGGGCTGTCGATCCCATCCATTTCCATCTTGAGACTGAAGTCCAAGTGCAGCTGACCGCATATCAGTAAAACCGACCTTGATCTCCTGATTTGCCCGCGTTCCCGTCTGGAGGACGAGTGCATTATCTGGCGACGGATCTTGTGCGCGTACCGTTTCTTTAAACGCATCGAGGACAGCATTGACTTCGTTACGCATTTTTCCTTCATTGTTCGTTACACGGAATGTAACCCCTGCAATCTGTCCATTAACACCAGCACTGTTTGCCCGAATCGTAATCGCTGGTTGGTTATCAGGAGTTCTAACGAACTCCCCATGCTCATCAACACCAACAACGTCATCTTCACGATAAAACCCTGCATCAGACGCCGTAATAAGACCTATTGCAGCAACCAACGGCGTGCTAGTCCCAATTGGTGATATAGACTTCGAGTATGTTACACCATTTCGTGTCCACGAAGCCGTAATCGTATCAGAGGAATGAATTCCAACATCATTTCCGTCACGACGTTTCAAGTCCAATAAATTGGTCAATCCGCCTGTGTCCGTTGACAAGCTCATGTTGGTCAGGCTGGTCTGTGTGCCTCTTGCCGCAGGGAGTTCACCTCCCACGAAGGCATTTCGCGACCCATCAATCAGATACTTCCCATTGTAGGTTGTCAGCGCGTTCTCGTCGATCTGGTCGATCATCTTCTCGACCTCGATCTGGATGAGACGACGGTCGCCATCCGTGTTCGTATCGTTGGCGGCGTTGATCGCCTTTTCCTTCAGTGTCTTGAGGACCTCGATGGTGGACTGCACAGCGCCCTCTGCCGTACGCAGAAGTGCTGCACCGTTCTTTGTATTCTTGTCATCCTGATCGAGGGAGCGCACCTGCACGCGCATCCGCTCGGAGATCGCCATCCCCGAGGCGTCGTCGCCGGCACTGTTGATCTTCATGCCCGAAGAAACTTTCTGCAGGCTCTGTGACAGCGCGCTCTGATTCTTGTTGAGCGTGTTGAGCGTGTTCACCGCCGACATATTATTTTTGACCACCATCGCCATAAAGACTGCCTCCCTGACTGTTATCTATGGGTCATCCATGTCTCTCTATGATTGCGTAAATAGACGGAATCCACCGTCCCACTATTTTTATCGACGAAAGAAAGGAGCAACTTAAGAATGTGCTATTATTTTATTTTCATTCTTTCTTCCGTACGACACGATACACAGGGCATCACGAGGCTTATCTGATTTCGTCCTGACCATCAGGAGAAAACCATGCCGTTTTCCTGGGCAAACGCGCGCAGTTCATCCTCCGGTACCTCTGCGATCTGAGCTGCTGCATGGAGTGGTGTGCCTGCCCGCATAAATCGCAACGCAGTATGAAGCGTGCCCGCCTGACGCCCCTCGGCTTGCCCCTCGGCTCGCCCCTCGGCGCGCCCGCGCCGCATTCCCTCTTCGATGCCGGCACGGTGTTGCTTCTGGTATTCCATATAGAGTGTCATGTATTCCCGCCTCATTTCATCCTGTCGTTTGACACGTTCAACTTCCTGCTCCATTTGCTGTGCAAGTTCGCTCTGTGCCTTCTGTCCGTCAATGAATTCTTCAGGTTCCATGCCTCCAGTGTCTCACGTTCCCATTCCTTTTCCATGTGCCCCTCCTTTCATTCTGTATCTTCTGCTTACATTATAGATAATCCCTTCCCTCCGGTCAACATAAGCATAAGGAATCACTGATAAATTCAGCCGCGCCATCTTGACGTATCTTTTTTGCCCGCACTTCGGCGGAAAATCCTCCACAGAGCACCACTCTGCGTCCGGTTTTCCACCTCGTTCGGACAAAAAAATCTACGCCAATCTGACGGACTTCATTTTATCAGTGATTCCATAAGAAAAGGAGTCCCTTGCGGGACTCCCAATAGTTTTGACAAAAGGGGTTAGCCGAGGATCACGAGCGAGTCGCGCACCTTGACGGACTGGCCTGCCGTGACGTTGATCGCCTTGACCGTGCCGTCTGCATCCGCAGCGATCTCGTTCTGCATCTTCATCGCCTCAAGGATGAGGAGCGTGTCGCCTGCCTTGACCGGCTGACCGACCGAGACTTTGACCTCAACAATCTTGCCCGGCATCGGTGCATCCACCGAGCGCTCACCGGCGGCAGCAGCCTTCGGTGCAGCTGCGGGAGCAGCCGGAGCAGCAGCCTTCGGCGCAGCTGCCGGAGCGGCGGCCTTCGGTGCAGCAGGGGCAGCAGCAGCGGCTGCGCGTACTTCCTCAACCTCGACTTCGTAAGCAGTGCCGTTGACCGTGATGTTGAACTTTTTCATGTGTGATTCCTCCAACATTAAAATTGATGACAGTTTTTCTTATCTCGCAGGACGCTCAGCGTCTGCTGCGGTTGGCAAGCGTCCAGACCTCGGCGGGTTTGACGCTTACAGCAACGACTTTGTTGCCCGTCGTCGCCTGGACGGCGGCGGTGATGGCGGCGATGACCTCGGGCGCCACGTTGTTTGCAGCCATTCTATCCCTCCTGCTGAATCAAAGCGGAATGTTCCCGTGCTTCTTCGCGGGACTATCCTCGCGCTTGCTCGAAAGCGCGTTGAGTGCCGTGATGATGTAGGGGCGCGTCTCGCTCGGCGTGATGACCATGTCGATGTAGCCGCGCTCTGCCGCCTTGTACGGGGTCGCAAACTCCTCGATGTACTCTGCCGTGCGCGCATCCTTGTCGGGGTCCTTGCGGAAGATGATGTTTGCCGCGCCCGCAGGTCCCATGACGGCGATCTCAGAGGTCGGCCATGCCATGACCTGATCGGCACCCAGCTCGCGGTTACACATGGCGATGTAGGAGCCGCCGTATGCCTTGCGCGTGATGACCGTAATCTTGGGCACGGTTGCTTCGCTGTATGCGTAGAGCATCTTCGCGCCGTGGCGGATGATGCCGCTGTACTCCTGATCGACGCCCGGCAGGAAGCCCGGAACATCGACGAGGTTGACGAGCGGGATGTTGAACGCATCGCAGAAGCGGATGAAGCGCGAGGACTTGTTCGACGCGTCGACATCGAGGCAGCCTGCCATGACGTTCGGCTCGTTCGCAATAATGCCGACGGCGCGTCCGTCAAAGCGTGCGAAGCAGCAGATGATGTTCGTTGCGAAGTGCTGATGTACCTCGTAGAACTCGCCGTTGTCGACGAGGCTGCGGATGACATCCTTCATGTCGTACGGTGCGTTCGGGTTGTCCGGCACGACCGTGTTGAGGCTCTCATCCTGACGGTTCGGATCGTCGCCCGTCTCCACGCGCGGCGTTTCCTCCATGTTGTTGCTTGGGAGGAAGGAGAGCAGGTAGCGGATCTGCTCGATGCAGTCCTCATCGTTCTCCGCCGCAAAGTGTGCGACGCCGGAGCGGGAGTTGTGCGTCATCGCACCGCCGAGCTCCTCCGCCGTGACCTCCTCCGCCGTGACGGACTTGATGACGGCAGGGCCCGTAATGAACATCTGGCTCGTGTTCTTCACCATGTAGATGAAGTCCGTGAGTGCCGGGCTGTAGACCGCGCCGCCCGCGCAGGGTCCCATGATGACGGAGATCTGCGGAATGACGCCCGAGGCCTTCGTGTTGCGGTAGAAAATGCCGCCGTAGCCCGAGAGTGCATCGACCGCCTCCTGGATGCGTGCACCGCCCGAATCGTTGATGCCGATGCAGGGTGCGCCCATCTTCATGGCGAGGTCCATGACCTTCCAGATCTTATGTGCGTGCTTTTCGCCGAGTGAGCCGCCCTCAACCGTGAAGTCCTGTGCGAATGCGTAGACGAGACGGCCGTCAATCGTACCGTAGCCCGTCACAACGCCCTCGCCGGGCAGTTCTTTTTTCTCCTGTCCAAAATTGGTGCAGCGATGGCGCACGAACATGTCAAGCTCGACGAAGGTGTCCTCATCAAACAGCAGGTTCAGGCGCTCACGTGCGGTGAGTTTGCCCTTGCTGTGCTGCTTTGCGATGCTCTTTTCACCACCGCCCTGCATGAGATGCTCTTTTTTCGCCAGCATCAGCTCAATTTTTTCCTGGACTGTGGACATTCTATCCCTCCTGTATATCTGTCAAATCCTCGGGATGCCCGAGGAGATCAACTGCGGCAGTGCGCTGCTCAGCGATCCGGATGCTCACAGATTTCGAGGAGAACGCCCTTCGTCGCCTTCGGATGAAGGAAGGCGATCTTTGCTCCGCCCGCACCGATGCGCGGCTTCTCGTCGATCATGCGGACGCCCTTTGCCATGAGGTCGGCAATCGCGTTCTCGATGTTGTCGACGCGCAGGGCAACGTGCTGGATGCCCTCGCCCTTCTTCTCGATGTATTTCGTGATCGGGCTGTCAGGCGCCGTGCCGATCAGTAGCTCAATCTCGCTGCCGTTCGGCGTCGGATGGAAGGTCGTCGTGACCTTCTGCTCTGCAACGGTTTCCTGATTCGTGCAGGGAATGCCAATGATATCCGACCAGAGTTTCTTTCCTTCTTCGAGATCCTGTACGGCAACGCCGATGTGATCTACGCCAAGAATTTTGAACATGTCAAACTTCCTCCTCGGAGGAGTGCGTTCTGCTGCACTCACTCACTTCGTTAACATTTCGCACATGACCCCGCCCACCACGGTGTATGGGTCGGTCTCATGCGCCTTGATTCGTGCCACATAGTCGTCCAGTCGTCCCGTATCGACAATGCGGCTCTCGATGCTCCGCCGTACGCCCGCATGGAGGATGTCGAGCATCTCATCGCGCGTGCGGCGCGTGCGCCGTTCGGCAAGTACGCCGTTCCCCTCGATGTGGCTGCGGTGCTCCTCGAGCGTATCGACGAGCTCCGCGATGCCTTCGCCGCGGTTCGCGACGACCTTGCGGATGGGCGGACGCCAGTCAGACATGTGATCGTCCAGATCGAGCATCATGTTGATCTCGCGGACGAGCTTGTCTGCTCCGTCGAGATCGGACTTGTTGATCGCGAACACGTCGCCGATCTCCAAGATGCCCGCCTTGATCGCCTGAATGTCATCGCCCATGCCCGGAATCAACACGACCATCGTCGTGTCCGCCGCCCGCACAATATCCACCTCGGACTGCCCGACACCGACGGTTTCGACAAAGATGACATCTTTGCCGAACGCATCCATCGCCTTGACTGCATCCGCCGTCTTGTGGGAGAGGCCGCCAAGGCTGCCGCGTGTACCCATGCTGCGGATGAAGACGCCCTCATCGAGCGTCAGATCATTCATACGGATGCGGTCGCCCAGTATGGCTCCGCCGGAAAAGGGGCTTGTGGGGTCGACGGCAATGATGCCGACGGTCTTTCCGCGCTTTCTGTATTCCTTGGCAAGCTTGTCCGTCATGGTGCTCTTGCCGGCACCAGGCGGACCCGTGATGCCAAGGACGTAGGCATGACCGGTATGCGGATAGAGTGCCTTCATGATGTCGGTGGCATCCGCCCGCTCGTTCTCGATCGCCGTGATGGCGCGCGAGAGAGCTAGGCGATTGCCCTTCAGCACCTCGGCTGCAATATCCATACGCCCACCTCCTTCGCGCTGTGATTTCATAAGAACATAGGGAATGGATGACGGGACAATCGGATTGCCTGTCATCCATCCTTTCAGGAAAGCACCGCAGAAGCAGTGTCTCCAAGCAAATCAGACGCTTACGCCTTCACATGTTCCTTGATGAATTTCACAACGTCGCCGGTCGGTGTGCCCGGGGTGAATACCTCGGCAATGCCCGCTGCCTTCAGCGCAGGGATGTCGCCCTCGGGGATGACGCCGCCGCCGATGACGAGGACGTCGTCCATTCCCTTGCCGCGGATGAGCTCGACGACCTTCGGGAAAAGATGCGGATGCGCACCCGAGAGGATGCTCAGCGCAACGACGTTGACGTCTTCCTGCAGAGCAGCCTCGGCGATCTCCTCCGGCGTCTGGCGAAGTCCCGTGTAGACGACCTCGAAGCCGGCGTCGCGCAGGGCGCGTGCGACGACCTTCGCGCCGCGATCATGACCATCCAGACCCGGTTTTGCAACGAGCACTCTGATTTTTTCTGCCATTTTTCTATTCCTCCTGAACGGATCCGCCGCACTCCTCGTGCGGCGTCCCCTGTGCATTCATCCAACAGCCGTTCGCGCGTACCGCTTAGAGATTGACGTGTGCCTCGTACTCGCCGAACACCTCACGCATGACACCGCAGATTTCGCCGAGTGTCGCGTAGGTCTTGACTGCTGCGAGGATATGCGGCATGAGGTTCTCGTGCTCGTCGGCGCAGGCTTTCTTGAGCTCGGCAAGGGCTGCCTGAACGGCGGCGTTGTCGCGCTTTGCCTTCATGGCCTCGACCTTTGCCTTCTGCTTCTCGCCGACGGAAGCGTCCACCTTGAGGAGGTTCTTCGGAGCTTCCTCCTCCACCTGGAACTTGTTGACGCCGACGATGACGCGTGCACCGGACTCGACGTCCATCTGCCACTTGTATGCGCTGTCCTGAATCTCTTTCTGGATGTAGCCCTTCTCAATCGCTGCAACTGCACCGCCGAGATCGTCGATCTTCTTGATGTACTCCCACGCCTCTTTCTCGATGCGGTTCGTCATCGCCTCGACGTAGTAGGAGCCTGCGAGCGGATCAACCACATCGGCAAGTCCGCTCTCGTACGCAACGATCTGCTGCGTACGGAGGGCGACCATGACTGACTCCTCCGTCGGAAGCGCGAGCGCCTCGTCGCGGGAGTTCGTATGGAGCGACTGCGTGCCGCCCATGACTGCTGCTGCGGTCTGGAGTGCGACGCGGACGATGTTGTTGTTCGGCTGCTGTGCGGTGAGCATCGAGCCTGCCGTCTGCGTATGGACGCGGAGCATCATGGATTTCGGCTTCTCTGCATGGAAGCGCTCCTTCATGACCTTTGCCCAGATGCGGCGGGAGGCACGGAACTTCGCGACCTCTTCGAGAACGTTGTTGTGTGCGTTCCAGAAGAAGGAGAGGCGGCCTGCGAACGCATCGACGCTGAGACCAGCCTTGATCGCTGCCTCGACGTAGGCGATGCCGTCCGCGATGGTGAATGCAATCTCCTGCGACGCCGTGGAGCCGGCCTCGCGGATGTGGTAGCCCGAGATGGAGATGGTGTTCCAGTTCGGGACGTTCTTGGAGCAATATTCAAAGATGTTCGTGATGAGGCGCATGGAGGGACGCGGCGGGAAGATGTACGTGCCGCGTGCTGCATACTCCTTCAGAATGTCATTCTGGATGGTTCCCTTGAGCTTGTCCGCCGAGACGCCCTGCTTCTCCGCCACGGCGATGTACATCGCGAGGAGGACGGATGCAGGTGCGTTGATCGTCATGGACGTGGAGACCTTGCCGAGATCGATCTGGTCAAAGAGGATCTCCATATCCGCAAGGGAGTCGATCGCAACGCCAACCTTGCCGACCTCGCCCTCGGAGATCGGATCCGTGGAGTCGTAGCCAATCTGCGTCGGGAGGTCAAATGCGCAGGAGAGTCCCGTTGCACCGCTCTCGATGAGGTAACGATAGCGCTTGTTGGACTCCTCCGCCGTGGAGAATCCTGCGTACATGCGCATCGTCCAGAAGCGTCCGCGGTACATCGTCGGCTGCACGCCGCGCGTGTAAGGATAGACGCCGGGGAAACTGATGTCCTCTGCATAGTCCGTCTCCTGGATGTCGAGCGGGGTGTAGAGTCCCTGCTCGGGGATGTGCGGACGTGCCGGGAACTTTGCCGTGGCTTTTTCTACGGCAGCATTGTACTTGTCAAGCTCCGCCTGGATCTTTTCATTGCTCATGAAAGTCTTCTCCTTTACCTTTTACAGTTCTCATTGGATTATATACTATGGACGGGGCTTGCCGCAGATGCTGCAAGCCCCGAACGTACCGATGGATACGTCGGATTACTTCTGCATTGATCCTGTGGCCAGGAAGCGCTGATGGAAGGACAGCGCCTCGTCCAGCAGATGCGGTGTCTCTGCGCCCTTCGTCGCCGCAAGAGCACGCTCGTAGTAGTCGAGCAGGATCGGGCGATAGTCGGGATGCGCGCAGTTGTTGATGATCTCGAGGGCACGCTCACGCGGGCATTTGCCGCGCAGGTCGGCAACGCCCTGCTCCGTGATGACGACGTCCACATCGTGTGCGCTGTGGTCGATGTGCGAGCAGAACGGAACGATGGACGAGATCTTGCCGCCCTTTGCCTCGGACTGCGTGTAGAAGATCGTGATGTAGGCGTTGCGTGCAAAGTCGCCGCTGCCGCCGATGCCGTTCATCATCTTCGAGCCCGTGACGTGCGTGGAGTTGACGTTGCCGTAGATGTCGACCTCGATCGCCGTGTTCATCGCAATGACGCCAAGACGGCGGACAACCTCGGGGTTGTTCGAGATCTCCTGCGGACGGAGCATCATGATCTTCTTGTACTTGTCGATGTCCTTGTAGAAGCGCTGGAGCCCCTCAGGTGATGGCGAGAATGCTGTGCCGGAGGCAAACTTCAGCTTGCCCGCATCGGCAAGGTCGAACATGCCGTCCTGGATGACCTCGGTGTAGACCTCAAGGTCGGTGAAGTCGGAGTTCACAAAGCCCGCGATCACGGCGTTTGCCACATTGCCGACGCCCGACTGCAACGGAAGCAATCCCTTCGGCATACGTCCCTCGGCGATTTCCTTCTTGAGGAAGTCGACCGTGAACGCACCCATTTTGCGCGCGATGTCATCGACCGGCGCGAGGGCGCGGGTCTTGTCCGTGATGTCGCAGGGAACGATGTATTTGATCTTCTCGAGCGGGCACGGGATGAATGTCGTGCCGATGCGATCTCCTGCCTTCGTGATGGGGATCGGGAGACGGTTCGGTGGATCGAGCGGGATGTAGATGTCGTGCATCCCGACGAGCTCCATCGGCTGGCTCGTGTTCACCTCAACGATGACCACATCTGCGCTCTGGACGAACGACGGCGTGTTGCCGACCGAGGTCGAGGGGATGATGCCCTCCTCCGTGATGGCGACTGCCTCCACGAGAGCGACGTCGATCTTCCCGAGGAAGCCCTCGCGCGACTGCTGTGCCACCTCAGAGAGGTGCATGTCGATGTAGTTGACCTTGCCGGAGTTGATGGCGTTGCGCAGCGGTGTGCTCGTCTGATACGGGAGACGCTGTTTGATGCCCTCCGCCTCGGCAAGCGCACCGTCCAGCTCGGGACCCGTCGAGGCACCCGTCCAGATGTTGACCTTGAACGGATTCTTCTTCATACGCTCGGCGATGGCAAGCGGAACCGCCTTCGGATAGCCGGACGGGGTAAAGCCGCTCGCACCGATGATCATGCCGTCGGCAAAGTACTCCGCCGCCGTCTCCGCACTTACAATACGATCCGTCAGGGACTTCGGCACGCGATCGGAAATATCGATCATAGAATAACCTCCCTCAGATACAGCGGACAGCACACGGAACACACGAATCATCACAGCACATGTCTCATGACTGTGATGTTTGTTTCATGTTTTCCTTACCGCCGTCACCCATGAATACTCTCCTGACGCAGCCGGCACATAATTTTGACAGCAATCTTGAATCCCTCTGTTTTCGCGTAAACTCCCCGTAAATAGAGGCTGTATGGGGTATCCGAAATAACTGTAGATTATCGTACCTCTCTACGCCAATTATATCTTTCCTAAGAATATCACGAAAAAAAAATGCCGTCAAGATTACATTGACGGCATTTTCTGTGAATTTGTGAAAAAAGAGGAAAAGTATTTATTCGTTCTTTAATTTTTTTCAGACAACACGTCATTTTCCGCGCTGCGATGCGTCAGGTAGTAGGAGAGCGCGCTCAGTCCCACCGAGAGATCCTCGCTGACAAAGGGGACGGACGGCGGCACGTGCAGCTTCACGGGGGCAAAGTTCCAGATCCCGCTGATGCCCGCCGCAACGAGCTGATCCGCCACATGCTGAGCGTGTGCAGCGGGGACGGCGATCACGCCGATCTGGATGCTGCGCTCGGCGACGATCTCCGCGAGATAGGCAATGTCCTCCACGCGCCGCTCTCCGACGCGCGTGCCAATGACAACGGGGTTGCTGTCAAAGATCGCCGCAAGGCGAAAGCCGAGACGTTCGATGCCCTGATAGTTCGCGAGCGCCGCGCCCAGATGCCCCATGCCGACGATGGCGATGCTGAGGTGCTGATCGAGGCCGAGGATGCCGCCGATGCTCTCCTTGAGCTCTGCGACGTAGTAACCGACGCCCTTTTTCCCGAACTGCCCGAAGGCGGTGAGGTCCTTGCGGATCTGCTCGGGATTGATCGAGAGCCGGCGGCCGAGCTCCTCGGAGGAGGCGATGCAGACGCCCTCATCACTGAGCTGCCGCAGGCAGCGGTAGTAGCGCGGCAGGCGATCGACTGTTGCCTTGGATATCGATGGATGTTCCTGCATAGTTATCCTTCCTTCATCTCCCCCGCCATCGTATGCACGGCCGCAGCCATCGCGGCGAGCATCCAGAGCAGCATAGAGGATGGGATGTTAAAGAGAAGATGATCCGTGATCCCGTTCAGGGCAACGGAGAGCATGGCGAGTCCGATGCCGAGGGCAAAGCCCTCCACAAATTTTTTGCTGCGCCATGCCATGAGTGCCTCACGCACATCGGCGACGGCGCGCCACTCGTGTTCGTGTGCCGCGAGCACATCCGCCCACGGCGGGGTTTTGCGCGGCAGGCGGAAGGCGAGCAGCAGCGAGCCGAAGAAGAACCAGAAGAAGGCAAGTGCTCCGGGGATGCCGATCTCCGCCGCATAGTTCAGATACATATTGTGCGCGTGAACGATTTTGACGGGCGCTCCCTGCAGATAGAAGTCGTACTCGGGATAGACCATGAAATACATGGCCCAGCCAATGCCGAGAAAGGGATGGTCGAGCACCATCGCCACGGTGCTCTCCCAGAAGGCGAGCCGCATCTCCGAGGAGGTGTCGATCCGCGTAAAGACGGAGAGCAGACGATCCGAGAGCACAGGGTCAAAGAAGAGGATGCCCGCGCCGATGACGACGATGCCGAGGAGCACGCGCCAGTCGCGCAGGATGCCATAGCCCGCCAAGATGACGGCGATCACGAGGCATGCGCCGCGCGCGAAGGTCATGCCGAGGCACGCGAGCGCGAGGACGAGGATCGTGAGTGCCAGTCCGCGCCGCCAGCCCGAGAGGCCGCCCGCCAGACCGAGTGCCAGGCAGACGACGATGTCAAGGTAGCCCGCGAGGATGTTCGGATTTTCCCATGTCGAGAAGACACGCTTCGACAGCTCGGGGAACGAGACGCCGTCCACCCATTTCATCGCGGAGGTGTCGATGCCGAAGATGAACTGATAAAAGCCATAGAGGATGACGTATACTGCCGCCGCAGCCATGGCGATGACGACGGGGCGCAGATCCTCTGCGCTCCGCAGGGTCTGCCCCGTGAGCAAATAGGTGAGCGC
>CAUTTS010000006.1:0-44005 GCA_963541465.1 uncultured Selenomonas sp.
TGAAAAGAGGGCTGCTGTACGAAGACAAATTTGCCTTCGTGCAACAGCCCCTTTTACTGTGTGTATGCTGTTATTGAAGGGCTTCCTTCAGCACTTCCATATTCTTCTTCATGGTGTCGATGTAGGCATTCTTTGCCGCAGGTGTTGCTTCTCCTGTGACGACGGGGTCGAGCGTATAGATCTTTGCACCCGTCTCACGCGCAATCGTCTCTGCGGCGGCAGGGGAGTACTGCGGCTCGGTAAAGAGTACCTTGGTCGGGAGCGCATTCACCTGCTCGATGGTTTCCTGCAGCTCGCTCGGTGTCGGCTCCGTCCCCGGCTCGCGCTCGACGACGGCAATGATGTTCAGATGGAACTCCTTCGCAAAGTAGGGGAATGCCTCGTGGAACGTCACGATGTCCTTGTGCGGAACATGGTCAAGCGCGGCGTGCATCTCTGTTTTCAGTGCCGTGAGTTTTTCGATGTAGGCGGCAGCATTCTTTTCATAAGCGTCTGCGTGGGCAGGATCGGCTTCCTTCAGCTGATCGGCAATGTTGCGCACCTGTGTGATAGCATCGGTGACGCTCAGCCAGACGTGGGGGTTATCGCCCTCGTCATCGTGGATCAGCTCGATGCCGCGCGACGCATCGATGATCTTCATTTCCTTCTGTGCGCCCGTTACCTTGTCCATGAAGTCCTCCATGCCGGCACCGTTGATGACAAAGGCATCGGCGTGTTCGAGTGTCTTCATATCCTCGGTCATGAGCTGGTAGTCGTGCAGGCAGCCCGTCTGCGGCTTCGTCATGTTGGTGACCTCAACGCCGTCCACTCCGTCCGTGATGTTGATGGTCGCCAAATACATGGGATAGAACGACGTGACGATGCGGAATGGTTTCTCCGTTTTCTTCTCTGCGGCCTGCTGCGATCCACCGCAGCCGAGGAGCGCTGTCGTGAGGAGGACGAGTAGCAGGGATAAGATCTTCGTTGTGATTTTCATGGGTACAGCTCCTTAAAATACTGAACATTTGGTAGATTGGTGAAACGATGATAGGGAAATGATACGCCATAGTGAGATAGATTGTCAATAGGTGAAACGCAAAATATAGAAAATTTTTATCGATAGATACTATATATAAATAAATGTTCAGATGTCGATGGGAGAAGCACGCCCTGTTTTGTGAAAATTTGATTACATGATTGACACGAATTATCTCCATGGAGTATAATAGCAGAGCATCATTTATAGATGCAAAAATACTCCGCGCGTGGAGGGAGGGGAAATGCATGGCAAATGAAATCAAGGTCGGCAAAAATGAGTCGATCGATAGTGCTCTCCGCCGCTTTAAGCGTATGTCACAGAAGGCCGGTACTCTTGCCGAAGTTCGTAAGCGTGAACATTACGAGAAACCGAGCGTTCGCCGCAAGAAGAAGTCTGAGGCGGCACGCAAACGCAAATACAGGGGCTGATTGCATAAGGCATCCGCGGCGCAGTGCTGCGGATGTTTTTCTTTTTATGAAAGGATGAGAGCAATGTCACTCATGGAAAAGCTCACAGCGGATATGAAGGAAGCGATGAAGCAGGGCGAAAAGGAGCGCCTTTCCGTCATTCGTCTCGTGCGCGGCGCGGTGCGTCAGGCGGAGATCGACGGGAAGAAGACGCTCACGGACGATGAGGTGATCGGTGTCATCGCGAAGGAAGTGAAGATGCGCCGCGACTCCATTGAGGAGTTTGCGCGAGGAAAGCGCGATGATCTTGTCGCCAAGACCAAGGCGGAGATTGATCTCCTCATGCCGTATCTGCCTGCTCAGCTCAGTGTCGATGAGGTGAAAAAGATCGTGGCGGACGTTGTCGCCGAGGTCGGTGCCGAGACGGCAAAGGATATGGGTAAGGTGATGGGCGTTCTTATGCCGCGCGTGAAGGGTCGTGCGGACGGCAAGCTCATCAATGAGATCGTTCGTGCCCATTTGGAATAATCTTTTTTCCGAACATATCCCCGCATTCTTTTCTTTGACAAAGGAGCGGGGATTTTTATATAATTGAAGGAGAGAATTCTTTCACAGAAACGAACAAGGAGATACAGATGGCAGAAAAGGACAAGCGGGCAAGCAAACTCGATAAGCCGATGACGCGCGAGGAGGCACTTGAGAATGCCCTGCAGAACATCGAGAAGGCTCATGGCAAGGGGGCGATCATGCGCCTCGGTGAAGCCAAGGCGAATATGAACGTCGAGGTGATCTCCACGGGGATCCTGCCGCTCGATATCGCGCTTGGTGTCGGTGGCATTCCGCGCGGACGCATCATCGAGGTGTTTGGTCCCGAGTCCTCGGGCAAGACGACGGTCACGCTGCACATGATCGCCGAGGCGCAGAAGGCAGGTGGTATTGCGGCATTCATCGATGCAGAGCATGCCCTCGACCCGGAGTATGCACGCAAGCTCGGCGTCAACATCGAGGAGCTCCTCATCTCGCAGCCGGATACGGGTGAGCAGGCACTTGAGATTGTGGATGCGCTCGTGCACAGTGCTGCGATTGACATCATTGTCGTGGACTCGGTCGCGGCTCTCGTGCCGAAGTCCGAAATTGAGGGCGACATGGGCACATCGGTAGTCGGTCTGCAGGCGCGCCTCATGAGTCAGGCGATGCGCAAGCTGACGGGCATCATCAGCAAGACGCGTACGGCCGCCGTCTTCATCAATCAGCTGCGCGAGAAGATCGGCGTTACTTATGGCAATCCGGAGGTGACGACGGGCGGACGTGCACTGAAATTCTATGCATCGGTGCGCATTGATGTGCGCCGCGCCGATTCCATCAAGCAGGGCACGGAATCCCTCGGCAACCGTACGCGTGCCAAGATTGTCAAGAACAAGGTCGCACCGCCGTTCAAGACAGCGGAGTTCGACATCATGTACGGGGAGGGAGTCTCACGTCTCGGCAGCATCATTGACATGGGCGTCGAGCTGGACATCGTCGATAAGAGCGGCGCATGGTTCTCCTATGAGGGGACACGCCTCGGACAGGGCAAGGAGAACGCCAAGGCGACCCTTGAGGAAAAACCCGAGATGATCGCCGAGATCGAGGAGAAGATCCGCACCAAGCTCCTCGTCGAGGGAGCGAAGCCGAAGAAAAAGGGGACAGGAAAGAAGACTGCTGCCGTTGAGGCAGCAGCGCAGGATCCTTCGGATTTGCCGGAGCAGGAGCCGCCGATGGGAGAAGATGAATGACGCCTGCACAGGTTGAAGCAGGGCACGGGAGCAAAAAGCGGGAGGAGCGCACAGCCCTCATGACAGCGGTGGACTATCTTGCGCGTCAGGCACACAGTGAAAAAAAGCTGCGAGAAAAGCTGATGCGCAAGGGCTTCCCAACGGAGGAGATCGATGCCGCGATCGACCGCCTGATCGAGCGTCATTATCTCGATGATGCCGATCTCTGTGCGCAGCAGTTCATGTATCTCTATCAGGAGAGTCGTGACTCGGTGCGGCAGATCTGTGCAAAGCTCATCCATCGAGGTTTTGATCATGATCTCGTATGGAGCGTCGTCCCCGAGGACACGGATGAGCGTGAGGCGACGGCAGCAGAGCGTGTCCTTGCCATGAAGTACAAAGCGGATAACAGGGAACAGAAGATGATGGCAACGCTTTACCAACGGGGATTTTCGGTCGATGTGGCACGCAGTGCCGTTCGTAGATTTAGGGCTTCCTTTGCTGAGGATATGGAAGAATAACGTGAGAAGGGGAACGAAGATGAACAGACCCGATGCCGCAGAAATGATCTTGGTGCTGGACTTCGGCGGTCAGTACAATCAGCTCATCGCGCGCCGCGTGCGTGAGAACCATGTCTACTGCGAGGTGCATCCGCATACGCTGCCATTGGAGCAGATTCGTGCACTCTCTCCGCGCGGCATTATCCTGACGGGCGGCCCGAACAGCGTCTATGGCGAGGGGGCTGTTACCGCCCCCAAGGAACTCTTTGCCCTCGGCATCCCCGTGCTCGGTATCTGCTATGGAGCGCAGCTGATGGCGCATCTCTGCGGCGGACGCGTGGAGACGGCGCCGACGAGCGAGTACGGGCGTACGGAGGTGGAGATCGTCGACACCTCGTCGCCTCTCTTTCAGGGGATACCGCAGACGAATGTCTGCTGGATGAGTCATACGGACTACATCATCGGACTGCCGCACGGCTTTCACGTGACGGCGCGCACACCCGTCTGCCCCATCGCGGCGATGGAGAACCCCGCAGAGCGTCTCTATGCCGTGCAGTTCCATCCCGAGGTGATGCACACGGAGCACGGGGCAGAGATGCTGCGCAGCTTTGTCTATGATGTCTGTGGATGCACAGGAACGTGGCGCATGGATTCCTTCGTGCAAAAGACCATTGAGGAACTGCGTCAGCAGATCGGCGGTGGGCGGGCTCTCTGTGCCCTGTCGGGCGGTGTGGACTCCTCCGTCGCCGCCGTGCTCCTCTCCAAGGCAATCGGCAGTCAGCTCACCTGCGTCTTTGTCGATCATGGTCTCCTGCGCAAGAATGAAGGCGATGAGGTCGAGGCCGTCTTTGGGCGCGGCGGCGCCTATGATGTCAATTTTGTCCGCATCAACGCCCGTGATCGTTTCTATGCGCGGCTTAAGGGCGTAACGGAGCCAGAGCAGAAGCGCAAGATCATCGGCGAGGAGTTTATCCGCGTCTTTGAGGAGGCGGCACGCGAGATCGGTGCGGTGGATTTCCTCGTGCAGGGGACAATCTATCCCGATGTCATTGAGAGCGGACTCGGAAAATCTGCGGTGATCAAGTCGCATCATAACGTTGGCGGATTGCCCGATCATGTGGACTTTAAGGAGATCGTCGAGCCGCTGCGTCTCCTCTTTAAGGATGAGGTGCGTGCGGCGGGGCGTGAGCTCGGTATCCCTGACTATCTCGTCGACCGTCAGCCGTTTCCGGGGCCAGGCCTTGGCATCCGCATCATTGGAGAGGTTACGGCGGAGAAGGTACATATCGTTCAGGAGGCAGATGCCATCTACCGTGAGGAGATCGAGAAGGCGGGCATCCGAAAAAATCTCGGGCAGTACTTCGCGGCACTCACCAATATGCGTTCCGTCGGTGTCATGGGCGATGGGCGAACGTACGACTATGCGATTGCCCTGCGCGCTGTTGAGACCAGCGACTTCATGACGGCGGAGTCCGCGCAGCTCCCATGGGAACTTCTCGCGCGCGTGACCACGCGCATCGTCAACGAAGTGCGCGGCGTAAACCGCGTGCTCTATGACTGCACAGGGAAGCCGCCGGGAACGATCGAGCTCGAGTGAGAGAAGAATGATCTGACGAAAACGAGGAGAGAGTGGATCGAGGTATTTATTTTTGGCAGCTATTGACATGTTGTCTGCTTTTCGTTATACTTTCCTTTGTCAGCGCGAAGAGCGCGGGGGCATAGCTCAGCTGGGAGAGCGCTTGCATGGCATGCAAGAGGTCAGGGGTTCGATCCCCCTTGTCTCCACCATAGCGATATTTTTACGGATGCAAGAGAAATCCTGCATCCGTTTTTTCTTGTGATAAATATCCACCTGCATAGGGGGGGGATATTTATCGCAAGAAAAAACGCATCGCTGTGCGATGCGTATCTCTCCGATGGTGCGCCTGGGGGGATTCGAACCCTCGACCCACGGCTTAGAAGGCCGTTGCTCTATCCAACTGAGCTACAGGTGCATGGTCGGGATGACAGGATTTGAACCTGCGACATCTTGCTCCCAAAGCAAGCGCGCTACCAAACTGCGCTACATCCCGATACCGCACTATTATAATGAGCGATTAGGGAAAAGTCAACTCATCATTTTACGATGTGCTTCCCCCCGAGAAAGCGTGGCTGCCAGTAATCGTTGGAGAGTTCGTCAATGCGTACACCCTTGCTCGTAGAGGCGTGAATGAACTCCCCCTTGCCAAGGTAGATGCCGCAGTGCGATGCGCCCTTTTCGTAGGTCTCGAAGAAGACAAGGTCGCCGGGCACGAGTTCCTTTGTGCTCTTGGTACGCAGACCAAGTTTGTACTGCTCATCTGCAGTGCGCGGGATCGTGATGCCCTGCTTCTGAAAGACGTACTGGAGGTAGCCAGAGCAGTCAAATCCCTTCGGGGTAGCCCCACCAAAGACATAGGGGGTGCCCATATACGTCTTTGCCGTCTTGATGAGATCCTGCACCTTGTTTGCGGGCAGGATCGGTGTCCCATTCGGTGCGAGTGGGATTTTTTTCGGTGCTGGACGCGGCACGTCAATACCCCAAGGGCGTTTGGCTGGTGCGTTGCGCAGGGCGCGCCACGTTGCATTGTTGACGACGCCCGTGATTTTTATCTTATTGTCGCGTTGAAAGGCGGCAACGGCGTGTTCGGTCTCCTTGCCGAAGTTGCCGTCGATCGATTTGATTTGATAGCCGGCATTCTGTAGGGCACGCTGTAGGATGAGCACATCGTGTCCATGTGAACCCTCGCGCAGAGTGGGGGAGGCGGATGCCGTTCCTCCGATGAGAAGCAGGGCGATGCCCATGCAGGCGAGGAGGCGGTACAGGTGATTCATCGCGATCTTCCTTTCATGCGGTTATGCGTGCTGTACGTGCTCGAGTCCTTGACCGAGCAGTTTCATCACGTGGTCATCATCGATCGAGTAGAGTACTTCTTTGCCGTCACGACGGAACTTGACCAGCCTCGCACTGCGGAGCACGCGGAGCTGATGGGAGATGGCAGACTGTCCCATTGTTAGGCTGTCGGCAATGTCGCAGACACGCATTTCTTCCGTCTTTGTGAGCAGGGAGAGAATTTTGATGCGGGTCGGATCGCCGAGGGTTTTGAAGAGGTCGGCGAGATGCTGTGCTGTATCTGCGTCGATCGATTTTACGGGGGCAGAGGTCATGCGTTCCCATATCCTTTCGCGGGGTTAGTAGATCTTATTGATTTCAAAGCCGTTTTCTTCCAGTGCGTGCACGATGCGGTCGACGTGATCCTGTCCGTGCGCCTCTACGGTAACGGTCAGCTGTACCTTTTGGAAGCTGTCAGTCACCATGGTTTGATCATGGTCAAGACGGATGACGTTCGCGTCCTGCTCTGTGAGGATTTGAGCGACGTTGAGGAGCTGTCCGGGCTTGTCGGGCAGCTGTACGGCAAAGCGGAAGACGCGTCCGCGCGAGATGAGTGCCTTGGAGATCAGTGCGGAGATGGTGGAGATGTCGATGTTGCCGCCGCTGATGAGGACGGCGATCTTCTTGTCCTTCATGTGGAGCTTCTGCAGTGCAGCGAGTGAGAGTACGCCTGCGCCCTCGGCGATCAGCTTGTGTTTTTCGATGAGAGAGAGCAGGGCACTCATGATCTCCATCTCGGAGACGGTGATGATCTCGTCGAGGTAGCGGCGGCAGAACGTGAGCGTGAGTGCGCCCGCCGTGCGTACGGCGCAGCCATCCGCAACGGTATCGGCAGACGGGAGGGTGATGGTGTGTCCGCAGGAGAGTGCTGCTTTCATACAGGCGGCGTTTTCCGGCTCGACGCCGATGACTTTCACCTGTGGGTTGACGGTTTTTGCCCCGAGGGCAATGCCGGAGGCGAGTCCACCGCCGCCGATGGGGACGAGGATGGCATCTACGTCCTTGAGCGCGTCGATCACCTCAAGGGCGATCGTGCCCTGTCCGACGATGACGTTGCGGTCGTTGAATGGATGAATGTAGACGTAGCCATGCTCTTTCTGCAGTTCGAGGCTGTGCGCGTAGGCGTCGTCGAATCCGTTGCCGTGGAGCACGACGGTGGCGCCGAGTGCCCGCGTCGCCTCCACCTTTAGGATCGGTGTCGTTGCCGGCATGCAGATGACCGCCTTGACTCCGAGCTTTTGCGCGGAGTAGGCGACGCCCTGCGCGTGGTTTCCGGCCGAGGCGGTGATGACGCCGCGTGTGCGCTCCTCCTCGGTGAGCATGCTGATACGGTTGTATGCACCGCGCAGCTTAAATGCTCCCGTCGTCTGGAGGTTTTCGAGCTTCAGATAGGTCGCGTTCTCCGAGAGCTCCGAGAAATAGTCGCTGTATACCAGCGGCGACTTGCGGACGATCCCCTCCAGTCGTTTGGCGGCGGCGTAGATATCGGATATGCCTGTGGATGCGACGATCTCTTCATCTGTCGGTACGTGCTGTTCTTCTCCCATGATAATCTCCCCTTACCTATTTAATGAAGTTAGTCTATCATGTTCATTGAAGCGCGTCAAATTCTTTTCCATCGGCGAAAAGTTGTCGGAATAAAGAAGGAGTTTGCCCGTGTTTCGCGAATAACATAAGAAAGAAAGCATGAAATGCCGTGCTTTCCGTGTCAAGACGAAGCGGAGGTGCGCGATGGGAGATGCCCCCTATGGGCGTATCTTGATTCCTGTGGATGGGACCGAGGATGCGCTGCGTGTCATTCGTCCGGCGGGAGAGCTTGCGCGTGTCATGGAGGCATCCGTTGATTTCCTCTATGTTTCCCCGTTTGACGAGAGCACGGATGAGGGGGATGCGTCGTGGCTTCCCGCGAGTATTGTACGCCCTGCGGCAGAAGAGGCACAGGAGATTTTTACCGTGGCGGAATCCTTGCTTCCGCAGGAGGTCGCCCGCGCATGTCATCATCGTGCGGGAATACCGGCGGAGGAGATCCTGCGCTTTATCGACGTGATGGGGATTCGTCTGGTTGCCATCAGCGGGCGCAAACATTCACGCGTGAGCGGTCTGCTGCTCGGGAGTATGATGCAGACTGTCTTGGAACGTGCACATGCATGTGTCCTCGTGGCGGGAAATGATTGAAGTGGAACAGTGAGGAGGTACTTCCATGATGAAGAATATTTTGGTTCCTGTCGATGGTTCCGAAGGAGCAGACCGTGCGATTGAACAGGCGGTGACACTGGCGAAGATCTGTGGTGCAAAGCTGAATTTTCTCTATGTCGCAAACATCAACCAGCTCGCGATCAATGCCGTCCTCTCGGATGCGATTCTCGACTCGGTGACGAAGGCGGGGAATGTTGTTCTCGACCGCGCGATGGAGATGGTGCCCGAGGGGATCGAGAAGGAGTCGTTCTCGGATACAGGGTCGCCCGCTGTCGTCGTCCTCGATTTTGCAGAGACGAACGACATTGACCTCATCGTCATGGGCAGCCGTGGCCTTGGGGTCGTCAAAGGGGTTCTGCTGGGCAGTGTCAGCCAGTATGTGGTCGAGCAGTCCAAGTGCCCTGTTCTCGTGGTAAAGTAATGACCGTTGGTTGATTCTTTCAAGCTGCCGCACAGTTGCGGCAGCTTTTTCGATGTAGAATGGGGAGGGCATGATGGAGGATCAGCGCTTTGCGCGGACGGAGATGCTGCTTGGCGACGCAGGGCTTGCACGCCTTGCAGCGAGCTCGGTGGCCGTGTTTGGCGTCGGCGGGGTCGGCTCATTCACGGCAGAGGCGTTGGCGCGCGCCGGTGTAGGCAGCCTGACGCTCATCGACCACGATACGATCGACGTGACGAATATCAACCGCCAGATTCACGCACTCACCGAGACGGTGGGAAAAGCCAAGACCACGGTCATGGCAGAGCGCATTCGAGCGATCAATCCCCATTGTCAGGTACGCGAAATTCATGCATTTTATCTGCCTGAGGAGGCGGATTCCTTTTTTGAGACGCATTATGACTATGCTGTGGATGCAGTGGATACGGTGACGGCGAAGGTGGATCTTGCCGTGCAGTGTCGGGCACGGAACATACCCCTCATTGCGAGTATGGGAGCGGCCAACAAACTTGACCCCACGCTTTTTGAGGTGATGGACATCTATCGCACCAAGGGTGATCCATTGGCACGCATTCTGCGGAAGAAGCTGAAGGAACGCGGCGTACGGCGTCTCACGGTTGTCTGCTCGCGCGAGCGTCCGAGGCGTCCCGCCACGGGCATCTGTGCGCCGGCACCGGGACGGCATCTGGCACCGGGCAGTGTGTCCTTTGTACCGCCTGTAGCAGGGATGATTATGGCGGGGGTTGTCGTACGTGCGCTGACAGGTGCAACGGTGGAGGTGTCGTCATGAGGGTTACGGTTCTCGGATGTGGACGTTGGGGCTCGTTTCACGCATGGTATGCCCAGCGTGTCGGTCACGCGGTGACGCTGTGGGGGCGCAGCGGGTCGGAACACCTCGCGGCACTGGAGAAGACACGGACGAATGAGTTTCTGACCCTCCCGCCAGAAGTTCATCTGACGGATGATCTCGCGGCAGCACTGCAGACGGCGGAGATCGTCATCATCTCCATCCATGCACAGGCACTGCGCGCCTTCCTGCGCGATGTAAGCGCACGCGATCTGGCGGAGGAGTTCCGCACCAAGCGGATGATCCTCTGTATGAAGGGGCTTGAGATCGGCACGGGAAAGCGTCTGACCACCGTGGTCAAGGAAGAGCTCGGCGCAGATATACAGCCCGTCGTCTGGGTTGGCCCCGGGCATGTGCAGGATTTTGTGCGCGGCATTCCGAACTGCATGGTGCTTGCGGGGGAGGAGCGGGCGGTGCTGCACGATCTGGTGGAGGTGCTTGGCAGTCCACTCATCCGCTTTTATTATGGGGATGATCTCCTCGGCACAGAGGTCGGCGCAGCGGCGAAGAATGTGGTTGGGCTCGCGGCGGGGATGCTCGACGGCTTTTCCTACGGCAGCCTGAAGGGGGCACTTATGGCGCGCGGCGCGCGTGAGCTCTCGCGTTTGGTGCATGCGATGGGGGGCGATGGGGACACCATCTACGGACTGTCGCATCTTGGTGACTACGAGGCCACGCTCTTTTCCCCGCACAGCAACAACCGCCACTATGGGGAGGCTGTCGTGCGTGGTACGGCAGGCGACTTTCATAAGATCGCCGAGGGTGTCTACACCGCTGAGGCATTGATGGCTCTTGCCGCGGAGTATCGTGTTGAGTTGCCCATCTGCACGACGGTGTATGAGATCGTCGTGCATGACTGTGACCCACGTGCACAGCTGATGCAGTTGTTTCTGCGGCGCAATAAGAGCGAGAAGGAGTAGGGCATGAAGGTGCGAAAGCACATCGACGTCGTCGCAGGAGCGATCCTGCGTGACGGGAAGGTGTTCGGCGCATGCCGCTCCTATGGAGCGTATGCGGGTACGTGGGAATTCGCGGGCGGAAAGGTCGAATCGGGGGAGACGGATGCGGCGGCACTTGTGCGTGAGATGCAGGAGGAGCTCGGCGTTGTGGTTGCTGTGGAGGAACTCCTCGGTACGGTTGACCACGACTATCCGGAGTATCACATGAACATGCGCCTCTACCTCTGCCGACTCGTGGAGGGAGAGCCGCAGCTTCGTGTCCACTCCGTGGGGCGGTGGCTCGGACGCGCCGATCTCTATAGTGTCCCGTGGTTTGCGGCAGATATGGATCTCATCCGGAGAATTGAGCCGCGTCTGCGCTGACGTTTGACAAGAGGACGTGCGGAATGCTATAATACTCTCGTATTTCCCCAAGCCGAAGTGGCGGAATTGGCAGACGCAGCAGACTCAAAATCTGCCGCTGTGTGAGCAGCGTGCCGGTTCGACCCCGGCCTTCGGCACCATTTGAAGATCAGCCGTTGTGGCTTCCGAAAACTCCCTAAGAGAATGTGAAACTCTTAGGGAGTTTTTATCCATGAACATGTATTTCTCATACTGATTTATTGGTTGACACAGCGCGTGGAAGCGCGTATATTTAACAGAAAAATTTAAGGAAGCGCGGATAAATGGGTGAATTGTCTCGGTGCTTTCTTCGAAAAGTGGAAAGGATGGGTTCTCTTGGCGCATTATTATACTGAACCGTCGCATACGTTCGGAGAGTATCTGCTCGTACCTGGCTACTCCTCGGCGGAATGCTTCCCCGCAAATGTTTCTCTGCGCACGCCGCTCGTCAAATTTCGTCGTGATGAAGAGCCGGTGCTCACGATGAATATCCCGCTGACCTCTGCGATCATGCAGGCGGTCTCCAACGACACAATGGCGATTGCCCTTGCCAAGCAGGGCGGTGTATCGTTCATCTATGGCTCGCAGTCCATCGAGGCAGAGGCGGCGATGGTCTCGCGTGTGAAGAACTATAAATCGGGCTTTGTCAGCAGTGACTCGAACATCAGTCCTGACACGACACTCGGCGGGGTGCTCGATCTTCTCGCTAAGACGGGACATTCGACCATGGCGGTCACGGAGGACGGCTCCGCGAACGGAAAACTTGTCGGCATCGTGACGAGCCGTGACTACCGTGTTTCCCGCATGTCGCTCGATACGAAAGCGCATACGTTCATGACGCCGTTCGAGAAGCTCGTCTGGGCCGATGCGGATGCGACCTCCCTGACGCTCGCCAACGATCTCATCTGGGAGCACAAGCTCAACATGCTTCCGCTCATCGACAAGAATCAGCGTCTGCGCTATATGGTGTTCCGCAAGGACTACACGGATAACAAGGAAAATGAGTTGGAGCTGACCGACGACAACAAGAGCTATATCGTCGGTGCGGGCATCAATACGCGTGACTATACGGAGCGCGTTCCCGCACTCATCGACGCGGGCGTCGATGTTCTCTGCATCGACTCCTCGGAGGGGTTCTCCGAGTGGCAGCGCATGACGATCCAGTACATTCGCGAGGAATTCGGTGATTCGGTCAAGGTTGGCGCGGGCAACGTCGTGGACGGTGAGGGCTTCCGTTTCCTCGCAAATGCAGGGGCAGACTTTATCAAGGTCGGCATCGGCGGCGGCTCCATCTGCATTACGCGCGAGACGAAGGGCATCGGACGCGGACAGGCAACAGCACTCATCGACGTGTGTGCCGAGCGTGACAAATACTACAAGGAGACGGGGGTCTACATCCCCATCTGCTCCGACGGCGGCATCGTCTACGACTATCACATGACGCTTGCGCTTGCCATGGGTGCGGACTTCCTCATGTTGGGGCGTTACTTCTCACGCTTCGATGAGAGCCCGACGGATCGCGTCATGGTGAATGGCACCTACTATAAGGAATATTGGGGCGAGGGCTCGAACCGCGCGCGCAACTGGCAGCGGTATGATCTCGGCGGGAGCAAGAAGCTCTCCTTTGAGGAGGGGGTAGATTCCTACGTCCCCTATGCGGGACCGCTGAAGGAGAACGTACAGACGACGCTCTCCAAGATCCGCTCCACGATGTGCAACTGCGGTGCGCTCAGCCTCCCGGAGTTCCGTGACAAGGCAAAGCTCACCCTCGTCTCTTCGACCAGCATCGTCGAGGGCGGCGCACACGATGTAATCCTGCGCGACAAACTCGGACGGGATTGACGAAGATCAGAAAAGACGCACGATGCGTGCGCCTTTTCTTTTTTCACATTTTGTGGTAATATCAACCATAGGATTTTGGGGAATCACGGTTGAAATGACATTTGGCGGATCCGGTACGAATTCATTTCTGCAGTATGGCGGAGGAGATATGCAGCAAGGCGCGATCTTTGATATGGATGGGCTGCTCTTTGATACGGAGAAGATGTATCAGCACGGTTGGCTGGTCGTAGCCGATGAATTTGGTGTACCGCGCAGCCCGGAACTGGGCAAGGCATGCTGCGGTACGAGCGGTGAGACGATGGCGGCGGTGGTGCATTCCTTCTATCCAAAGGTGGATGCTTACGCCTATTCGCGTCGTGTGGACGAATACGTCCGCGATGAGGCGGCGAAGAACTTGCCGATCATGCCGGGGGCGCGTGAGCTGCTTCATTATTTTCGTGCGCATGGCGTCTGTATCGCAACGGCGAGCAGTTCGACGGTGGCGCAGATCGAGAAAAATCTCGCGCAGAGCGGCCTGAGAGAGTACTTTGATGCCATTGTCGGTGGGGATATGGTCGAGCGGGGGAAACCCGCCCCCGATATTTTTTTGCGCGCGGCTGCGGCAATCCAGATTGCACCGGCGGACTGCTATGTCTTTGAGGATGGCTACAATGGGCTGCGCGGTGCATCGGCAGCGGGCTGTGTGGCGGTGATGATTCCCGACACATTGCCGCCAACAAAGGAAATGCGTGGGCTCTGCACGGGGATTTATCCATCGCTGCACGCGGCGTTGGATGCGATCAAGCAAGGGAAGCTGTGACTATTTCCATAGTGAGGTAAGGTAATGGACGAACAGAAAACCATGATGTTCTCCTTCGGGGAGGATAAGCCAAAGGCAGATGTCGTCGTACGGGATGTGAGTGCGGCGATGCGGGAAAAAGGGTATAACCCGATCAACCAGCTGGTCGGCTATCTGCTGTCCGGCGATCCTGCGTATGTGACGAGTCACCGTGATGCGCGGAGCAAGATACGGAGTCTTGAGCGGGACGATCTGCTCGATGAGCTCGTGCGCTTCTATTTGGAACACGAGAAATGAAACGCTATATGTCACTCGATCTCGGTGATGCGACGATCGGGATTGCGATCAGTGACCTTCTCGGGCTGACGGCGCAGGGCGTTGAGACAGTGCGGCGCACGACACTCGAGGCAGATCTTGCTCGCCTTGGGCAGCTCATGCAGGAGTATGAGGTCGATGCCCTTGTGGCCGGCCTGCCAAAGCACATGAACGGTGATGAGGGCGAGCGCTGCAGAATTGTGCGCGCCTTTATGGCGGAGGTGGAGGAGCACTTTCCGGGGACGGAGGTACACTACTGGGATGAGCGCCTCTCGACCGTCGCCGCCTCGCGCACGCTCATTGCCGGGGATGTCTCACGCAAAAAACGCCGCAAGGTGATCGATAAGATGGCGGCGGTCTATATTTTACAGGGATTTTTGGATCGACAGAATATGGGAAATCACGGATAAAAAGATGCGCCGGGAGATGTGCACTGAATTTATCTGTGCTTCCTTGATTGAAGGAGCAGAGAAGATGACTGAGCAGGAAGAACTTCACGACGAGGACGTTATTGTCGTTATCTCCGATGAGGAGGGAGTGGAGCATTACTACCGCGAGGAGATGATCGTGCCGCTCGGAACAGAGCGATTTGCCGTGCTCGTGGCACTCCACATGGATGCAGATGGAGCCCTTGTAGACAGCGACGATGAGGACGAGGCGACGATTGCCAAGATCATCGTGGATGAGAGCGGCGAGGACATCTACACAGATCCGACGGACGAGGAGTTCGAGGCGGTCTGCCGCGCCTATGAGCGCCTTGCGGAGCAGGAGGAAGAATAAGGGGATCGCAGATCGCCGCTGCATCAGCGGTTCATGATGTTCTGTGGAGCAGGAGACTGAGCGAGCCTACGACACTGAGACAAGAGAGGATGGATTTTGTTGCGGGAGTCATTGCAGGAGTTGTGGCAGAAGACACGCGACTTTCTGGAGCACGCCGAATGGCAGGAGGCTCTGCGGGCGGTTTACCGCGGAAAGGGAACCCCAAAGCAAAAGAAAATGATATTTGGCGGGGCGGCTGCGGTCGCCCTCCTCTTCCTTGTTTTTGCGCTTTTGATCGCGTCGCCGTCCGCCTCGCCCACCAATGAGGGGACGCCTGTGTACTTTACCGTACGCCCCGGGATGAGTGTCAGCAGCATCGGCAAGGAACTGCATGAACGCGGTGTGATCGACAGCGAGATGAAGTTCTGGTGGACGGCGAAGCTGAACGGCCTTGAAAACAAGGTCAAGACCGGTACGTTCGCCATGCAGACCGGGATGACGCCGCGTGATGCGCTGGAAAAACTCGTTTATGGCAATACCGTCACGATCCGCTTTGTGATTCCCGAGGGGTTCGGCGTGAAGGAGATCGCCGAGCGGCTGGAAAAGGAGGGGCTCGTGCGTGCAGATGACTTTATGGAGCGCGCCAAGACCTTTCGCCCCTACCCATATATGGAGCAGCATGAGGATGTGCGCTATGCGGCGGAGGGATTCCTTTTCCCCGACACCTATGAGCTGAGCGATTCGTTCGATGCCGACTCAATCATGACGATGATGGCGGAGAATTTCGATCATCGCCTGACGAAGGAGATGCGCGATCGCGCCAAGGAGATGCATCTCTCGATCTATGAACTCGTCACGCTTGCATCCCTCGTGGAGAAGGAGGCGTATCATGATGAGGATCGACCGATCATCGCGCAGATCTTTCTGAAACGACTGCGCCTCGGCATGCCGCTGCAGGCCGATCCGACGGTGCAGTATCTGCTCGATGAGCCGAAGGAGGATCTCCTCTACAGTGACACGGAGGTTGCGTCCCCTTATAATACTTATCAGAATGTCGGCCTGCCGCCGGGGCCAATCGCAAGCCCCGGCACAGCGTCGCTGATGGCCGTGCTGCATCCCGCACATACAAACTATCTGTATTTCGTGGCGGATCGGAATGGAAAGAATTACTATGCAACGAATTATGCGGATCACCTCGCCCTTGTCGATCAGGTGCGCTGATGCAGTGAAGGTGCTCCGATGAGGTGCAGACCTGAGCTCCTTGCCCCTGCGGGGACGATGGAGAAGCTGGCGGCGGCACTCCACTATGGTGCGGATGCAGCGTATCTCGGCGGCCGGCAGTTCGGACTGCGTGCCTTTGGCGGAAACTTTACACAGGACGAGATTGCGGCGGCCGTTCGCCTTGCTCATGGGATGAGAAAGAAGATCTATGTGACGGTCAATGTGTTCCCGCACAATGAGGATCTGGTGTCATTGCCGGACTATCTGCGCTTTCTTAAAGAGGTAGGGGCAGATGCCGTCCTCGTTGCCGACCTCGGTGTCTTTATGTGTGCACGCGAGGCGGCGCCCGGACTTCCCATCCATGTCAGCACACAAGCGAACAATGTCAACTGGCGCACGGTGCGCGCGTGGCAGGAGCTTGGCGCGTCGCGCGTCGTGCTCGCGCGCGAGCTCGCGGCGACGGAGATACGGGAGATTCGACGGGCAACGGACGTAGAGCTGGAGCTGTTCGTGCACGGTGCAATGTGTATCTCTTATTCCGGACGATGTCTGCTCAGCAGTTACTTTACGGGGCGCGATGCAAACCGCGGAAGTTGTGCCCAGTCCTGCCGATGGAAGTATGCACTGGTCGAGGAATCTCGTCCCGGAGAGTACTATCCCATCGCCGAGGATGAGTGCGGCACCTATATCATGAACTCGAAGGATCTGTGCCTGCTCCCGTATCTGGACGAGGTCGTCGCATGCGGCGTGGACAGTCTGAAGATCGAGGGACGCATGAAGAGCGTTCACTATGTAGCGAGCGTTGTGAAGGCGTATCGCATGGCACTGGATGCCTGCCTGTCGGAGCACCCCTACCATGTCGAAACATCGTGGCTGGAGGAACTGAATAAGGTGTCACACCGTACATACACCACGGGCTTTTTCTTCGGAAAGACGACGGCGGAGGATCAGATCTATGGATCTTCGTCCTATGAACAGACCTCGGAGTTCGTCGGGCTGGTGCGTTCCTATGATGCCGTGACGGGGCTGGCAGAGGTGGAGCAGCGCAATCACATGCGTGTCGGACAGGAGATTGAGATCTTTCAGCCGACGGGGACGTCCTTTCGCCAAATTCTCGATGCCATGTGGGATGCGGAGGGGGCGCCGATCGACGCTGCACCGCATCCGCAGCAGATCGTACGCTTTCGGCTGTTGCGTCCGGCAGAGCCATACAGCATCCTGCGCCGCGATGTGCCAAGGAAAAAGGGGGATGGGTTATGAGCACGGTGATTCGCCGCTATGCGTGTGCCGAAGGGCGTGTGCAGGGCGTGGGCTTCCGCATGTTTGTCCGCCAGCAAGCGGTGATGCGTGACATCACGGGTTGGGTCAAGAATATGTCGGATGGCACGGTGACAATGGAACTGCAGGGCGCGGCGGATGCCGTCGAGGCGGCCTTTGACGCCATGCGTGCAGGAAATATGTTTATCCGCGTGGATCATCTCACGGTCGAGGAACGCGCTCTGCTTGAGGGAGAGCGCAGCTTTGACGTGCGTTATTAGAGGAGTATGATGGGAAAAGTATTGGTGCTGAATGGGCCGAACCTCAATATGCTCGGAACACGTGAGCCGGAGATTTACGGCGCGCTGACGCTCGCCGACATCAACGAACGCCTGCGCCGCCGCGCGGAGCGTGCAGGCGTTGCAATCACATTTCTGCAGTCGAATCACGAGGGCGTCTTGGTGGATGCCATTCAGACAGCGCGCGGGAACACGGACTACATTATCCTGAATGCCGCTGCCTTTACGCATTACAGTATCGCCATCCGCGACGCCATTTCTGCTGCTGAGGTTCCCGTCATCGAGGTACACCTCTCGAATATCCATCAGCGCGAGGAGTTTCGGCATCACTCGGTGATTGCGCCGGTCGTTTGGGGGCAGGTTGCAGGCCTGGGTGCGGAGAGCTATATGGCGGCACTTGAGGCAATCATCTGCCGCATGGAGGGATACAATGGAGATTGAGGGACGAGTCACGCGTCTGCGTGCGCTCATGGCAGAGAAGGTTCTGGACGGGGTGCTCGTCACGAAGGAGGAGAGTGTCCATTATTTCAGCGGCTTTCGCGGCGACTCCACGGCACTCCTCATAACCCCCGAGCGGCTTCTTCTCATGACAGACAATCGCTATACAGAGCAGGCGCAGCTGCAGGCACCAAGCTATGATGTCGTCGAACAGCATGAGGGCTTGAGCAAAAAGATTGCAGAGGCAGCGCAGGAGCTTGGGATTCTCGCACTTGGCTTTGAGGGCGGCGCGCTGACCTGTGATCGGTATGAACAGCTGAAGTCTATGCTGGGAGAGATCTCCTTTGACACGTCGCTCTCCCTCGATGCACTGCGCATGGTCAAGGATGCGGATGAGATCGCCGCCATTCGCCGTGCCTGTGCGATTGCCGATGCGGCATTCGCGCACATCATCACCGTTATTCGCCCCGGCATGACGGAGTGCGAGGTGGCTGCTGAGATGGAGTACTTCATGCGGCGCGAGGGCTCGGAGCGCCCTGCCTTTACGACGATTGTCGCCTCGGGGGTGCGGGGCAGTCTGCCGCACGGTGTGGCAAGTACGAAGGAGATCGCGCGTGGCGAGCTCGTGACGATGGACTTCGGCGCGGTCTATGAGGGCTACTGCTCAGATATCACGCGGACCATCTGTGTCGGACGGGCAGACGCGCGCCAGCGCGAGCGCTATGATGCCGTGCTCGCGGCACAGGAGCGTGCACTCGCGGCACTGCATCCCGGGGTCACAGGGATCGAGGCAGACCGCGTGGCACGCGATGCTCTCGCTGAGAAGAATCTTGCCCAGTATTTTGGACATGGGCTCGGGCATAGCCTTGGGCTTGAGATCCACGAGGAGCCGCGCCTTTCGAAGTCCTGTCCTGTCGCACTGCAGGAGAATATGCTGATTACTGATGAGCCGGGAATCTATATTCCAGGCTGGGGTGGAATCCGCATCGAGGACACGGTGCTCATCACGCATGACGGAGCGGAGCCGCTGACGCGCGCGCCAAAAGAATTTATTGAAATATGTAGATAAACCCGCTATAATGTGTAAAGGTATAACAGATATGGAGGAACGAACAATATGATTAACAGCACCGATTTCCGCACAGGCCTGACCATTGAGTACGATGGGGGTGTCTGGCAGATTGTTGATTTTCAGCACGTGAAACCGGGAAAGGGTGCCGCGTTCGTCCGTACAAAGATCAAGAACGTTGAGACCGGTGCCGTGGTGGAGCGCACGTTCAATCCGAACGAGAAGATGCCTGCGGCCCATCTCGAGACGCATACCATGCAGTACCTCTACGAGGCGGACGGCGTCTATACGTTCATGAATACGGAGACCTATGAGCAGACGGAGCTGACGCGCGAGCAGTTGGGCGATGCACTGAACTACCTCATGGAGAACATGGAGGTGGCGGTGCAGCAGTTCAAGGGGCGCATCATTGGCATCCAGCTGCCGAACTCCGTCAATCTGAAGGTCGTCGAGTGCGAGCCAAGTGTCAAGGGGAACACGGCGACGGGCGCGACGAAGATGGCAAAGGTTGAGACCGGTTATGAGGTGCGTGTGCCCCTCTTCATCAACGAGGGAGATGTCCTGCGCATTGATACGCGCACGGGCAACTATATCGAGCGCGCCTGAGTATAATCATATTAAATTTGGAGGATATGAACATGGACAATGAGAAGGATGTTGTAAAGAAGGAAACAGGTCTTGGGACGATTCGCGTCGCCGATGAGGTCGTCAGCATTATCGCGGGGCTTGCCACGACGGAAGTCGATGGAATTGCGGGCATGAGCGGCGGTATCGCCGGCGGCATCGCTGAGATCCTGGGGCGTAAGAATTTCTCCAAGGGGGTCAAGGTCGAAGTCGGTGAGAAAGAGGCTGCGGTCGATCTCTACATTATCGTCAAGTATGGCATCCGTATTCCTGAGGTTGCCCTTGCGGCACAGGAGAATGTCAAGCGCGCCATCGAGACCATGACGGGGCTGTCTGTGGTCGAGGTAAACGTACATGTGCAGGGAGTCGGATTCCCTGAGGAGGAGCCGAAGGTCGAGGAGTCGCGTGTACACTAAGTGTAGTCGGGGGTTATGAACCATGGGGATTCTTAACCGTCTGCTCCTCTTGCCGTATGCGATTCTCGGCATGGCACTCGCCGTTGCCGTCGCAGCTGCAGCACTTCGTATCCTGCCGGAGAGTATCTGGCTGAATGAACTGCGCTATGCACTGTCCCGTCAGGAGCTCCTTGCAGGCTGTGCGGTATATTTTCTGTTCAGTCTAAAGTTCTTCTTTGCGGTGTTTTCGCGTTTCTCATCTTCTACACGTACGGACGGAGAGCTTATGGTGATTGAGACACCGGTCGGTTCCGTTCAGGTGGCACTTCCTGCTGTGCAGGGTATCGTCGAGCGTACTGCGCTGGCCATGCAGGAAGTGCGTGAGGCAGTGGCAGTCATTGTGGTGCATGAGCGGCGGAAGGACAGCGCAGATCCGCCTATGCATATTGAGCTGAAGATCAGCATGGCGGATCACGCAACATTAGGACAGGTGACGGAGCAGCTGACGCGGAGTGTGCAGCAGCATATTCATGAGGTCCTCGGTGTAGCCGAGGTGCCGGTCAAGATCAGTGTGACGGAGATCGGCGCGTCCAGTGCGGCAAAACGCTCTGTGGCGTAGTGGGAGGTGTGCATGAAAGAATATCTGCTGCAGCTCCTGCAGGAACAGTGGATGTACCATCGCGGACGGACAGGCGGACTGGTGCTCGGAACGCTGTTCGGCATCTGCGTCCTGCTGTTTGGGTTTTGGAATATTGTCTTTGTGATTCTCTGTGCCGGTATCGGCATGTATATTGGATTGCAGTCAGAGCATCGACATTGGTCAGAGATCATTGATCTGTCGGGACTGCGGAATCTCTTTCGGAGGATGTCATGAGCCGCAGACACGCGCGTGAGGCGGCGCTTTTGACACTTTTTCAGCGGGAGTTCGATCAGGATCGGCCGCCGACTGTCGCGGCAGGGGATCTTGCCAGCGACGCTGTGGACGGGTTGACGGAGAAGGATCTTGCCTATGCGAATGGGCTCGTGCAGGGTACGTGCTCCGTTCAGCCGGAGATCGATGCGGCGATTGAACGCATGGCGAAGGAGTGGAAGCTCCATCGCATGGCGCCCGTGGATCGCAATCTCATCCGCATGGCGTACTATGAGATGTGCTATCAGGAGGAACGCATTGACCCTCCGATTGCCATTAACGAAGCAGTGGAGCTGGCAAAAAAATATGGGTCGGACGATGCGGGCCGCTATGTAAACGGTATCCTTGCTGCGCTGCAGAAATCAATGGGATAACTGATGAAAAAGAATCCGTTGCACAGTCGGTGCAATGGTTCTTTTTTTATCGTTGTGGGGGAGAGGTGATTATGACCGTTCACAGTGTCAGTGATGTAACGCGCTATATCAAGGGGATGTTTGAGCATGAGCCAATTCTGTCGGATCTTCTGATTCGCGGCGAGGTGTCCAACTACAAACGCTATCCGTCGGGACATGCCTACTTTACCCTAAAAGATGCAGGCGCAAGCATGAAGTGCGTCATGTTCAACGGCTATGCGCGAAATCTGCGCTTTGCACCCGAGAACGGGATGCAGGTAATTGCGGGCGGCAATATCTCCGTCTATGAGCGCGACGGAGCATATCAGCTCTATGTCAACTCCTTGACACCCGAGGGCGCAGGGGCACTTGCCCTCGCCTTTGAGCAGATGCGCGACCGCCTTGCCGCCGAGGGGCTTTTTGATGAAGGCCATAAACAATCGCTGCCGCGCTTTCCGCGCCGCATTGGGATTGTCACGTCGTCGGCAGGAGCGGTGCTGCGCGATATCCACAATGTCTCCAAGCGTCGCTGGCCGGGTGTGCAGCTCATCCTTCATCCCGTTTTGGTACAGGGTGCAGGGGCAGCGGAGCAGATTGCGGATGCCGTGGCATTTTTTAATGAGAAATATCCGGTGGATGTCCTGATCGTTGGCCGCGGCGGCGGGAGTGCAGAGGATCTCTGGGCATTCAATGAGGAGGTCGTTGTCCGCGCCGTCTATCGGTCGCGTATTCCCGTGATCTCGGCTGTGGGGCATGAGACGGATACGACGCTTGTGGATTTCGTCAGCGACCGACGTGCGGCAACTCCGTCGCAGGCGGCGGAGTTTGCCGTTCCTGATGCGGTGGAGATGGAGCGGTTCCTCATGGGACTGCGCGCACGTCTCGACGCGGGGCGGAAGCGACAGCTCGATCACGCCGGCGCACGCCTGAACACGCTCGTTCAGCGGCCTTGGTGCACCAATCCGCGCATGCTGCTCGCCCCACTCATGCAGCGCAGTGACCGGGCCGCGGCAGAGCTCCATCGCGCAGCAAAGGAGCAGAGTGTCGCAGCGCGGCATCGCCTTGAGCTCGTGCTGAAGCGCCTGGAGCTGCTCAACCCCGTACGGGTTCTCTACCGTGGGTTCAGTATTGTGGAGAAGGATGGGCGTGCCGTGAGCCGCGTGAAGGACGTCGCAGCGGGTGACCATGTGAACATTACATTTGCGGACGGCAAGATATCTGCCGTCGTGGAACAGGCAAAGGAGCAGCAGAATGGCGCGTAAAAAAGAGATGGCATTTGAGGAAGCACTGGGGGCGTTGGAGCAGATTGTTGCTGAGATCGAGGCGGGTGATTTGGCCCTCGCCGATCTCATGGCAAAGTACTCCGAAGGAATCAAGCTCTCGGAGTTCTGTGTCACGTCGCTGCGGCGCGCGGAGGAGACGATGGATCTTCTCGTGCGGGAGACGGCGGACGGCGTCGCACAAGAACCGCTGAAGATCGGAGGCTGAGATGAAGGAACGTTGGCGGGCGCGGCAGGAGCTGGTGGAGCGTGCGCTGCAGGCGGAGCTGGATCGGACGGATGTGCTCGATGATACGCTGCGGCAGGCGATGGCGTACAGTCTGATGGCAGGCGGGAAACGTCTGCGTCCTGTGCTCCTCATGGCGGCAGCGGATGCGGTAGGAGCGGATGGTGCCAAGTTCCTGTCCGTGGCGTGTGCACTTGAGATGATCCACACGTATTCCCTCATCCACGACGATCTCCCGGCGATGGACAACGACGACTATCGGCGCGGTAAATTAACCAATCACAAGGTCTTTGGCGACGGCATTGCCATCCTTGCAGGCGACGGACTCCTGACACTCGCGTTTACGGTCATCCTGCGCCAGCAGGGTGTATCCGCCGATACACTTCTGCGTGTGGTGGATGAGATCAGTCGTGCTGCCGGTGCTGAGGGCATGGTGGGCGGACAGGTGCTCGACCTGCGCGCAGAGGAACATCGCATCTCGATGGAGGAGATGCGTCGTGTCCACATGGGCAAAACGGGGGCACTCTTTCGCGCAGCGCTGCGCAGCGGCGCAATCCTCGGCGGTGCGTCCGAGGCACAGCTCGCGGCACTTACGACGTACGCGGAGCAGTTCGGACTTGCCTTTCAGATCACGGACGACATTCTCGATGTCATCGGGACGGCAGAGGACATCGGCAAGCCCGTCGGAAGTGATGAGAAAAACCACAAGTCGACCTATGTTTCCCTGACCTCGCTCGATGAGGCGCAGAAACTTGCAGCACAGACGGTGAAGGATGCGTGCACGGCGCTCTGTGACTTCGGCGCGGAGGCAGATTTTCTGCGTGAGCTGGTGTCCTATCTCGTGTATCGGAAGCAGTAGGGGGCGCCGTTGAAGAAAGAGCGTTTGGATGTCCTTCTCACCGTACAGGGGCTTGCACCGAGCCGTGAGCGCGCGAAGCGCCTCATTATGGCAGGACAAGTGCTCGTCAACGAGCAGCGTGTGGATAAAGCGGGCGCAACCGTTCCCGCTGATGCAGCACTGCGTGTCGTAGGAGAGGATCTTCCGTATGTCAGCCGCGGCGGACTGAAGCTTGCAAAGGGGATCGCTGCGTTCGGCATTTGCCTTGTGGGGCGGACAGCGGCAGACATCGGTGCATCCACGGGCGGATTTACGGATTGTATGCTGCAGAATGGCGCAGTCAAGGTCTATGCGATTGATGTGGGATATGGACAGCTCGACTGGAAACTGCGCACGGATGCACGCGTTGTCAACATGGAGCGTACGAACATCCGCAAGGTAACGCCGGACATGCTGGATCATGCACCGGACTTTGCCTCGATCGATGTGGCGTTCATCTCGTTGGATAAGGTGCTCCCCGTTGTGCGGACGCTCCTCTCACTGGAGGGCGAGGTGCTCGCCCTCATCAAGCCGCAGTTCGAGGCGGGAAAGGATCGCGTCGGCAAGAACGGTGTTGTGCGTGACCCCGCCGTGCACGAGGATGTGATTGCACGCGTCCTTGCCGCTGCAGAAGGGCTGGGTTTTGTTCCGCGCGGATTGACCTTTTCTCCGGTCAAGGGACCAAAGGGGAATATCGAGTATCTCCTCTATCTGGGAATGCAGGGCGGACGTACGGCTATCGCGGATGAGGAGATCGCCGCTGTGGTGGCAGAGGCACATCGTACACTGGATGGATGAGATGCGGAGCGGATTATGTTGACGGTTGCAGTTTTTCCCTATGTCGAGCGTCCTGAGATGCGGGATATTGTCCTGCGCATCCGCAACTTTCTTACGGCACGGGGCGCGCGTATCATCCTGCCGCGTGCGCGTGCGGCGGAGTTCGGCATGGAGGAGTGCGGTGCAGACGACATCGAGCGTCTGCCCGCCGACTTTGCCTTGAGTCTCGGCGGAGACGGTACACTGCTCGGCATCTGCCGACGCTATGCGGAAAACCCCGTGCCGGTCTGTGGCATCAATTTGGGGACACTCGGCTTTATGGCGGATATTGAGCTCAATGAGCTGGAACGTCGTCTGGGACAGCTCTGTGCGGGAGATTATCGCGTGGAGCAACGGCCGCTGCTCGCGGGCTATGTGACGCATCCGTGCGGCGAAGAACATTTTCTTGGCTATGCGATCAACGACATTGTGGTGACCAAGGGGGATGTGGCGCGCGTTATCACGCTGGGGCTGACGGTGAACAGTACACCGCTGGTTGCATGCAAGGCGGACGGATTTATCGTTGCCTCGCCGACGGGCTCAACGGCGTACTCCCTTTCGGCGGGCGGGCCGATTATGAACCCGATGGTGCGCGGCATCCTGCTCACGCCCATCTGCGCACATACACTGAACATCCGCCCGCTTGTCATACGCGAGGAGGACGTGGTGCACATCCATCTGCTCGATACGCGCCAGAGCATCATTGTCACCATCGATGGGCAGGAGACCACGCCGATCCGTCCTGATGATACCGTAACGGTGCGCTGTTCCGACGTGCGGGCAGGCATCATCAAATTTGAGGACAAAGACTACTATCAGACGCTGCGGACAAAACTCTGGAGAAACTGCTAGGAGAGAGCGGAATGAAACGTCGTCGTCACGACCTCATCAAACAGATCATCCGTGAAGAAATCATCGAGACACAGGAGGCACTAGCGGCAGCACTCTGTGCGCGCCATGTGCACGTCACGCAGGCGACGATCTCGCGGGACATCAAGGAACTCCTGCTCATCAAGGTGCCAGCAGGCGGTGGACGCTATCGCTATGCTGTCGCGCCGCAGGAGGGACAGCGTTTTTCCGAGACACGCATGCGTCGTGTCTTCAAGGACAATGTGCAGAGCTGTGATTTCAGTGAGAACATTGTCGTCGTGCGCACTGCACCGGGGGCAGCGGGAACGGTGGCCTCTGCACTCGACGCATCGGCATGGTCGGAGGTCATCGGAACGATTGCGGGCGACGACCATATTTTCGTGCTCATTCGCCCGAAGGAGGTAGCGGAGGATATTGCTGCACGCATTCAAAAACTCATGCACTGAAAGGAGGGATGTGTGGTGTTGCACAGCCTACGGATTCAGAATTTTGCCCTTTTGGAAGAGGTGAGCGTCGAGTTCGGCACAGGACTGAACATCCTCACGGGTGAAACCGGTGCTGGCAAGTCCATTCTGATTGGTGCACTGGGGGCAATCCTCGGCCAGCGTGTCCCTGCCGACGTCATACGCAGTGGTTGTGATTTTCTGCGTGTGGAGGCTGTTTTTTCCATCGAGGAAAACTCTGCTGTGTCCGCATTACTCGCCGCGCAGGAGGTCGAATGCGATGATGAGCTGATCATCGTACGCAAGGTATCGCGTGCGGGGAAAAGCTCCATTCTTGTCAACGGTGCCCATGTGACGCTGACGTTTCTCAAAAAACTTGCGCCGCATCTCGTGGACATCCATGGACAGAACGAGAACTTGGCACTCCTGCGTGAGGAGGCGCAGCGTAGCCTTCTCGAAGGCGGCGATGCCGATCTCGCGGAGTGCCTACGTGCCTATCAGGAGGTCTATCGGGACTGGAAGGCACGGACGAAAGAGCGCGAGACGCGTACGGAGGAAAATGCGGAGATCGCCGAGCGTCTGGATATGCTACGCTGGCAGGAGCAGGAGATCGCAGAGGCAGAACTCACCGAGGGAGAGGATGAGGAACTCGAGACGGAGATTCGCCGTCTCTCCCATGCGGAACGCTTGGTGGAGCACGCTGCCGAGGCGAGCAATCTCCTCAGTGAGGATACAGAGGAGGGGGCTGCCGTCCTGACGGCACTATCGCGTGTCACACATGCGCTGGAGGAGATCGCGCGCTACGATGAGAGCCTTGCGGGGGCGCAGGCGATGATCGAGGAAGCGTATATCTCCCTGCAGGAGGCATCCTATGAGGTGCGGGACTACCTAGAGGGCATTGACGCAGATCCCGCCTCGTTGGACAAGATTCAGCTGCGCATGGATGTGATCGAGCGCCTTAAGAAAAAATACGGCGGCAGCATTTCTGCTGTCCTAGCGCGCCTCGAAGCACTGCGCACAGAGATATCCTCCGCCGAACGCTATGATATGGACATAGAGGAACTGGATGCGGCGATTGCAAGGCTGCGTCAACGCATGGAACAGTGCGCCGTGGAGCTGACGAAACAACGGCAGAAGGTCGGTGCGGCGCTCTCCGCGAAGATTGAACGGGAGTTGCAGGGACTTGGCATGAAGCAGGCACGTTTTCACATTGTTGTCACGCCGGAGGAGCAGTATACAACCCGTGGTGCAGATCGTCTCACGATGCTGTTTTCCGTAAATGTCGGCGAGGCGGAAAAGCCTCTGGAGAAAATCGCCTCGGGCGGTGAACTCTCGCGCATCGCACTTGCTATCAAGTCTATCGTTGCGGCACGGGATACCGATGGGACAAGCATGGTGTTTGATGAAATCGACACCGGGATCGGCGGACGCACTGCGCAGATGGTCGCAGAACGGATTGCGTTCGTCGCGCAGTATAAGCAGGTGCTCTGCATCACGCATTTGCCGCAGATCGCCTGCATGGCGGATGTGCATCTCTATATTGCAAAATCCGTCGTCGACGGAGCGACAGTGACGCGCGTCGAGCCGCTCAGTGAGAAGGAGCGTGTCCGCGAGATCGCACGCATGGCATCGGGCGATGATGTTACGTGGGCGGCACTTGCGAATGCCCGTACGATGCTCGCGGGCGCAGCGACGAAGAAGAAAGAGTTGAAGCAGTTATAGGAAGCACTGATAAATTCGGCACAGCCATCTTGACGTATCTTTTTCGCCCGCTTTTCGTTAGCAAATCCTCCACATAGCCCTCGCTATGCGTCCGGTTTGCTGCCTCAATCGGACAAAAAATCTACGTCAATCTGGCAGACCTCATTTTATCAGCGATTCCTATAATACGCAGTGATCCTTTGAAATAGAAATGAGGTCTTGATGAAGTACAATCATGTAAAACGTCTGATGATGGTTGGGCTGATTGCCTCGTGTGCAGCGTTTTCCGCAGCGGCGGAGGCAATGCCGACGGCCGTCGGTGCAGAGCCGATGGTCGGAATGCCGTCGCCGCTCGTGGAGTATCCGAGCGTCCGCGATGCATGGGCAGTGGCAGGACTACCGGTCTACACACCGACCCTCCTTCCTGTGGGCTATGCACAGAAGAATGTTATCGTCATCGACAAAAGCCTCGCCGAAATCTTTTATCGCAACAGCGACGGCAAGGAGATACTCTTCCGCATGGCGGCGGGGAATGCAGATATCAGCGGTGACAGCACGGCGTACGAAGTGAACCAGGTCGTTCAGGCCGGACGGCAGTACATCCGCGTCAAGGGGACGGGGCGGATGGTTCGTCTTGCTCTTTGGTCGCGCGGCGGGTATACATTCTCCCTCTCCTTTGAGGAGCCGGTTTCCGTTGAGGCAGTGGAGGCAATCGTCACCACGATCACGTGGAATTAAACAGTACGTCAAAGTTTTTGCGCGAATTGAAAAAATTTATTTGCACGCCCGCGATAGCCGTGTTATACTGTTAAACAGATTGTGTGAGTGGGATAAGAGTCGCCGTGTATTTCGGTATGTGTTGGAGAGGTCTATGGAGGTTATTTTAGCGGAACATCTCGGCTGCGGTTACGGCGTCAAACGCGCCATTGAGATCGCCAGAGAGAACGCTTCCCCCGATGGGACATCCAGTACACTCGGTCCGATCATCCATAATCCGCAGATGGTGGAACGCCTGAAAGAGGAGGGCGTCGGCACGGTCAGCACACTGGACGAGATGCAGGATGGGACGGTCATCATCCGTTCGCATGGCGTGGGTCCAGCGGTGTATGAACAGGCGAAGCAGCGCGGTCTAAATCTTGTGGATGCAACCTGTCCGCACGTCAAGAAGGCACAGCTTTCGGCAAAGCAGCTCTCGGAGGAGGGCTATACCGTCGTCATCATCGGCGAAAAAAATCACCCGGAGGTCAAGAGTATCTTCGAGTGGACAGCACAGCGGGCACACATTATTGAGAGTGAGGAGGAGGCAGCAGCGCTGCCAACCTTTGGGAAGCTCGGCGTCGTCTGTCAGACAACGTTTTCGAGTGATCGCTTTCGGCGCATCGCGTCTGTTCTTCTGGATAAGTCGCGCGACATCAAGATCTTGCGTACGATCTGCACGGCGACGGATATGCGTCAGTCGGCGGCGATTGAACTGGCAGGACGTGTGGATGCGATGATTGTCGTCGGCGGGAAGAACAGTGCGAACACGACGCGACTCGCGCAGCTGTGCAGTGAAAAATGTCGAACCTATCACATTGAGACAGCAGATGAACTGCGGTCTGATTGGTTGAATCATATTAATAAAATTGGTATTACAGCCGGTGCTTCTACACCGGACTGGATTATCAAGGAGGTTTTTAAACAGTGTCAGAGCAGAGCATGAAGGAACTTTTGGAACAGGAAGATATGCCCGATATCCAAGAGCGCACCGTGGTCAAAGGGGTTGTTGTCCAGGTATCCCGCGATGAGGCGTATGTGGATATTGGCTACAAGCAGGAAATTCCTGTCTCCAAGAGGGATCTTGCCGTTCCTGCGCCGGACGATGCACGCGACGTCGTGAAGGTCGGCGATGAGATTGATGTCTACATCAAGTCTCTCGGCGGCGATAACGGCGGCAGCCTTTCGAAGGTCGAAGCTGACAAGATGGCCGCATGGAAGGACATCGAGGTCATCAAGGAGAAGGGCGAGACCGTCGAGGCGAAGGTCGCCAAAGAGGTCAAGGGCGGACTTGTCGCCTACGTCATGGGACTGCGCGGCTTCATTCCTGCCTCCCAGATGGAGCTTCACTTCGTGAAGGATCTCTCGGTCTACGTTGATCAGACGGTTGAGGCGGAGATCATCGAGATCGACGTGCAGAAGCGCCGTCTCGTCCTTTCGCGCCGTAAGCTGCTCGAGCGTGACCGCGCGGAGAAGGAAGAGGCTGTGTTCTCTGCCATCGAGCCGGAGCAGGTCGTGCGTGGTACGGTCAAGCGTCTCGTGGACTACGGAGCCTTCATCGACATCGGCGGTGTGGATGGTCTGGCACATATCTCTGACCTCGCTTGGCATCGCGTCAAGCATCCGTCAGAGGTACTCGAGGTTGGGCAGGAGCTCGACGTCTACGTAAAGAGTGTGGATCGCGACGCGAAGCGTATCTCTCTCTCGGTCAAGGATACCCTTCCGGATCCGTGGGTCGAAAAGGCAGAGAAGTACGCAGAGGGCGACTTCATCGAAGGCAAGATCATCAAGCTGACCGACTTTGGTGCATTCATGGAAATCGAGCCGGGCTTTGATGGTCTGATCCCGATGGGCGAGCTCGCCGAGAAGCGCATCGAGCGTGCGGACGAGGCAGTCCACACGGGTGACGTCGTTGTGGTCAAGGTGCTCCGCATCGACACGAAGCGCAAGCGCATCTCCCTCTCCATCACGAAGGCAAAGCGTGATGCAGACAGTGCTGACGTCAAGAAGTATGCGGCGGAGAGCGCATCCGAGGGTGACGAGACGGTGACGGACTGATCGTTTGATCGCATAACTCGATAGAGTTCTGAAGGAGTGATGTTATGTCACTCCTTTTTGTATGCCTACGTTTCTTATCACACGGCATCAATGTTTTACGAGGAAGAGAAACCTCTATAGGGGGGACGAAGCTCCTGTTTTTCGTCGAATGACCCTATTCTTATGCGTATGTGCCATATTGAAAAAAAAGCGGGTTATTGCTATAATAATACGGTAGATTGGTACGTTATAAGGTCGGAGGTGGCTGTTATGTTTCGTCCATTGCCATTTAATTTGAAGGAGAATGCTGAGAAGGGGCAGGAGATGCTGAGCAAGGCGTTGGATACGGTGATGGAACATTCCTTCAATCCGTTGGACAAGGTCGGCGGTGTGCTCTTTCCGTTTCGTGTCGATGTGATCGATGCGGAGACGCAGTACGAGATCTTTGCCGAGTTGCCGGGCTTCTCCAAGGATGCGATCGAGGTGTCGTACAGTGAGGACGGCCGGCTGAAGATCAAGGCGGAGCGCAGTGCAGCCGATGTTCCAGAGACGCGCTATCTCTGCCACGAGCGCAGAACGGGGGCTTTTGAGCGCTCTTTCCTCATCGACGATGTAAACGATGCGGATGTATCCGTTTCCTATGAGGCGGGCATTCTTCATGTGATCCTGCCGAAGCTGGCAGAGAAGCAGTCGCGCCGCGTCTTTACGATACAGTGATTCGGACGGGAGCAGATCGAGAGAGAGCTAGAACGGGAGGACGTTATGTCGGAGGATCGCGATTGGGAGCTTTTCAAGCAAAAGCTCAAGGCAAAGACGGAGATCGATCTGGATCTCTACAAAGAACCGCAGATGAAGCGCCGCATCAACAATCTGATTACGCGTGCCGGTTACAAGGAGTGCAGCGAGTACTTTGACCATGTGTGCGGAAACAAGGATGATTTTGCTGCGTTTATCGAGTATCTGACAATCAACGTGTCGGAGTTTTTCCGCACGCCGGAGAAATTCGGCAAGCTCGAGACGGATGTCATCCCTGACCTCCTAAAACGCTCGTCGAAGCTCAATATTTGGAGCGCAGGCTGCTCCATCGGCGCGGAGCCGTACTCGCTTGCCATCATTATGAAGGAGATGACGCCCGGGACGCGTCACCGTATTCTTGCCTCTGATCTCGATATCGAGATTCTGGCGAAGGCGAAGCGCGGCGTCTATACGGCGGACGAGATCAAGAGCATGGCGCCCGAGCGTCGCCGCAAGTACTTTGATGTCGTGGACGGCGACCACTATGCCGTCAAGAAGGAAATCAAGAGCATGATCGAGTTCAAGCGACACAATCTCCTGCAGGATAAGTTCGAGACGGGCTTCGATCTCATTCTCTGCCGCAATGTGGTTATCTATTTCACGGATGAGGCAAAGGAGCAGCTCTATCGTCACTTCTTTGAGGCACTGAAACCGGGCGGCATTCTCTTCGTCGGTGCGACGGAGTCGATTCTCAACTTCCGCAAGATGGGCTATACGAGCTTTCAGCCGTTTTTCTATCAGCGGCCGCTCGAGTCATGAGCGGTGCACCGCAGCTCACGCGGGAACAGCGGTGCGCGTTGCTCCTGCGTGAGGTCAAGTGGGCAGAGGAAAAGTCAGCGGCATACCGTGACGCATTCGCACGCGCCGGTGTGACCCATGCTGACGTGAAGGATTTCGCAGATATGGCGCGGCTTCCGTTCTTGGATGCTGTGGCAGAGGAGGGGGCGAACGCCCCTTTTTTCATGCTTACGCTGCCCTTATCGGGGCTTATGCGCGTGAGTGTGCTGCGGGATACCGCCGATATGGGCGGGCAGGTGCATTGCTATACGCAGGGGGATGTGGCACGGCAGGTGCAGGCAGCGACAGATATGCTTCGCACCTGCGGCGTGCACCGTGCGAGTACGGTGCTGCTCGTCGGGAATGCTGCGGACAGCCGCACACTCGATCTCCAATATGCGCTCGATGGGCTCGGCGCGACGGTTCTTCCCTGTGCCTCGGCGGCAGATGCTGTGCGGCTCATGGATGCCGTTGTCCCCGATACGGTGATCGCATGGGAGCAGGACCTTCCTCTGCTCGAAGAGACATGGGAGACGACTGCTCTCTATCGGCTGATCTCCATCGGTGCACACCCATGTGCGCAGGAGCGTACGTGCCGGATGATAAAGCGCATGGGAGCGCGTCATACGCACATTTTTACACGTGCCTCGATGGGGGTGCTGATTGGATGCAGCGATGATGATGGTGCGGGCATTCATCTCGATGGACGTCTGCTTTTTGCCGAGGTCATCGATGCAGCAGGCCAGAGCTCTGCCGCAGATGGGGCGTGCGGGGAGCTCGTCCTTTCGTCACTGACGGCTGAGGCTGAACCTGTCTTGCGCTATCGTACAGGACTGCACGTGCGCCTTTTACGAGTGCAGGATCGTAGGGGATATGAGCAGGTGCGGATTGTGGAGGAGTGATATGATGGCAGATGAACGGCTGATTGCTGCACTGGATGTCCATACACGCGAGGCTGTAGAGAGACTGGTCGGACAGTTGGGGGACAGTGTTTCTTACTACAAGGTTGGCATGGAGCTCTTCTATGCGCTCGGCGGTGACGTTGTCATGTGGCTGAAAGGAGAGGGAAAGAAGGTATTCCTCGATCTAAAGCTGCACGATATACCGAATACTGTAGCAGGCGGACTCTGCTCTCTGCTGCGTCTGCGTCCCGATATTTTGAATGTCCATACGGCGGGCGGTCTGCGCATGATGCGGACAGCAGCAGAGGCACTGCACCGTGGGGCAGAGGAGGAGGGCGTCCCCTGTCCGAAGCTGATCGGTGTGACGGTGCTCACGAGTATGGATGCGGAGGACTGGACGGGGCTTGGTCATACGGGAACCGTCGCGGATGCCGTGCTGCGCCGTGCATCGCTGGCGCAGGAGGCGGGGCTGGATGGTGTCGTTGCATCCCCTGTGGAGGCGGAGGAGATTCGACGTGCCTGCGGCCATAATTTTTGGATTGTGACTCCGGGGATTCGCCCCGCTGGTGCGGCGCATGACGATCAGCGCAGGGTGATGACCCCGGCGGCGGCACTTCGCGCCGGTTCGTCGCAGATCGTGGTGGGGCGTGCCATCTATGCGGCGGAGGACCCACGTGCGGCCGCAGAGGCTGTTTTGAAGGAGTTGGAGGAGATATGATGACGCAGGATGAGGTGCGCGCACTGCTGGTTCAGACGGGCGCGATTATGGACGGGCATTTTCTGCTGACGTCGGGGTTGCACAGTCCGCACTATGTGGAGAAGTTTAACGTGCTGCAGCATCCGCAGTATACGCAGCAGCTCTGTGAGGCGATGGCGGAGAAGTTCAAGGATGCGCGGATTGAGACGGTCGTCGGTCCCGTGACGGGCGGCATCCTGCTTGCGCATGAGACGGGAAAGGCACTCGGAACCCGTGCCATCTTCACGGAGCGCGTGGACGGCAAGATGACATTCCGCCGCGGCTTCTCCCTGCGTGAGGGTGAGCGCGTGCTGATTGTCGAGGATATTGTGACGACGGGCGGCTCGATTAAAGAGGTGATCGACGTGGTGAAGGCGGCGGGCGCTGTCCCTGTGGCGGTCTCGATGCTCGTTGACCGCAGCGGCGGCAAGGCGACATTTGGCGATGTGCCTGCGACCGCCCTCCTCACGATGGATGTGGAGACCTATACGCCCGAGCACTGCCCGCTCTGCGCCAAGGGAATCCCCATGACGAAGCGCGGTCGTACGGGCAAGTAACGGGCGCGTACGATGGTGGAGGAGTTTACGAAGGAAGTAGACGAGGCACTTGCGGCGTGGACCGTGCTCGATACACTGCCGAAGGAATTGGATGGGTTTACGCTCTCCTCAATGCGGCAGGAGCATGAGGGGCGGTATGATTTCTTTCGCTATGATGCGCCTGCCGAGCACCGTGCGATCGTTGGCTTCTATGACAGCGGCACAAAGACCTACAAGGTGCGTGTTGCCGTCGGAGTTGTAAGTTTTGCCCTGCCCTCCTTTGTCTGTGGGGATTTGGAGACGTTCGGGCGGGAGCTCACACGGAATCTGCCGCGTGTGACGGCAGAGCTGCATGCGGAAGCACTGGCGACGCAAGAGCTTGCTCCCGTGTGTGATGCGATTCGTACGTGGGCGTATGGAGCAGCTCTTGCCGAGGAGATGGAGGGATTTTCGCTCTTCGTCCGACCTGCGGCTCCGGCACAGCTGACGAACGGTTCCTTCATCATCATCGACTATGTGGACTTTGCCAAGGGAAATGACGTCGGAATCTATTATAACTGCTATCGCAATGAGTTCTTCGGCGAGTACCACGTGGCAGGAATGCCCTATGTGAGTTATGACTTCGATGCGTCCGATCTGGAGGAACTGGAGCAGCGGCTGGAGCTGCATCTCGTGCGCTATCTGCATCTTACAGCGGAACAATGGGCGAGGGAGCAGGAGGAAAATCGCGGATGATGGAAACGGGAGGACATTGTGCAGAGAGATGAACTGAGCAGTCTGCGGGCAGATGTACTGGCACGCGCGCGCAGTGCGTTTGAGCGCATGGATGCAGTTGCGGAAGAGAACACGAAGAAGGTGCTCGATGCGATGCGGGAATCCCGTGTCTCCGATGCGCATTTTAACGTGAGTGCGGGCTATGCGTACAGCGATCTCGGGCGCGAGAAACTGGATGAGCTCTACGCGCGCGTCTTTGGTGCGGAGCGTGCTCTCGTGCGGACGCAGTTCGTCTCGGGGACGCATGCTCTCGCGACGGTGTTGTTCGGGATTCTCCGTCCCGATGACCGCCTCGTCTCCATCACGGGCACACCCTACGATACGATGCAGACGGTGATCGGGTGGGCACATGAAAGCTGCGGATCGCTGAAGGAGTTCGGTGTCTCCTACGATGAACTGCCCATGCATGAGGGGGACGTGGATCTGGACGGCATCGCACGTATCGTGACGCCCGAGACGAAGGTGGCACTCGTTCAGCGCTCGCGCGGCTACAGCGAGCGTCAGCCTCTCAGTATCGCAGATATCCGTGCCGTCAGCGCACGCGTCAAGGCGGCGAATCCCAACTGCATTGTCTTTGTGGATAACTGCTACGGCGAGTTCGTGGAGACGGAGGAGCCGACGGCAATAGCGGATGTGGACATCATGGCGGGGTCTCTCATCAAGAATCCCGGCGGTGGACTTGCCCCGACGGGAGGCTATATCGCAGGGCGCAGTGACCTCGTCGAGATGGCATCCTACCGTCTCACTGCACCGGGCATGGGCGATGAACTCGGTGCGAGTCTCATCTCGAATCGCCTCCTCTTTCAGGGGCTGTTTCTTGCTCCCCATGTTGTGGCACAGGCACTCAAGGGAGCGGTCTTTGCCGCCGGTATCTTTGAGGGGCTGGGCTGCCGTACGTTTCCACGTTTTGACGAGGTGCGCGGCGATATCATCCAGGCGATTGAGCTCGGGGATGCGGAGCGGATGAAGGCGTTTGCACGCGCCATTCAGGCGATGTCCCCGGTCGATGCGTTTGCCGCACCAGAGCCGTGGGATATGCCGGGTTATACCGATCAGATCATCATGGCGGCAGGGACATTCGTGCAGGGCGCGTCGATCGAGTTGAGTGCTGATGGCCCCATGCGTCCACCGTACTGCATCTATCTGCAGGGCGGGCTGACGTTCGAGCACGCCGCGCTCGGTGTGATGGCGGCCGCAGAAGCTATCCTGACGCAGTAGATTTCACCGGGAGGAATGAATGTGTGCGGTCATTGCTCAGAGGTCGAGGAAGTGCCTTATTTCTCCTCTCCGCGGCAGTACGAGCAAACGATTGAGCAGATGAAACGATTGATCGCCGACAAGGGCTTTATCCTCGTGGAGGAAACCTGCCCTCTCGGGGAAGAGAAAAAAGATGGATGTTGGGTGGATGACATCATCGACCATGTGATTCAGTGTCCGATGTGCGGACAAGTATTCACCTGCGTTGTCAATACGTACCGCGGCGGGGGATCGTTCCGTCGAGGACGGTAGTATAGCTTTCAATGCGCTGCAGCTCATTCGCGAGGATGGGCTGTTTTTGTTTGTTCAGTTTTTCGGATATTTTTGCAGTTTTAAGGATATTATTCTACCGCAAATATTTGTATAATACATACAATTAAATAAATATAGTGTGATCGTGCGTATTTTCGATTGGAGGAGTGGAAATGAGCGTAGCGATAGAGATCGAGAATGCCGTCAAGAAATACGGTGATCTCACGATTATCCCGGGGATCACGGAGCATATCCGAAATGGAGAGTTTTTTACGCTGCTTGGTCCCTCAGGCTGCGGCAAGACGACGCTTCTGCGCATGATCGCAGGATTCAACAGCATCGAGGGTGGCGACATCTGCTTCAACGAGAAGCGCATCAATGACATTCCCGCGCATCAGCGCAACATCGGCATGGTGTTCCAGAGCTATGCGATCTTCCCGCATCTCACCGTGCGGGAGAACGTAGAATATGGGCTAAAGCTGCGTAAGGTGCCAAAGGCGGAGATGAAGGAGCGCGTCGATAAAATCCTCGACGTAGTACAGATCACGGACTATCAGGATCGCCTTCCTGAACGTCTCTCAGGCGGTCAGCAGCAGCGCGTTGCACTTGCCCGCGCCATCGTCATTCACCCGAGCGTACTGCTCATGGATGAACCGCTTTCCAATCTCGATGCAAAGCTGCGCGTGGAGATGCGTTCCGCGATCCGCGCGGTACAGAAACAGGTCGGTATCACGACAGTCTATGTCACACATGATCAGGAGGAGGCACTCTCGATCTCTGACCGCATCGCTGTCATGAACAAGGGCGAGATCCAGCAGACGGCGCGTCCGCAGACCATCTACGAGCGCCCGTGGAACATCTTTGTCTCGACCTTCATCGGGCACTCCAATCTCTTCCGTGCCACGGTGAAGCGGGCGGGAGAGAAGACGAGCGTCGTCTTCCGCAATGGCTGGGAGATGCCCATGGAGGGCATCGAGGATGCGGCAGAGGACGGAATGGAGGTTGTCGTCTCCGTGCGCCCAGAGGAACTGTCTATTCAGTCCGAAGGACTTTCGTGTGAGGTGCGCACAAAGGTGTTCCTCGGCAAGTACATCAACTACAGCCTCGGCTTCGCCGATGAGATGATCCTGCCGCATCAGGCGTCCATCGAGTTCTCACAGGATCTCGGCCATGCCGAGCAGCAACTGGAGGTTGGGGATACGGTTTGTCTGCGCCCCAATGCAAAGCGTGTCAATGTCTTTACGGCAGACGGCTCACGCAATATTTTGAAGGATGTGGTGCGCTATGAGTAAGTATGGCGTGCGCCTCGACTTCTGGACGGGCATCACGGCTCTGTCGATTGCCGTGTTCGGACTCTTCCTCATCTATCCGCTCTTTTCCCTCTTTATCTCAGCGTTTCAGGATGCCGTAACGGGGGAGTTCACGCTTGAGCACTTCACACATTTCTTTGAGCGAAAATATTACTATCAGTCGATGATCAACAGTTTCAGCGTGACGGCCTGCGTGACGGTGCTTGCCATCGTAATCGGAACGGCACTCGCGTACTGTATGACACTCTTCCGTGTGCGCGGCAAGACGGCACTCGAGATCTGCATCATCATCTCGCTGCTCTCGCCGCCCTTCATCGGCGCGTACTCATGGATTCTCATCGGCGGGCGTAGCGGCATTCTGACACAGTGGCTGCAGACGACGTTCCACTATGAGTTCCCATCGATCTACGGCTTTACAGGCATTCTGCTCGTACTGACGCTGAAGCTCTATCCATTCATCTACCTTTATGCCGCCGGTGCGATGAAGAGTATCGATGCGGCCTTGGTGGAGGCGGCAGAGAGTCTTGGCTGCAGCGGCATCCGCAAAGTGGCGACGGTCATTGTACCGCTCATCACACCGACCATTCTCGCAGGGGCACTCATGGTGTTCATGAATGCGATGGCGGACTTCGGCACGCCGATGCTGATCGGTGAGGGATTCAACGTCATGCCTGTCATGATCTACTCGGAGTTCATCAACGAGGTCGGCGACCAGGCGAATTTCGCGGCAGCGATGGCGGCGATCATGGTCGTTATCACTTCGACGATCTTCCTGCTGCAAAAGTATGTGGTGAGCCGCAAGTCGTTTACGATGAGCTCCCTGCGACCGATTGCGGTAAAAGAGCTGCACGGTGCACGAAATGTACTGATGCACGCCGCCATCTATCTGCTCGTCGCGCTGTCGCTCATCCCGCAGATCGTCGTTGTCTACACCTCATTCCTAGAGACAAATGGTGCGGTTTTTACGGGCGGCTACTCGCTTGAGAGCTATACGACGATCTTCAGCAGTCTGGGGACGGCGATCTCGAACACCTATCTTTACAGTACGGCGGCCATCCTCATCATCGTATTCCTTGGCATGACGGTCGCCTATCTGACAACGCGGCGCAAGAGCCTGCTCACGGACATCATCGATACGCTGACGATGTTCCCGTACATCATTCCGGGCTCTGTTCTCGGTATCACGCTGCTCCTCGCGTTCAATGAAGAACCGCTGCTCCTCTCGGGGACGGCACTCATCATCATCATTTCTCTCGTGATCCGTCGCCTCCCGTATACTCTGCGCTCGAGTTCGGCGATTCTCTATCAGATCAGCCCGAGCATCGAGGAGGCATCCATCAGCCTTGGTGCGTCCCCGCTGAAAACCTTCTTTAAGGTGACGGCGGTGATGATGCTCCCGGGTGTCATGAGCGGCGCGATCCTCTCGTGGATTACGGCGATCAATGAGCTCAGTTCCTCGGTCATCCTCTTCACGGGCGCGACCAAGACCATGTCGGTCGCCATCTACACGGAGGTCATTCGTGCCAGCTACGGTACGGCGGCGGCACTCTCGACGATCCTGACGCTCACGACGATCGCCGCGATGCTGATCTTCTTCCGCGTGTCGGGCAGCCGCGACGTTACCCTCTAATGTTTTTTTCGGGCACGTTCCCGATGATGTTATAGGTTTGGCAGTTTTGTCAAAGGAGGTCATCTCATGCGATTCAAAAAGGTGATTGCCGCCGTTGCGGCATCCCTCGTCCTCGGCACCGCACTCAGCGGCTGCGGCGGCGGGAGCGGTGGTGAGAAGCAGGCGGCAAAGGCGGATGACAACAGTCTCGTCATCTACTGCCCGCATCCGCTTGCCTTCATCAACCCTCTTGTCGAGGAGTTTGAGAAAGAGAGCGGTGTGAAGGTGGAGGTCATCGCCGCTGGTACGGGCGAGCTCTTAAAGCGCGTCGAGTCCGAAAAGGCAAATCCTCTCGGGGATATTTTCTGGGGCGGCTCGCTCAATACGATGAAGCCGAAGGCGGCGCTCTTTGAGAACTATACCTCGGTGAACGAGGATCACATTCAGCCCGCATTCAAGAACACCGAGGGTCCGATGACGCGCTTTACGGATATTCCGAGCGTTATCATGATCAATACGAACCTCATCGGCGATGTGAAGGTTGAGGGCTATGAGGATCTGCTGAACCCTGCCCTCAAGGGCAAGATCGCGTTTGCCGATCCGTCGAAGTCCTCGTCCTCCTATGAGCATCTCATCAATATGCTCTATGCGATGGGGAACGGCGACCCGGACAAGGGCTGGGACTATGTGGAGAAGCTCTGCCGCAATCTGGACGGCAAGCTCCTCTCCGGTTCGTCTGCGGTCTACAAGGGCGTTGCTGACGGTGAGTACGCTGTCGGTCTGACCTTTGAAGAGGGCGGTGCGAAATACGTTGCCGACGGTGCTCCCGTCAAGCTTGTCTACATGAAGGAAGGCGTTATCTCAAAGCCGGACGGCATCTATATTATCAAGAATGCAAAGCACATGGAGAACGCGAAGAAGTTCATCGACTTCATCACGAGCAAAGAGGCACAGAGCATCATCGCCTCGCAGCTCCATCGCCGCTCCGTGCGTGATGATGTAGATCCGCCGGTCGGACTCCTGCCGAAGGATCAGATCAAGATCATTGATGATAATGAGCAGGTTGTCGAGAAGAACAAGAAGTCGTGGCTGGACAAGTTCAAGGACATCTTTACGAGCGTCCAGTAAACGCTGTGTGATGATAAAGATACCGAGGCGCAATACCTCGGTATTTTTGTTTTTGTCCAAATTTGGTATAATAGAGTCGGGTGTTAATAATTCTGTATGCTGTGTGAGGAGGGAGTGCGTGCGAAAATTTCAAGATGAGGTGCGCAGCGCACTCCTTCTGTATGCCATTGTACCCGTTGTGCTCATTACGGTGATTTGTCTGTTGCTGGCGGCATTCTACTGGCATCGGAATGTCGCCGCCCACACGGAGGAGGAGGTACGGGCGACAGGGGCAATCTTTACGGAGCTGACGCAGGACTACGAGGAACGTGCCGCCGCGATCGCAGCGGGCGGACTCGATGGATTCCATGCGGACGGAAATGGGCGAAGTGCCGCGATGGAGCGCATCTACGCACAGCTCAATCGCTATGGTACACAGCCGCATTTCTTCCTCCTAGACGCGGAGCGACATGTTCTCTTTTCCACAGAGCAAGTGGTTCCGCCATATCTTCTGCCTCCGTCAATCCACTGGGGCGTACTCTTGCGCATGGAGCAGCAGGAGGGGAGCGTGGCGGAGTTTGTCCCAAACGGCGCGCAGGATTGGGACTATGTTGTCGGGCAGGCCGTTCGCTATGCTCCTAGCGCGGGGGATGCCGCATCGACGATCGAAGGCTATGCCGTCTTTGTCGTGCCCGCGCGGGAACTTGGGCAGCATTTGCAGACGGGGGAGAAGGTGCACTTCGTCATTGCCGACCGTGCAGAACGTGCTCCCTTTGTCACAATGCCCGCACTGCGGGACAGTGCTTTTCAAAAAATCGTGCCCGCATTGGACGGCGAAACGGGGCTGGTTCGTGTGAATGGGCAGCACTATTATGCGGCATCTGAGGCATTGGATGGGGGATTTACCATCTATGCGCTTTTGCCGCTCGGCAGTCGAATTGCTCAATTTGCAACGGGGGCGGCGATTCTTCTCGGCGTCTTTTTGCTCATGCTGCCACTGATTGTCGTCAGTGTGCGCCGTGAGACGCGCAACAAGACACAGGCGGTCAGCGAAATCGTGGATGCGTTTCGCGCGGTGCGCCACGGCGATCTGCAGAGGAGACTTGTGATCCGCTCAGAGAATGAGTTTGAGGAGATCGCCGCCGCCTATAACCGCATGGCGGAGAGTCTCGTCCGCCTGATGCGTGAGAACGAGGAAGAGGCGCGCGCCGGAGTTATCTCGGAACTACGCCAGCTTGAGTCACAGTTCAATCCGCACTTTCTCTTTAACACGCTTGAGAATATCAAGTTCATGACGAAGCTCGCCCCCGGCAATGCCGTGCATATGATTTCTGCCCTTTCGGCACTCCTGCGCTACAGCATCGACAATCGTGTGCGGCAGGTGACGCTCACCGAGGATCTCTGCCATCTGGAACACTATATTGAGATTCAGCGGCTGCGTTTTGGGACGCGTTTTTCCTATCGACAGGAGATGGAAGAAGGGGCAGGGACTTGCCTCGTCCCGAAGCTGCTCCTTCAGCCCGTTGTGGAAAATGCCATCCACTATGGTGCGGATGCAGAGGGGAACATAGAGATCGCGTCGTGGATGACCATGGAGGCAGAGCAGCTGCATATTGTCATTGAGGACAGAGGGCTGGGGATGGATGCAGAAACGCTGCACCGTCTGCAGACGATGATGGCGGAGGGGGAGAACCGCTCCGTGCATACGGGGCTCTACAATATCGACCGTCGGATTCGCCTGCTCTATGGCACGGGATATGGTGTGCATATTTCGTGCCATAGAGCAGGCGGTACGCGGGTGGAGATGGTGCTGCCGATTCGGCGCAGCGGAGGTGAAGAAAATGCAGCGTGTGCTGATTGTCGAGGACGAGGAGATCATTCGTAAGGGGCTGGTATGTACCATTGACTGGGCGGCGATGGACTGCGTTGTCGTCGGTGATGCTGCCGACGGTGCGGCTGGGCTGGAGCTGCTGCGTACAACGCATCCAGACATCCTCTTGACGGACATCCGTATGCCGCGTATGGACGGGATCGCGATGGCAGAGCACGCACGCGATGAGGGGATTCTGCCGCAGCTCATCTTCCTCACGAGCTATGCGGAGTTCGACTATGCAAAAAAGGCGATTGAACTCCACGCCGCAGATTATTTACTGAAACCGGTCAACGAGGAAGAACTAGCAGTGCTTCTGCATCGCCTAGCAGAGCACGGCAAAGAACAAACACAGTCAACGCCGCTGTTGGAAGGGCTTGATTGGGCTCGATATTTTTCGGATGATGGGCTGAACCCCTATGTCCGCCATGCGATGGAGCGTATTCGCAGCGATTATCATGAAAAACTCAGCATTGAACAGCTGGCGGAGGAAGCTGGTGTGAGTGCGAGCTATCTCAGCCGCAAGTTCAAGGAGACGACGGGTCAGACATTCCTCGAGGCACTGACGCGGGAGCGCCTGCATAAGGCAGTGAGTCAGTTGGTATCTGGAAAATATCGCGTTTACGAGGTTGCCGAGGCGAATGGATTTGGCGACTATAAGAATTTTTGCAGTGTATTCAAGAAATATATACACACGTCGCCGCGTGCCTTTATGCAGGAGCGGCAAAAAAATAGAACTGCAAAATAAAATGCAGCTCTATTTTCGTGAATCAGTGATTCCCTAAGCTTCGGGGAATGCGACGACGAGAAGCATCTTGAACGGCACATCCTTTGCTGCATAGACGGAGTGCGGGTGGTTGGCGGGCATGACGATGCTCTCACCGGCGTGGAGTTCGTACTTCTCACCGTCGATGGTGATGATGCCTGCGCCGTCGAGCGCTGTGACGAACGCATCTCCCTTGGATTCATGAGTGCTGATGCCCTCGCCCTTGGCGAAGGCAAAGAGTGTGATGCCAAGACCTTTATTCTGGACGAGCGTCTTGCTGACAACCTGTCCGTCTGCATAGGTGACCTGATCCTTGAGCGTGAGCACCTCTGCGTGTGCTATATTGTTTAAGATTGACATGGGAATCCCTCCTTTGTTGGAGACAGTATAGCATTTGTTTCGTCAAAAAGTCAAATAAAGAGAAAAGAATAATATTTATTCTCATATAAAGAAAAGCAATACTGTTTCTCTATTGCGCATTTTCGGTTGTCAAACAACGTGTCATGCCCTATAATAGCGATTGGATTGTATTTAAGGAATCGCTGATAAATTCGGCACAGCCATCTTGACGTATCTTTTTCGCCCGCTTTTCGTTAG